>JAAZJL010000052.1 GCA_012800355.1 Erysipelotrichia bacterium | reverse complement strand
CCTGCTTCTGAAATTTTTTCTTCAGTAAGTTGAATTAATTTATCAATTCCTACATTATCTATCCCTTTTTTATAACTGATTTTATCTTCTTTTGAAACATAGATGTTTATCAGTTCGCTTTCTCTAAAGTTTTGATCAAAATGTTCTAAAATATTGAAATCTTCATCACTATTACTTTTACCATTCAACTTCATTGAGTTAAGTTTTTTAACTTCTATAGGTTTATTTACCTCATATTTGTTATCGGTGTTAATTAAGTGCTGGATGTAAAAACCAGCATATTTTTTATTTTCTTTTTCAAATAGTTTGCTAGTTAAATATAAGTAACTTGGAAGCTGCAAAGACAGGCCATCTTCAATCATATTTTCTTTATATTCTTCTGAACCTGTTTTATAGTCCACCACAGCTATTAATCTATCATTGTCTATTTGCTTATGAATCAGTTTATCTATTACTCCATTAAAACTAATGTTTTCATCAATCTTAATATCAACTTGCTTTTCATATTCATAATTATCAAAACCTATTTGTTGATGTTGGTTTCTAATAATTTCAATATCCTTAAGAAGTTCTTGTTTAAGACTTTTAGTAAAATACTTTTCACTTTCAGTGTATTGTTGTACTTCAATAACTTTATTTATTTTTCCATCAATTATTTCATTGATATTTTTTTCATCAGTAATATCATTTTCAAAAACTTCTTTTAAAACTTCATGAAAGATATTACCTAGTTGCATATTAAATTGACTTTTTTCATCATTTAATTTCAACACTCTTTCAACATAATATTTAAATGGGCATTGATAAAAACTATTGATTTGAGAATAAGACAATTCAACTGCTTTATTTATTTGTTTGTTTATTTGTTTATAACCATGGTCAAACTTTTGATAATCGTTCTTACCATAAGTTGCATATAGTCTTTCTAAATCATTTTCTCTAATATGATATTTAGAAAATTGATCCAGTTTTTTTGAAAATCTGTATCTATTTAACTTATCAGAATAACAATAACTGGTTGAGTTATTTTCATTTTTATTAACAATCATATAATCTAATATTATGCTTTTATTAAAACTATCCATTAAACTGTTTTCACAATATGAAAGATATAAATTATTGATATTTGACAAATAATTCAATACATTTTCCTTTTTAACATTATTTTTTTCTTCTGTTTTACTCAAGTTCACCAAATGTTTAATATCATCAGTAATATAATCAGTGTCTACAGATAAAGATGGACAATTATCGTTAAAGCCAACTAAAAACACATAGTCTTCATCTTCAAAAGGTTCAAATAGATTTGCTCTTTTAACAATATTTGTGTATGTTTCATTTTTTACTTTCGTATTATTTAATTCATCAATAATTAAATCAACATATTCATCTAATTGAACATATTTATTAACAATTGAGATAATAGTATTTATATGTTTAGAATTTTTGTTGCTGTCTAAAAAGCTTTTTAATGTTTCATTATTATTTTCTTTTAAAACATCAACAAACTCTTTAACAATCGTTAACGAAGATAAAGTATCTTCATTTTTTTCTTCAATCTTAAAATGAAAGTAATTATTATAGCGATTAAAATAACTGTCATAACTACTATCAGCATTCATTACATAAATGTTATTTATATCAACTGAATTTTCTAAAAGTTGAGAAATACTATTATATAAATGCTGCACTTCTTCTTCCATTGTTTTAAACTCATTGTAATAAAATTCTTTTTCATAAAATTCAAATTCAATAATCTTACTGTTTATATTATCAAAAACATTTTTATAAAAATTATCTAACTTACCATAGCCTAAAACTATTATCTTATCCCACTTTTTTAAATATGTAGTAAACAGTGGATTTTTGATTAATAGGTTTTTATCAGATAATTCTTTTTTATAATCAACTAATTCTTTTAACTTTTTATTTTCATACTCCTTGTCTTCAGCAAAGTATAAATTTTTCAAATATGTTTTAGCTACATCTATTCTCATTTGATACTTATCTACCAAATACTTAATAGTTCTATGATCATAGTCAAAAAAGTAGTTTTTTATAAACTCTTCAAGTGACATAAACTTCCAATTTAAAAGTTTATTATTTTCAGCTGCTTTTTTTAATGAATAGTTTTTAACAGCTGATGGACAAATAACTAAAGCATTATCCAAATAACCAATATCAATCATTTTATCACCCACTTTTACACTTTTATTTTACAACATCTCAAAAGTAATAAATATAAATAAATAGCCCAAATTTTACTTATGAGTAAATATTTGGACTATTTTATTTAATTTATATTTATTTTATCGCTTATCTTTCTTGTAAATCCTTAATCACGATTAGCACCATTTAAAAAGATAGCTGATAAATCTTCTTCAACATCTTCAGATATTGAATCATAACTATAGGCACTTTTTGTTTCGTTTAAATAAGTTTTTGTTAATTTAACACCAAAATTCAAAGGCATTGTTTCACAATTTGTTGTTATTTCAACTTCTGTGTAATTCCCTAATACTTTTACCTTACTTAAACCGTGGTAAACCAATAATGCTACCACAACACTTAACATCATAAATATTCTCAATAAACTATTTTTCATCCAAAAGTACCTCTTTCTCATTTAAGTGTGATGATTGCGCCATCACACTATTTACAAAACTGTTTTATCTAATAATTTTTCAATTAATTTTAATTTCTTTTTTTTGATACACAATTAACCACACCATTGCAGTTAGAGAAGCTCCCATCATCATAATCCAGATAATATGATTTAAATCTCCAGTATCAGGAACAGGTTCAGGTGGGTCAATACAATAGTTGGTCACATTGTAACCTTCAATCACAGTATCATACCACTTTACTGGGTCTTCAGTAATTGTATATTTAATTAATTGGCCATTTTCATATTTTGGTAAATTGGTAAACGACCACGACCAATCATCTTTGTCTGTGACCACTCTATGATCAATTTCAACACCATTTTTTAACAATCTAATTGTTATGCTACCTGGTCTATGTCCTACAATGTCATCATCATCTTCCCAAGTCTTTTTACCTTCCACAGAAACAGTGTCTGGTTCATATGAATTTGTAATCACATGTCCTGAAATTTCATCTTTAGTTATATCAGCAACATAGCCAAATATTTTTCTTTCCTTGATGATATATTCATATTGATTTCCTAGACCATCTTCTTTTAATAATCCAGTAAATTTCAATGACCAGTCACCATTAGCATCTGGTTTAATAGTTTCATAGCCAATATAGATAGGGTCATCACTGCTACCAGCTATCTTACGCCATAATTCTATTTCAATACTTTCAGGACGAATGCCTTTTTCATCATAATTATCGTCCCAAACTTTTTTTACACTGCACTCTGTTTCTGGAAGCGGTCCATCTTTACGACCAATTGTTACATTTCCGTTGCTGCCAATACCACCACCACGAGTTGCAGAATAATTTCCTGTAATAAATACTTTAGCTAAGCTTTGAGTAGTTGCATTTCCAACTTCATCAGTATAAATAGACAAACTAACTCCTTCACCTAGCAAAGTTCCGTTGAGTTTATTTAGTGGAACTTCTGTTCCATCATTGTATTTCCAGTGATATGGAACACCACCAAGCATTGTATCGGTGATAAAATATTTAGGATTGCCTCCATGAGCACCGAAACCAATAGTTGCGCTATAAATAAAGATATCTTTTGCTGAGCTAGCTCTATTACCGTATATAGCTGCACCTTGCTTTAAGTAAATTTCAGTGTTACTTATTGGACATGAAGCATAACCACCACCTTGGCGTTTTGCTTCATTGTCAGAAATGACAACATTAGTTATATATAAATGACCATTTTTAAATCCATCAAAGTCATATCCGTTTACATAAATACCGCCACCACCAAACGCTTTATTAGT
>JAAZJL010000051.1 GCA_012800355.1 Erysipelotrichia bacterium | reverse complement strand
TATTCATCTTTACATTTTCTCCTTTTTATTTTTATATTATTTTTTTAGCACTTTCAATTATTGATTACAAAGAAAGTGGCATATTTCTATTAGTCTTATGATTTTAAATTAGGTTAAGACTTAAATACTCTTAAACTAGTTTTCTGTATTAAAACTATTTTCATAAATATCAAGAAACTTTGTAACAAAGCTTGCTTGCTCTTTTTCCTCTTCTGTGCCAATAGTCACTTGCCAACCATATGTTTTATAGTCTTGGTAATTTTTATAAGACAACTTCGATAAAAGAAATTCCTTTTTTATTACAGCAATTCCAGCAGCATATTTTTCTACTAATGCTTGATAAGCTTCAAAAGGTTTTTTAAAAACAGCCATACCGTTTTTAGCAGCACCAATAGCAAATCTTTCATCCAGTTCAATAAAATACTTTACATCTACTTCTCCGACAATGTTTCCTTGACCTACTACATATTCCTGAGTATATGGATTATCTATTGTAGGTTTACAGCCAACTATTACTAGTAGCATTAAAAAAATAGACAACAGAATTAAAATCTTTTTCATTGAATAGTCCTCCACAAATTCTAATTTAAATTTATCAAATATTATAAAATGTGTAAATATTCTCGGTTTAAAAAACATTATTATCACATTTAATAACATTTTTTTACTTAACTAATTTTTTATATTCAATTAACATGTTATGGTAATTAAAAACCCTACTGAATAGGGTTTAAATTAAAAATTAATTATTATGCTAATACTTCTTGGGTATTCATCATATTTTTTCTATCTATTATACAATTTTTAATGTTTTCAAATTGCTTATCACTACATTTACCATAGTTAATAGGTTTATTGTCTACAATGACATATATTCTCCTGCTTTTATAGTAAATGTCATTAATATCACGATAATTAACAAACTTTTTTAAACCATAATTAAACAAGAAAGAATCTGTCAAAGCTAATGATATATTAGTGAAATCGATAGTTGATGGTCTTTCTAACTCACTTACAACATCTGTAAATTCTTTACTTTGTTTTAATTTCCCTACTTTTAATATTCTGAGTATTCCACTTATAAAGAAGAAGCATCCTAAACCAAGTAAAATAACAACAAAAACAATCGTTTCAGAACTTGTTAAATACGGACTATTTATTGTATCTAAATAGGTTGATAAGAAATATTCATCGAAATTATCTACTAGATGACTGCTGTTTTCTCCAAATACTTCGGGAATCATCTCTTTAGCTAAAGATTCTACATCATCTGGTAAATCAAAAAGATATCCTTCAATACGATAACTGAAATTATCTGGATCTACTTCATACTTGCTTTGCATTGTCAAAAAATCTTCTTTAGTAATACATACTATATAGACATACCAATCTTTATCAAAAGCATAGTAATATTCTTCAGTAACATTGCTTGTTTCTCTTTCTGCAAACTGATATAACTCTACTAAATCCAAATAAACATATTCTCCTGCAACATCGTACTCACTATTAGCAATTGCTGGATAAGAAAAAGGATTTTTGGGTTTTTCTTTTTCAGAATCATCAGCATAAAGTGAAACAGCAAAAGAGAAAAAGATAAATAATATTCCGAGTAATAAAAGATAATACCTAGAACTTAGAATCTTTTTTATTTTCCTTTTATTCATTTTAAATCCTCCACTCATTGTAATTATAGTACATTTATGATTTAAATGTTTACTTTTTTTAAGTTTTAGTATATTATTAGTAAGCGTTGGCGGTTGTGGTGAAGATGGTTAACACTCTGGATTGTGGCTCCAGCATTCGCGAGTTCGAGTCTCGTCAATCGCCCCATAAAATAAATTAAACCTCAATTATGAGGTTTTTGTTTTTTTTGTGTTAAAATACTTAAAAGGAGAAAATTATGAAGTATTTAATAGCATCTGATATTCATGGTTCTTATTACTACGGAAAACTAATAATTGATAAATTTCATCAGCATAAGGCTGATAAAATAATCCTTTTGGGGGATATTTTGTATCATGGGCCAAGAAATGATTTGCCAAAAGAACATGATCCAAAAAATTTAACAATTTTATTAAATCAATATAAAGACAAAATTATCGCTGTTCAAGGAAACTGTGATGCTGAAATTGATCAAGTGGTACTGGAATTTCCTATTTTAGCCAATTATTTTATTATCGAAATAAATAAAAGAAATATTTTCTTTACTCATGGTCATACTTTCAATAGCGATAATTTACCACCATTAAATAAAGAAGATATCTTAGTACACGGTCATACTCATGTTCAAAGAAATTTACACTACGATAATCATACTTACTTAAATCCTGGCAGTATTGCTTTACCAAAAGAAGGTAGTGTTCATGGATATATGATTTTAGAAGATAATGTCTTTAAGTGGTTTGATGAAAATGACAATTTAATTGACAGTTTAACGATATAGCTTTAAAACTATATCTTTTTTTATAAAAAAACTTCAGCACTGCTGAAGTTAGTTTGACTAAACTATTTACGTAAGCCTAAACGATCGATTAATGTTCTGTAACGATTGATATCATTTTCACGTAAATATTTTAATAAGTTACGTCTTTTACCAATCAATTTCATTAATCCACGATATGAATGGAAATCTTTTTTGTGTTCCTTTAAGTGTTCAGTTAAACGATTAATTCTAGTAGTTAAAATTGCAACTTGAACCTCTGGAGAACCAGTATCACCTTCATAACGAGCGTAATCCTTAATAACTTGGATTTTTTCTTCTTTAGTAATCATTTTTTCCTCCTATATTAAATGTCCTGATCAAGCCGAGTAATAAGATGAGGAATCTACAAAACACAGCCTGACAGCTATTAAATGATAACATCATCACTTCATAAAATCAATTAAAATATCATTTAAAACAAATATTCCCTTATTTGTTGTTTTTAAATACCCTTTTTTAACTTCCAATAAACCTTTATTGATATTTTTTTCAATTTCAATATGAAATTTTTCTAAAATATTGCAATTAAACCTTTCATCGAATTCTTTGATATCAATACCCTCATTCAGTCTTAGATTCATCATAATTGCCTCAAAAATAACATCATTATCTGATAATCTGGTAGTTTTTTTTAGGTACCTATCATTTAAATAATCTACGAAATTAGAAGTATTATCAGTTCTAATATTTTTAATCTTACTGCTGGCACTTAAACCCACTCCTTTATAATCTTCATATTTCCAATATAGTCTATTATGGATAGATTGATATCTGTCCATAGCAAAGTTACTTGTTTCATACTGTGTATATCCATGAAAGTTTAAAAAATCAACAATAGTTTGATACATTAAAAAACAAGTTTCCTCATCTAACTTTTCATATTTTTGCATTCCAAATAATGTTGTCGGATATACTTCTAAATCATAAATTGAAATATGAGTAATATTAAGTTTAACTGCTTTTTGTAAATCAGTAATAACATTAGCTAAAGTTTGAATTTTAAAGCCAAAAATTAGATCAATAGAACGATTATTTATCCCTACTTCATCAAGATATTTTAAAGTATTTTCAACATCAACATTAGTATGTTTTCTTCCTATGTGAGTAAGTAAACTTTCGTTAAAGGTTTGAACACCAATAGAAACTCTATTTATACCATATTTTTTAATAAGTAAGGCTTTTTCTTTGGTAAAACTTTCAGGATTAATTTCTATCGTATATTCTTTTTTAACCTTAAACCTTGATAGCATTTCTAAAAGTCTTTCTAATTGCTTTTCATTTAATGAATTTGGAGTTCCTCCACCAATATAAATAGTATAAAAACTGTCTTGTTTTATTTCGGACAGTTCTTTTTCTAAATGCGTTAAGTATTTATCAGCTAAAGAAATTGTATATTTGCATCTAGCAAAATCACAATAGTTACAAATACTTTTACAAAATGGTATATGGACATATAAACCCTTAATCATTATTTTTCAAATACCTCTTGTAGACATTTTCAATTTTTTCTTTTAAAAGTTCTTCAACATCCCAATTATTATCAATAGCAATTGATAAAGCATACATTAAAACATCAGCCAATTCACTTTTAACTTTTTCCTCTTTAAAAGTATCATCATCCCATTGAATAGTCTCTAACAATTCACTAGCTTCAATAGAAACAGATTTTATAAGAATTGGTAAAGTATCTGTTTTATCCCAACCACAATCAATTCTCATCTTTTGGATTAAATCTAAAACTTCTTTCATTATTTAATCTCCTCATCCATTGATAGTAAAGCCATAAAAGCTTCTTGTGGTATTTCTACTTCTCCAACATATTTCATTCTTTTTTTACCTTCTTTTTGTTTTTCTAATAATTTCTTTTTGCGTGAAATATCTCCACCATAACATTTAGCTAAAACATTTTTACGGTAAGCCTTAATATTGGTTCTAGCTATTACTCTACCACCTATAGCAGCTTGAATAGGAATTTCAAATAACTGTGAAGGTATCAACTCTTTTAATCTTCTAGTAATATTGCTTCCTCTTTGATAAGCAAAGTCACTATGAACAATACTGGCTAAAGCATCAATTATTTCACCATTAATCAAGATATCCATTCTCTGCAGAGAAGATGAACGATATTCAATTAATTCATAATCAAGTGAAGCATATCCCTTGGTTGAAGATTTTAATCGGTCAAAGAAATCAAATACAATTTCTGATAGCGGTAACTCATAAATAATCATCACTCTTTTATCGTCTAGATAGATAATATCTTTATATAATCCTCTTTTTCTTTGACACAATTCCATAATTGGACCGATATAATCTTTTGGAGACATTATTTTTGCGCTAACAAAAGGTTCAGAAATCTTTTCTAAATATTGGCTTGCTGGTACTAATGCTGGATTATCAATTTTCAAAACTTTACCATTAGTTAATTCCACTTCATAAATAACACTTGGTGCTGTTGCTATTAAATCAAGATTATATTCTCTTTCTAATCGCTCCTGAACAACATCCATATGTAATAAACCTAAAAATCCACACCTAAAGCCAAAACCCAAAGCCTGAGATGTTTCAGCCTCAAAGACCAAAGAAGCATCATTTAACTGCAGTTTTTCTAAGGCATCTCTAAGGTCATTGTAACGAGCATTATCTGTTGGATATAAACCACAATATACCATTGGTAAAAGTTTTTTATAGCCAGGTAAAGGATTTCTGCTTGGATTATCTACTGTAGTAATGGTATCCCCCACTCTAACATCTTTTACTGATTTAATTGAAGCAGCTACCCAACCAACTTCACCACATTTTAAGCAGTCCTTATTAATTTCTTTTGGCGACCTAATACCTACTTCAGTAACTAAATAACTGTTTCCGTTACTCATAAATTTAATCATATCACCAACTTTTAAAGTTCCGTTTTTAATTCTTACCGCAGCAATCACACCACGATAACTATCATAATAACTATCAAATATTAATGCTTGAAGTGGAGCTTTTGAATCACCACTTGGAGCAGGTATCTTTTTAACAATACTCTCTAAAACATCTTTAATATTTAGTCCAGTTTTAGCACTAATTAAAGGACAGTCAGTAGTATCTAAACCAATGTCATGTTCAATTTCATCTTTAACATATTCAATCATAGCACCTGGTAAATCAATTTTATTAATAACAGGTATAACTTCCAAGTTATTATCTATAGCTAAATAAACATTGGCCAACGTTTGAGCTTCAACTCCTTGAGAAGCATCAACAACTAAAACAGCACCTTCACAAGCTGCTAACGATCTGCTTACTTCATAAGTAAAGTCCACATGACCTGGGGTGTCTATTAAATGTAGTAAATAACTGTTTCCATCATCAGCATCATAAGTCAAAGATACAGCATTTAGTTTTATTGTAATGCCTCTTTCTCTTTCCAAATCCAAATCATCTAGAACTTGGCTAACCATATCCCTTTGCTCAACAGTTTTTGTCATTTCAAGGATTCTATCAGCTAAGGTAGATTTTCCATGGTCAATATGAGCTATAATTGAAAAATTTCGTATATATTTCTGATCCATTTATTTACCTATCTTCTACTTTCTTTTTAAACCTTTTTGTTAAACCAGCTAAAATTATACATATAATCATAGCAACTGATTTATATAATAAAGATGTTAACATAATTTTTGTTCCATATAAATAAATATCTAATGATACTTGTAAAACAAGTACAATTAATCCAACTATCAGAATTGATAAATTATAGTTTTTGTTTTTATTTCTCAAATAGACTATTAAATACCCTTCAATAGCTTTAATAATGAAAGTAAAGGCACAATACTGTTTATAACCTAACAAGATATCGGATAAAGTAACGGGAATAGCAGTAACTAACATAGCGTATGAAGGCTCATTAACCATCAGAAAACTCATAATAGCATAATCAGCTAAAGATAAATAACCTAAATTTCCAATATTAATGTTCACAAGGAAAGCAAACATAAATATCAGTATCATTGAAACTAATGCTTTTAATACTTTTTTTAACACATTACTTTTCCTTC
Source organism: Erysipelotrichia bacterium (assembly GCA_012800355.1). Classification (GTDB taxonomy): domain Bacteria; phylum Bacillota_I; class Bacilli_A; order Erysipelotrichales; family Erysipelotrichaceae; genus UBA1783. The sequence goes on along the minus strand of JAAZJL010000051.1, from coordinate 6,675 downwards.
CCAATTTCTAGCAGCTCCATTTCTTGCATCTATGGAACCGCAAATATTTCTTCCCTCTAATTGCAGTTTTTCAATTAATAATAATCTACCATCAATTACTATTCCTAAACCTTTGTCTTCAAAAACAATAGTTCCACTTTCTTTTTCATAATATTTATCTGTCATTTTCACAGTATGTAATTTAACCTTTTTATTATCAACAATTCCATAACAACAAGGATCATCAGATAGCCCTCTTATATGATTATATACTTGTAAGTAGTCTTTGGTTAAATCAATGTGCTCTTCTTCTTTGGTAATATTGAAACCATAAGTTACTTCTTGTTCTTCCTGTTTAATTGCAATGTAGTTTTCTTCAATAATTGAAGGTAATGTTTTAAGTAATAAACTGGTAGCTACTTTAATTAACTTGTCGTGTAAAGAAGAATAAGTATCAGTAATATCTATTTTAATTTCATTTTGCGAAATGATATCACCAGCATCCATTTTAGAAGCCATTTCCATAATTGTAATTCCAGTTTTATCATAACCATTGATAATACTACGTTGAATTGGTGCACCTCCTCTTAACTTTGGCAAAAGTGAAGCGTGGACGTTAATACATCCTAATCTAGGTGCCTTCAATATCACATCAGGTATTATCTGACCATAAGCACAAGTTATTATTAAATCAGCATTTAAATCTAAAATATCTTGGAAGTCATCTTTAATTTTATACGGTTGAATAACTTTTATTCCTTGTTGCAGTGCGTATTCTTTAACTGGACAAGGAGTAATAATTTGTTTTCTTCCTACTTTCTTATCTGGTTGAGAAACTACACCAATAACATTATATTTATTTTCAACTAAACATTTTAATATTTCTTTTCCAAAAACGGGAGTTCCCATAAAGATTATCCTTACATCATTCATTTATATCACCTCTAATATTATACATTATTTTCTGTTTTATTAATAATTCATAAATTTATCAAATTTTTCCATAAACTTTTATCTTATAAATATAAAAAGTAAATAGTAAAATATTGTTATTGCATTTTGGATTTGATTTTGTTAGAATAGATAAGCGTTATATTTAAGGAGGTAAAGTATGCCTAAAATTAAGTCAAACAAGAAAAGAGCTATTACTAATATCAAAGCCAATGCTATGAACAAAGCAAAGAAAAGCGCTTTAAAAACTGCTATGAAAAATGTTTTTACTGCTGTTGCTAACAATAATAAAGAAGAGGCAACTGCTGCTTTAAATGTAGCTTTCTCTAAATTAGACAAATCAGTAGTTGATGGTATTCATCATAAAAACTACTCTAGCCGTCAAAAAGCACGTTTAACCAAGGCTGTAAACTCATTAGAGGTAGAATAATATTAGGCTCAATAAGCCTTTTATTTTTATCAACTTTAAATCATATTAAAAACAAAATTCAGGTTTATACCTGAATTTTTTGTTATTTAATCTTTATGACTTGGAACTACTTCAGCTAAACCACCTAAAGAAGTTTCTCTTAACTCCATCGCAATCTTTTGACCAATATAATTCATTACTTCAACAATCATATCAAAAGTGACAATGTTTTCTCTAATTTCACCTAAATACTTAGCATAAATCATAGAATCTAAACTTCTCAAAACTGCTTGCCCATTTCTTTCAATGCATGGTACTTGCACATATCCTCCTACTGGGTCACATGTTAAACCTAAATTATGCTCCATTGCTATTTCGGCAGCATATTCAATTTTTCTATTAGATAATCCTTCTACATAACTGGCAAAGGCAGCCGCCATAGAACAAGCTGTACCAATTTCCGCTTGACAGCCACCAACAGCTCCAGAAATTGTCGCATTTCTTTTGACAATATTACCAAATATCCCTGCTACCGCTAAAGCATTTATTAAAATCTCTTTGCTAATTCCCTTTTCATAGTAATGCATTAACATAGCTGCTACAACACCACAACTTCCCAAAGTAGGAGCAGTAACAACCATTGCACCACTAGCATTTTCTTCCATAGCAGCATAAGCATAAGAAGAAATTAATAGTTTTTCTTTAACAATTGTATCATCACAATCAAATGCTTTGCGATATAGCTTTTTTGCTACTCTAACAACTTTTAATTCACCTGGCAAAACCCCACTTTTTTGAAGCCCGTTTCTAATTGTTGTCACCATTTGATTAAGAACTTTATATAAATATGGTTTTAAGTTTGGTTCATAATGAAAAACATATTGAGCAAAATTATAGTTGTTTACCTGACAAAAATCCATTATTTCTTTTAGGTTTTCATGTGGATAAACATTTTTATTAACTAAAGATGGTTCTCCTTCAACTTCAATTGCACCACCACCTGTAGAATAAATAATCAATTCATTAGCTAAAACATTTGAGTCAATGGTATGAAAAATCATCGTATTTGGATGATTATGAGATGTTTCACGATTAAATTTAATTAGTACTCTCTCTTTGCCAAAAACTGCTTCAATAACCTTATCAGACATGTGACCTTTACCAGTTAAGCCTAAAGAGCCACAAAGCTCAACAAAATAGCAAGGATAACCACTGTATCTTTGCATATATAACAAGCAGGCATTTCTAACTGCTAAGGTATGTGATGATGAAGGTCCTGGCCCAATACGATATAATTCTTTTAACGATTCCATACTTGACCTCTGATTGTTTTAATTATAAATAATTCTAATCCTGTTTTCCCATCAATAATACCACTTTTTATATTTTGATCTAATTCTGACAAATCGTTTAATACTTTCAAAATATCTTTGCAACTTCTGTTTTTAATATCTTTTTTTATATAGTACAGTCTTCCAGATGAAATATTTAGTATTGAAGATATTTCGTTGTCTCTTTTCCCCATTTCAGATAACATCAAAACTTGAGACATCATTCTAAGTGAAGAACTTATCAACCCTATTAAACTAAAAACTTCTATTCTATTAACTGTTAAATCTTTAAAAACGCTAAGTGCTTTTGATAAATCACTAGAAAATAAAGCATTAGTTAATTCAAAAGCATCATCTTCCAGTGGACGAGTAATTAAACTTTTTACCACATCTTCTGTTATAGTATTGGGATATAGTGCTAATTTCTCTAATTCTCTTTGCCAGTTCTCAATTGAATTTGGAAGTCTTTCTATTAGTTCATTTAAGGCTTTATTATCAATATTAATATTTCTGTCTTTTAAATCATTTATAATCAGATTTTTAAATTGATCCTCATATAGTAAATCAAATTTTTCGTGTTTTAGATATGGATTTAACATAGTAATAAACTTTTTGTTTGGCAACTCCAAATCATCGTAAACAATAATTAAAGTTGTTGTTTCATTTGGATGTTTTAAATATTCAATCAGTTTATCAACATCTATTTTTTGACGAGCAAAATCTTTATCTTCTTTTTCTTGATCAATTACTTCATCTTCAATATTATCTTCTTTAGATTTAACTGCTAAAAATTTAGGATTTTCTAAAACAACGACCTTATTATCTGATAAAAAGGGAATCATGTTACAGTCATCAATCACATCATCGATATTTACATCTTCATAACCACGAAAAACACTGACAGATAGCAAATTTTCTTTTCCAACTAAATTTTCTAGTAATTGATTTTTTCTCTGTTTAAGGTTAAAACTTTCTTTTCCTGTTAATAAATAATTCATATCTTACTCCACAATTAAATTATAACATATTACTTTAAAAGAAAACCCCATTGACCTAAAGATGTCTGATAAATTAACAAATGATTTAAAACATAAAATCTAATGGCATGATTTTTCTTGGTTGATAAAAATGAGATATTAAATTGATTTAATCTTTCTATTACTTCGCTAGAAGGATGATTATAAAAGTTGTTTCGTCCTGCACATATTATTGCCAAAGGTATATTGTAAGTGGCTAACATCTTTTCGCTACTGGCACTATTAGAACCATGGTGCGATAATTTAAGCACATCAATTTGTAAATTATCGTATTTTTCAACTAATTTATGCTCTACATCTTTAGAAACATCGCCCAAATAAAGAAAATAAAACTGATTTATTTTAAAATAAGAAATAATAGAATTATCATTTATATCTTGATAATTTTCATCGTATAAAAGTGTGTAAACATTTAAATCTTGAAAAGTAAATTTTTCTTGCTTTTCTTGATAAATATTATTTACTTTAAAATTATCAACTAGTGATTGTAGTGCTCCACAATGATCATAATCATTATGAGATATAATTACATCAACACTTTTAACACTTAAACTATTCAGATAAGGGATAATTATGTCTTTACCTATATCTTTATAAATATTTCCAGCTACATCAATTAATAAACCCTTATTAGAATATGGAAATGTTATCAAACTACAATCACCCTGACCAACATCTAAAAAAGAGATGGTATAAATTGGCGAAAATAATAAACGATTATTATTGATTAATAAAACAAGTATCAATCCTAAAAGATATTTGTTTTTTACTGTTTCAAAATACTTTGTTATAAAAAATAAAATAAAAAATATTAAAACTAAATTAAAGGTGCCAGATAATTCTATTTTAGGAATTCTATCAATTATTGCTAAAAAATCAATTAGAAATTTATCTAATTTAATTTCAATAGGAAGAAAACAAAAGATTAAAGCCAATAGATAAATAAAATCAAAAAAAGATTTAAAAAAAGTAAAACTAATAATTGATATTACATCTACTTGTCCATAAAAACAAAGTTGAATAATCATGATGTAAAAATTAATTAGAACTATCTTTTTTTCTTTTAAAAAACAATTTATCACTTTAATCCCGATAGGGATTAAAAAAGAAATTGTTTTAATATAATATGGTTTATAAAAAGATAATATCAATATTTCATAAGCTAATCTTTTTCTTTTATCTTCAATAAAATAAATCAGTATCAAACTTATTAAAATTCTGACATAACCATAGGAAAAATTAAAAAATATTCCTAATAATAAAATTATCACAAATGCTATTCTGTTAGTTGTTTTCTCATAAAAAAAGATTGATAAAATACTTTTCAAAAGACCAACAAAAAAAGAAATATGTAATGATGACTGAGTAATGAAAAACTTTTTATCACTCTCAACTTCCATTGAATTCTTAAATAACAATTGTAAAATCCACTTATTGTTACTCTTTAAACATTTATTGTAAATCATTTTTCTAATTGAAAACTTACTTTCAATAACTTTTAGATCATTTTTTGAAATAGTACCAATAATATTGTTTGCTGTACAATAGTCCTTATAGGTGGATAAATTAAAATTATCATAATAGTTAATACTTTTAACTTCTTGGTTAACTTTAACTTTATCATCTAGCGAAAGAATTTCATCAGTATATAAAATAACCTTATTTAAACCATCGCTTAAAAGATAATACTTATCTCTAATCTCTATAACTCTACCACTTTCAAAGAAAGTCTTTTCTACTGGATAAGAAACTAAGATAAAAGTAAAGATAATTAAACTAATAATAAACCGATTTTTTTTATTACATAACAAAGGTAAAAGACCAACAATACATATCGCAACAATTATTCTGTTATTAAAATTATTAAATAGACCGATTAAGATAACCGAAAAAGCAGAAATCAAAATCACAACCTAATATATTCCTTCATTTTTTCAAATTTCTTTAATCCAATTCCTTTTATCTCCATTATTTCTTCTAAACTTTTAAAACCACCATGAGTATTGCGATATTCAATTATCTTCAATGCTGTTTTCTCACCAACATATGGTATTTCCATAAGTTCAATTAAACTTGCTGTATTGATTGAAATTTTTTCTTCTTGTACTTTTTTATCAAGAACTATTACATCATTGTTTTTTAATACCATTGTTAAATTTAGACAAGATAAATCAACATCATCAGAGATTTTAATCATTTCCAGTAAGTCTTTAATAGTACTCCCTTTTTTCAAAGTATATACTTCATCTTTAACAGCATTTCCTTTAACATTGACTTCTATTGTGTTATTGACCATATTTAAAAACTCAATATCTGAATGATTTGAAAAAATAAATATACCAATCAATAAAAAAAGAAACAAATTTTTTAGTATTTTCATACTTCATACTTGTTTCTTAATTTATTTTTCCCTAATCAATCTTTTTGATTTCTACTTTATAAGGATGTCCAACAAATACTGTTACCACATCTCCTACTTTGCGATCTAATAAAGCCATAGCCAGTGGTGTTTCATTAGAAATCTTCCCATTAATTGGATCTGCTTCAACAGTTCCAACGATTGTATATTCTTCCTCTTCATCTTCATCTAAAGTCAAGATAACAACCTTTGAACCTAATTTGACAGTTTTTTTACTAGATTTTTTAGTAGTCTCATTTTTTAAAGCATGCTCAACGGTTCTGATTCTTGTTTCAATTTCCGCTAATTTGTCGCAGATTTCAAACAATTCAACATTATCATCACCTACACCATTTTTCTTAACTTCTAAAATTTCATCATTAACCGCTGTTTTTTCTTCCCTTAAATTTTCTAATTCTTCTTGTAATTCTTCTCTACTAGCTATTTCATCAAGATCAATTAATTCAAAATTAGTTAAGACATAATCATTTTCTTTAATTGTAGCTTCAACTCTTGCCTGACGATCTCTAGCTGCATCATAATCAGCATTTTCACTCAAGTCACCTTGTG
>JAAZJL010000050.1 GCA_012800355.1 Erysipelotrichia bacterium | reverse complement strand
CATCAAAGTTTAAAGGGTCTCCCCACGAAAACTTAAAGGTTGTCCCCACCATGACAAAAAAAGAGGACTTTTTAGTCCCCACCAAAACTTAAAGGTTGTCCCCAGCCCCACCAAAAATTAAAGAGCCAGAAATAAAGATAAGCGTAAAAACTTATCTTTTTTTCTCATTTATTAATCTATAATTTCTTTTTTACTTTGATATTTACTTTCAAACTCATATAAAATCTCACGCAAATAGTTATCTAGATATTTAATAGCAACTTCCCTAATCTTAATTGGAATACCATAATATGCTTCTGCAATACTACCAGTAATAGCAGCAAGAGTATCACTATCCCCTCCTATTGATATAACATTTCTAATAGCATCTTCAAAATCAACAGATTCAAAAAAAGCAGCTAAAGCTTGAGGAACAGTCCCTTGACAAGATACATCAAATGTATAATCATCACGAATATCATCTAATTTAAAATCAATTTTATAATAATGTTCATGAATATAATCTTTAATTTCCTGAATACATTTTCCAGTACGTGCCATATAAATAGCTACAGAAGTAGCTTCTGCACCTTTTATTCCCTCAGGATGACTGTGAGTAACTTCTGTTACTTTTCTTGATAGCTCAACAACTTCTTCAAGAGAATTTCCAGCATAAGCAACACCACTTACTCTCATCGCTGAACCATTACCCCAACTATTGTATGGTTTTGGGTTAGAAGAAACTAGCCACCTAGCAAAATTTCCGCCATAACCACTATAAGGATATTTTCTTCCTAACTTTTGCATGTATACAACAGCTTTTTCACCAAGATTATCAAAATTTGAATCACTTTCCATTAAGGCTTTAGCAATAGCTAAAGTCATTACTGAATCATCAGTTGCTAAACAATCATCAGTAAATAAATCAAACTCTTTTGTTTTAATATTATCCCATTCAAAACGAGAGCCAACAACATCTCCAATTATCGCACCTAACATATATCCACATCCTTTCATCTATTGTATTTCTACATATAAAATTATACAATGCTTTATTAATGTACATTAGGCAATTTTTTGGACTTCAATTGTAAAAAGAAATCCAATATTTGTTTTTAACATTCAATATCTGTTCTTGTGATTTTAGAAATATATTTTAATAATTCTTTATCTTCACAATATACAAAGCAACCTTTTTGGGCTCTTGATAATAATGTTTTGTAAGTGTTTTTTATAATCCTATCAGCTAAAGCATAATTCTTAGTCTTTTTTATTCCCTTTAAAGATTTATCTGTTTTAGCTCTTTTTGTATAATCTGTTACCACTTTGTTATCTTTAAAAATTAAATCTTTTCCAATTATTACTCCACAATAATCAAATTCTAATCCTTGAGCTGTATGAATACATCCAACTTGCTCAAAAGAATCTTCATCGATAGCCCAAGTTTTTGTATTATTAAAATTCCATTTTGCCTTAAAATCATTTTCTAATACAATATCATATACATCTGGATTATAATCATTTTTTGTTATCCAATCATAGCAATACCCAGCTATCATACGCGCTTTATTGTTATCGTTTCTTTTCCTTAATTCTTCTCTCATCTTAACTGGGTTACTAAATAATCGCAATTCATAATCAAATTCAAAATCTATATTTGCTGTTTCTCTTATTGATAACAAATTATCTAAGAAAGCCAAATATCCATCTGAACCATTACATCTAAATTGTGAAACAAGATTATAATCTTCCCCATGATAAGTTTCAGAACCTTCTTCTTTAGCATATTTCTTAATTAAATCAACTGATCCTACATCTGATGTTGTAACTATTTGATCTTCATCTATAAAGAATACCGATACCTTAGAAGCATGTATTATTTCTTTTATTTGACTTTCACCTAAATTGTTAAACATGCCACTTCTTTCATTTAATCTATGCGCTTCATCAACTATCAAACAATCAAAAAAATTGTTTGGAACATTTATAAAAGAACCTGAACCTTTAAATAATGTTTTTATATAATTTAATCTAAATTTATCTTTTCTTAATTTTTTAAAAAATACTTCTCTTGGAGCTGCGTTTTTTGTTATATAATTTACCGAATATCCTTTATTAATTAAATTACTTAAAAGTT
>JAAZJL010000005.1 GCA_012800355.1 Erysipelotrichia bacterium | reverse complement strand
TGAGAAGAAGGATTGATTCTATTCAAATCAAGATGAACAATTTAAGAAGTCATCCTTTTAATGCGGATATTTCAAAAATGGATGCCATTGCTAGAATAAATATTAATATTAAAGATACAGCTCAACAGTGTAAAAAGGACTTCGATATCATTCAAAATAATTTAAAAAACTGCACAAGTTTGCTTCAAGATGCAGTTGAAGCTCTTGATACAAACAATTTAAAAGTATGTGATGGAAAACTTGTGGAAATTGAAAAACTAATGGAGGAAACAAGCTCTTTAACAACAAAACTTTCAGATGTCACTAATGCTGTATTAAATCAATCTTCAATGCAAAGAAGAAGAATAAATGAATTAAAAGATAAATATCGTGAAATAAAATTAATGATTAATGATAACCCTAATAATTATACTTTTTCTTGGGAAGCTGTTGCTGAAATTTCTAATGCTATATCGCATAAGTTTTCTGATTTTGAAGCCATAATGGGTGTTAGCAAATATGATGAAGCTGCTACTTTATCAGAGGAAATATCTTTGTCAATTGATATATTCAATGATTTGGCTTTAAAACTTCCTGAATTAATTAATTTAGCTCGTGTTACTATCCCAAATAAAATTGGAGAATTAAACTCTTCTTATTTGGTCACCAAAGCACAAGGAGCCTATTTAGGTCATTTAAGTGTAGAGTCAACTATTGAAACAATTAATGAAACATTAAATGATGTGTTAGCTAAAATTAAAATTTGTGATATTGAAGCAGTTGATAATAAATTAACTGATTGTGAAACAAGAATAAATAATTTATACTCTTCAATTGAAAAAGAAAAAATTGCACATCGCCAATTAATAAATACAATTAATGAATGTAAAGCACTTTTAGAAACTACAAAGGGAATTTTAGATGCTTTGCGAAATAAAGAAAAAGATTCAATTGAAAGATATGAACTTACTGAAACAGTTGATAACATCACTAAAGCCGTGAAAGTCTATGAAGGAAATAAAATTGCTTTTGATTCGTTAAATGATTCATTTAATGCTAACAGTATTCCATCAACAACATTATTGATTTCTTTTGAAGAATTGTTAAATGATATCAAAGTAGGAATTAAACAGTGTCAAAGTATTAATACTGAAATTGCTTTAACAAAAACTGAGGAATTAAGAATAAAAGAGTTGGTTGATCAGTTCACAGTAGTTTTAAATGAAGTGAAAGCGTCAATTAGACTATCTCGTTTACCAAATATTTCTGATAAATATCAACAGGACATTGATTTAGCTGAAAAATCTTTAGAACAACTAAATGAGACGCTTTTAAGTGAAGTAGTTGATATTAAAAAAGCAACAGATTTTGTAAGTCAAACTCAAAAACATATTTTATCATTATTTAAAAATGTGGAAACACTTACTCAAACTACTTCAGCGATTGAATCTTGTATCATTGTTGCTAATCAATATCGTCCAATTTACCCAGAAGTTGACTCAGCTCTATATTCAGCTGAATTAGCTTACCGTAATGGTGAATTTACCAAAGCCAGAAGACTTATTGTTTCAGCTATTGAGAAGGTCAATCCGCAATTAGCAAAAGAAATTAACAATAAAATTAATAATAGTTTAAATCCTCAAAAGGAAGGTTAAAATGTATAAATACTTTGATCATTCTTCTACAACTCCTGTAAATGATGATGTTTTAAGCACGTATTATAAGATATTACAAAAATATTTTGTTAATTCTGAATCAATTTATCCTAGAGGTCTAGAAGTAAATAATTTAATGGAAAAATCAAGAGAAAAAACAGCTTCTTTATTAAATGTTTTACCTAAAGAAGTAATTTTTACTTCCAGTGGTTCTGAAGCCAATAATTTGGCTATTAAAGGAACTGCCTTAAAAAGAAAGGGGTTTGGAAAACATATCATCAGTACAACTGTTGAGCACTCCAGTGTTGAAAGATCAATAAAGTGGTTAGTAGATTACTTAGGCTTTGAAGTTACATATTTACCTGTTAATCAAAATGGTGTAATTGAAATAGAAGATTTAGAAAAAGCGATAAGAAAAGACACGATTTTAGTTTCTATAATGTATGTTAATAATGAATCAGGGGCAATAATGCCAATTGATAAAATAAAAAGCATTGTAAGAAAGTATCCGAATTGTTATTTGCATTGTGACTGTGTTCAGGCAATTGGAAAAATAGATTTTGATTTAACTGATATTGATATGGCGTCAATTTCAGCTCATAAAATATATGGTTTGAAGGGTAGTGGTGTTTTAATAAAAAAACAACATGTTCAAATTGCTGAAATTATTTCTGGTGGCCAACAAGAATTTCATTTGCGAGCAGGCACTTCCAATGCTGCTGTAAACATTGTCTTTTATAAGACTTTAAGAAAGGCTTTGGAAGCCTATAAAGATCATAAAAGCAAAATTAAAAAAAATCATGATTATTTACTAGAAGAACTTAAAAAGCTTGATAAGATAGTTATAAACAGCCCAGAAGATGGATGTTATGGAGTAATTAATTTTTCTTGTTTAACTATTACTTCACAAGTTATGATGAATGCTTTATCATTAAAAGGGTTTGAGGTTTCAGCTGTTAGCACCTGTGATAGTCAAAAAGCGATTAGCAGAGTAATATCTCAAATGTATAAAGATGAAAACCGCTTAAAAGGTACAATAAGAGTCTCGATTTCTCATCTGCATAGTTTTGAGGATATTAAGGGGCTAAAAGAGGCAATTAAGGAATGTATAGAAGATTATGGCTAAACTAGTATATGAATATATTTTAGTAAGATATGGTGAATTAACTACTAAAGGGAAAAATAAAAATGAGTTTATCAAAAAGCTAGCGAATAATATGAAGTTAGCCCTTTCAAACTACCCAAATTTAGTATTTGAAAGAACAAGAGATCATATATATGTTCATTTAAATGGAACAGACCCAGATGAAGTAACTCCGATTTTAAAAAACATTTTTGGTATTAGAAGTTTTTCCAAGACTTTAAAAGTAGAAAATAATATCGAGGAAATTGTTAAAGCTGGAAAAGATATCATGGAAGATAAGCAAGGGACTTTTAAAGTAATTACTAAAAGAGCAAATAAAAAGTTTGAAATCCTCTCTGATAAGGTCAATAGAATGGTAGCTGGTGAAATATTAAAAAATTATGGACCAAATCTGAAAGTTGATGTTCATAATCCTGATTACAAATTGATTGTCGAAATTAGAGAAAAGAATACCTATTTAATGGCTGAAACTATCTTAGGAGCTCAAGGATTTCCGGTAGGAGTTGGAGGCAAAGCTATGCTGATGTTATCAGGGGGAATAGATTCACCTGTTGCTGGATATTTGACAATGAAAAGAGGGGTAGAAATTGAATGTGTTCATTATGCTTCAATGCCTTATACTTCTTTAGCATCATTGAATAAGGTAAAAGAATTGGCTAAACTTATTAGTGGATATCAAGGTCAAATCAAACTACATATTATTCCATTTACCAATACGCAAATGGAAATCTATCGAGTATGTGATCACTCATATGCGATAACCATGATGCGAAGGATGATGTATCGATTGGCTCAGAGTTTAGCTGAAAGAAATAAGTGTTTAGCTATTGTTAATGGTGAATCAATAGGGCAGGTTGCTTCACAAACTCTAGAAAGTATGGCAGCAATATCTGAAGTAGTTAATATACCAGTTATTAGACCGTGTGTTACTTTAGATAAGCTGGAAATCATTGATATTGCAAGGCAAATAAATACTTATGAAACAAGTATTTTACCTTATGAAGATTGTTGCACTATTTTCACCCCTAAAAATCCAGTTATAAAACCTAAAAAGGATAAATGCAGGTGGTATGAAGAAAAATATGACTTTGAACCATTTTTAAAAGAAGCATTAGAAAATGTTGAAACAGTAATCATTAGTCCATCGACTAAATTTGATGATAATGAAGATTTATTTTAATTGAAAGGAGAGTTGATTATGGCATTTGAATCGTTAAGTAATAGATTAACCGCTGCTTTTAAGCATATTGTGGGAAAAGATAAGCTTTCAGATAAAAATATGGAAGCTATGTTAAAGGAAATTAGAACAGCTTTATTAGAAGCCGATGTTAACTATAAGGTAGTTAGAGAGTTTTTAGAACGTATTAGAAAAGAAATGGTTGGCGTTCAAGTTGCTGAAAGTTTAGATCCTTCAACCATGGTATATAAAATTGTTAGAGATGAAATAACTAAACTATTAGGTGATGGTCAAGGAGAACTTTTATATAAACAGTCAGGTATTACTACTGTAATGATTGTTGGCTTGCAGGGTACTGGTAAAACGACTTCTGCTGCTAAGATTGCCAAATTAATTAAAGAAAAACAAGATAGAAATCCTCTGTTAATAGCTGCCGACATCATTAGACCAGCAGCTATTGAACAATTGCAGACTTTAGGAAAACAGATTGATTGTGAAGTATTTACTTTAGGTAACAAAGTAAGTGCAGTAGATACAGTAGAAAAGGGATTAATACATGCAAAAGCCAATAATTTTGATACAGTAATTATTGATACTGCTGGTCGTTTACATATTGATGAAACTTTAATGCATGAACTTGATGAGTTAAAAAGAAAATATCGCCCTGATGAAATCTTATTAACTGTTGATGCCTTAACTGGTCAAGATATTGTTAATGTCGCTAAAGTATTTGATGATTTGTTAAACATTACTGGTTTAGTGGTTACTAAATTTGATGGTGATGCTAGAGGCGGAGGAGTATTATCAGTTAAAGCAGTCACAGATGTGCCAGTAAAGTTTGTCGGCACTGGTGAAAAAGTAGAGGATATTGATGTTTTCTATCCAGATAGAATGGCTTCTAGAATTTTAGGTATGGGTGATTTACAAACCCTTGTAGAAAAAGCTGAAGAAGCATTTGACATGGAACTGGCTAATAGAGCTATGGAAAACATGATGAATGGTACTTTCTCTTTAGAAGATATGTTAGTTCAAATGAAACAAACAAGAAAACTAGGACCTATTGGAAATATCTTAAAAATGCTTCCAGGAATGAACCAGTTTGCCTCACAAATTGATGCAGCCGATACTGATGGAGTATTTAAGACATATGAGGCTATTATTAATTCAATGACACCTTATGAAAGAAAATATCCTGAAGATTTAAGAAGTTCACATAAAAATAGAATTGCTAAAGGTTCAGGGACATCAGTTAGTGAAGTTAATAAAATGATTAATAGTTTTGATAGAGCAAAGAAAATGATGGCTTCAATGGGTCTTGGTAAATATCGTAAATTTTAAAATTAGATTTAATCTGAGTTCTTTTTATACCTTGTGGAAGTTTGAAAAATGTTGATGTATAATCAAATTGGTAGGAAAAACATATGAAAAACAAAATAATCATGGCAACTATTTTATTTTTATTGGTAATAGCTTCATTTATGATTCTTGATGAAAATGAAATAGTTTTTGATCTTGCTGATGACATACAGTATCAGTTTGAATATAAAAGTGAATTTATTGAACCAGTTGTCAAGGCTTATTATCAAAAGAAAACTTTTAAGTTTATTAGGACTAGCCTTGATATTGAAAAAGTCGGAGAAGTTAATACTTCAATACTAGGAGAATATTCAATCAAGTATAAAGCTAAAAAAGAGAATAATGAAAACGAAATAGTTTTAAAGTTTCTAGTTGTTGATACTACTTCTCCTAACATAGAATTAATTGAAAACGAAGAACATTTTACTGAATATGGTAGTGAATATATCGAAGAAGGTTATAGTTGCTTTGATAATTATGATGGAGATATTACTGATAAAGTAACTAGAGAAGTTAAAGGTGATAAAGTTATTTATTCAGTAACCGATTCTAGTGGTAACACCGCAGTAAAAGAAAGAGAAATAAAGTATATTGATACTACCTCTCCGGTAATTAGTTTTGATTCTCCATATACTGCAATAGAGGTTGGTGAAAGTTATTATGTTGGTTTTACAGCTTATGATCTTAAAGATGGTGATTTAACAAAAAATGTAACAGTCACAGGTGAAGCAGATATTGAAAAGATAGGCATCTATACTTTGACTTATGTTGTTAGTGATTTTTCTGGTAATGTTACTACTGTTAAAAGAAATGTCTATGTGTATAAAAAACAAGCTGACCCTGATAGTTTAAATCCAACAAAAAAAGTAGTTTATTTGACTTTTGATGATGGCCCTAGTAGTCATACTAGCCGACTGTTGGATATTTTGGATAAATACAATGTTAAAGCCACCTTCTTTGTAAATGGTAAAAATAAATCATACTTCTACAATGTTGGAAAAGCTTATCAAAAAGGGCATAGTATTGGGAATCACACTTATTCTCATAACTATAGTAAAGTATACTCTTCGGTAGATAACTTCTATAGTGATTTAAATTACAATGGTGAGTTAATATATCAGCAAACAGGTTCTTATACTAAACTTATCCGGTTTCCAGGAGGTTCAAGTAATACTGTTTCAAAAAAGTATTGTAAAGGAATAATGTCTACTTTAGTACATTCAGTAAGCAATAATGGATATAAATATTTTGATTGGAATGTTTCAAGTGGTGATGCTGGTAAAAATAGTAATAGAAATTCAGTTTATAATAATGTTATAAATGGAATAAAAAAACGCAATGTTTCGATAGTTTTGCAACATGATACTAAAGGATTTTCAGTTGATGCTGTAGAGGAAATAATTTTATGGGGTTTAGCAAACGGTTATACTTTTTTACCTTTAAATTTATCAAGCCCAACTTGTCATCATGGAGTAAAAAATTAGACTGTCAAGTAAAAGTGCTTGACAGCATTCTTTGATAGTAGTATTATGTTCAAGTAAAAGAAAAAAGAGGTATGTTTTTTATGGTTAAATTACGTTTAAGAAGAATGGGAGCAAAAAAAGCTGCTACTTACAGAATAGTTGCGATGGATGCAAGAACAAGTAGAGATGGTCGTCCAATTGATACTCTTGGTTATTATAATCCACAAACAACTCCAGCAACTGTAAAAATTGATGAAGAGAAAGCCTTAAAATGGTTAAAAGAAGGTGCTCAACCAACTGATACAGTTCGTTCAATTTTATCAAAAGAAGGAATCATGAAGAAATTTCATGAATCAAAGTAAGATACAATGATTGATTACGAAAAAACATTAATGGACATTGTTAGACCAATGGTTGATGAACCAGAAAAAGTTTCGGTTCAAAAAATGGATAGTCTTAACAAAAATGAAGTTATTTTATATGTCCACGCAACAAGTAATGATATTGCTAGACTAATTGGTAGAGGCGGAAGTATGGCTTCTAGTATTAGACAGATGATGTCAGTTTGTTCAAGTATTGAAAATAAAAAAGTTTCAATTAAATTTGAATCATATTAGGATGTAGTATTATAGCATCCTTTTTTGGAGATGGGATTATGGAATATGTTAGAGTAGGAAATATTGTCAATACTTTTGGATTAAAGGGTGAAGTAAAAGTAAAATCATATACTGATTTTGAGGATATTCGTTTTAAGGTAACACAACAGCTATACATAAAATATTTAAATGTATTTGAACCTGTGGTAATTAAAACTTATCGAGTTTATAAAGGCTATATTTTGATTTCTTTTTTTGATAAACAAGATATTAACTTGGTTGAAAAATACAAGGGTTGTGACATATTTATTAAGAAGGATGATGTGCATACCTTAAGTGAAGGAGTATATTACTTTTTTGAGTTACAAGATTGTTCCGTTTACTACAATAATCAAAAAATAGGTTATGTTTCTTCAGTGGAAGATGGTTATCAAACAATTCTTAGAATTAATACTGAAAATAAAGAAGTTTTAATTCCATTTGTCGATGAATTCATCAAAGAAGTTAATATAGCTACCAAACGTATTGATATTGATGTAATTGAGGGAATGTTATGAAAATAACTATTTTAACAATTTTTCCTGAAATGTTTAATGATTTTTTAAATACCTCGATTATTAAAAAAGCTAGACTTAAAAATTTAGTGGAAATAAATATTGTTGATTTTAGAAGTTTTTCTAGTTTTCCTTCAAAAAGAGTTGATGATTATCCTTATGGTGGAGGAGCAGGGATGGTATTGATGTGTCAGCCTGTTTTAGATGCTTTAGAAAGCGTAAAAACTGATAAGTCACATGTAATCATTACTTCACCAATTGGGCCTAAATTTGACCAGCAAATGGCTTATGAGTTACTTGAAAAAAAAGAAATTATTATTATTTGTGGTCATTATGAAGGATTTGATGCTAGAATATTTGAATTTGTTGATCAACATATTTCCATAGGCGATTATATTTTAACTGGTGGAGAACTACCAGCAATGGTCATAACTGATGCTATTACTAGACTTGTAGAAGATACTATTAGCGAAGATTCAATAATCGAAGAATCATTTGAAGATGGTTTACTGGAATACCCTCAATATACTAGACCTGAAGTATACAAGGGGTTACAAGTTCCTGAAGTCTTATTAAGTGGTCATCATGAAAATATTAGATTATATCGTTTAAAAGAAAGTTTAAGGACTACGTATTTAAATCGTAAAGATCTTTTAGAAAAAAGAAAATTTACAAAGGAAGAAAGAAAACTATTAGAAGAAGTTATTGAAGAAGAAAAGAAACAATAATTTCTTTTTTTATGCTAATATAGAAGCGTTAAGCAGAGGTGAAATTTATGTCTGAAATTTGGTTTTTCCCATTTGAAGAACAATTTATCATTTGGTTACAGTCACTAGGTTTAGGAACAACATTACAAACAGTATTGTTATATTTAAACCAATTTTTCTCAATGTTTGGAGAAGAGATGGTTGCAGTAGCAGTAATGGGTTTTGTATATTGGAGTATTGATAAAAGAAAAGGTGAAAGAATTGGTGCTGCTATAATGCTAGCGGGGGTTATGACGCCATTTTTAAAGAATATCTTTAAAAGACTTAGACCTTATCAATGTTCTAATGAAATAAAACTTTTAAGAAATATTGATGGTTATTCATTTCCTAGTGGTCATTCTAGTAGCAGTGGGGCTTTATTTTCTTCGTTGGCAGTTATGTTTAAAGAAAGTAAAGTTTTGCAAGTTTTTGGAATATTGATTCCATTTTTGGTAGCTTTCTCTAGAATATATTTAGGAGCACATTGGCCTACTGACGTAGTTGTTGGATTGGCTGTTGGGTTTTTATGTTGTTTAATTGCCACTAAAGTTATTGATCTATTTAAAAATAAATATACTTTTTTGGTTCTTTATGCAGTTGTTGCATCTTCAGGCTTCTTATTTTGTAAAACAAATGATTTCTATAATGGTTATGGATTATTAATTGGTTTAATAGCTGGTATGTATTTTGAAGAAAAGTTTGTCAATTTTGAAAATACGAATAAATGGTATATTTCGATTATCAGAACTGTAATAGGTGCAGCATTATACTTTGGCATAAATTCACTATTAAAAGCTATTTTAGCGCCAATATTTGCTGAAATGACTTTAGGTTATTTTGTTTTAAGAACCTTGAGATATGCTTTAAACTGTTTTATATTAGTAGCTATTTATCCAATGCTATTTAAGTTGGAAAATAAAATATTTAAGTAATATTTGAGTGTCAATAATATGGGAAAATGTCCCAAAATAAATCAAACATAAGCGGAAAAAATATCCGCTTTTTTATGTAAATATGTGTTCTTGATGAGCCCTTTTCTTATGTTTTAAAAAATTATCAGTTCTCC
>JAAZJL010000004.1 GCA_012800355.1 Erysipelotrichia bacterium | reverse complement strand
TGTGTGAAAAGGAGATAGTTTATGGATTTAAGTTTAGTTGACAAGATTACTAAAGCTCAAATTAAGGATGTTCCTTATTTTGAACCAGGATGTACTGTAAAAGTACACGTTATTATTAAAGAAGGCGATAAAACACGTATTCAGGTTTTTGAAGGCGTTGTAATTGCAATGAATGGAAAAGGTATTGCTAGAACATTTACAGTTAGAAAAATGTCAAGTGGTATTGGGGTAGAAAGAACTTTCCCAATTAATTCACCAATTATTGACAAGATTGAAGTTGTTCGTTTTGGTAAAGTTAGAAGAGCCAAATTATTCTACTTACGTGGACGCTCAGGTAAAGCTAGCAGGATTGAAGAAAAACGCAAATAGAAGTAAGGGCTGGTCAATCAGCCTTTCTTTTTAGGGAGTATTATATGTTTGAAAAATTGAAATTGAAAATATTAGATTTCTTAGCAACCATATTTATATCTGTTTTAATCTATTTAGATGAAATAATAGATTCAATAGTAACAGTTATAATCACAATTGTGGTTTCTTTAGTTTTGGTCAATTTCTTTTTTATGCCAATCGTTGTTAATGGTTCAAGCATGTTTCCTACTTTACAAGATAATTCATATGGGTTTTCAAATATCTTTTCAAGAAGAGTTTCAGGAATTGAAAGATTTGATATTGTTGTTGTTTATTTAGAGGAAAGAGATGAAAACTTAGTAAAAAGAGTAATAGGATTACCAAATGAAACTATTACCTTCACTAACGATACTTTATATGTAGATGGTACTCCAATTGATCAATTTTTCTTAGATGAAGAGTTTGTAAAGGAATATCAAGATAGTTCATATTCGGGTTTATTTACAAATGATTTTACTATCACCTTAGGTGAGGATGAATATTTCTGTATGGGAGATAATAGACCACGTTCAGCCGATTCAAGGTTATATGGTGCTTTTAATCAGTCGCAGATTGTATCAAAAGATATATTTATTATTTTTCCATTTAATTTATTTGGTCAAGCTAAATAGTGAAAATTGAATTAGTAACATAAATTAATAATAAAGCCTAAATTTTTAAGAATTAGGCTTTTATATTATTCAATTGAAAAGTGAAGGAGTAATTCTTATGTAAAATAAAACCAATATCAACTGGGATAATACTATACAGTGAGAAAAACTCGCAAACTCTTACAAAATAAGGAAAGCAACAAAAAAGTTTTTAAACATTTGATATAATAGTTAGTATTTAGTATACTAAATTTTATAGAAAGGGTAATATTAATGAGGAAAAAAGTAATAAGAATACTTGCGATATTAATTATAATGATGTTAATTCCAATTCCGATGAGATTGAAAGATGGCGGTTCAGTTGAATATAAAGCAGTCTTATATAAAATAACTAGAATTCATAGACTAAATGAACAATATGAAGGTGGATATGAAAATGGTTGGAAGGTTATCATATTAGGAATGCAAGTATATAATAAAACCATCCCAACTGGGAACAAATGAAAAAGATAGCAGAACTCAAATATATAGATATATTAGATTAAATAATTTAATTTTTGAGTTAATTAAACTTGTGGATGATACTGTTATAAAAGACATGCTCAGTGCATTAACTATGGTGATTTTTCAGCTGTCGAGTTATCGTATTTAACAGAAGAGGAACAACAAAAAATATATAGCAAAATAACATATCAATATTTGACACCTTCTTATTATCAAGCAAAGAGAATAAGAGAATTAAATGAAACAAATAAATTAGACTCTGATAAGATAGAGTCTATTTTTTTGAAACAAAAACCTAATCAATCAAAAAGAATATCTTTAAATGAAGAACGAATCAGAAGTGTTTTAATAAAAGACTATAAAATAGAGGATTTTATAATTGAGGCACTAAAAAGATATTTTAATGAGATTAGCTTAGATGTATGTGATGACTATGACTTAGAAATTTAGCATATTTGTAATTATTATTCATATTAGTATAAACTTTATTTATAGGTGTTGGATAGTGTAAAATGTTTTGTGTAAACATCTTTTACATCTTGAAGTTTCTTGATTATAATGCTTTATCAAATTTGAATTCTAAACATTTATATAAAGATTTTTTATAAAATAAAGATTTATCAAATATGCATTCAGCAGAAAATTAATTACTTTGCAATATATTATAGAAAATTTTAATTTTTAAAAAGAACAAATTATAATCGACTCGATTTAAAATTAAATAAAGAAGGAGGATTATTATGAATAATCTGGACAAAACTAAAAATTTTGATAAAACTATTATCAACTGGTATCCTGGCCATATGACTAAGGCCAAAAGGGAAATGAGTGAAAAAATTAAACTTGTTGATATGGTAATTGAAATACGTGATGCACGTATTCCTTTAAGTAGTATTAATCCACTTCTTGATGAAATTATCGGCAGCAAACCACGTTTAATAGTTTTAAGTAAAGCCGATAAAGCAGAAAATGAAGAAACAAAGAAATGGATTTCCTATTTTAAAAGTCAAGGTCATGAAACAGTAGCTTTAAATTTAATTGGAGATAGAAATGTTGCTAGTACAATTTCTAATTGTTGTTTAACAATTATGAAGGATAAGATAGATAGACTTAAAGCTAGAGGTTTAAAAAGAGTAGAAATTAAAGCGATGGTTGTTGGAATTCCTAATGTAGGTAAATCTACACTTATTAATTCTGTCAGTAAAAGAAAAATAGCTAAAACTGCCGATAAACCTGGTATTACGAGAGCTCTTACTTGGATTAAAGTTTCTAATGAAGTAGCTTTACTAGATACTCCTGGAGTATTATGGCCTAAGTTTGAAGATTTAAAAGTTGGTTTCATGTTGGCTGTAACAGGTGCAATAAGAGATGATGTCTTACCAATGCAAAGTATTATTGAATTTGCGATTGGCTTTTTGATAAAAAATCATAAGGAAAAATTAGTTAAACGCTATGAAATAGAAGTCAGCGAAGATATATTTGAAACGATTAATAAAATTGCGATATCAAGAGGATGTATTCAACAAGATGAAACAATTGACTATAAAAGGGTCTATGCTTTGATACTGAAAGATATTCGTGACAATCAATTAGGGCCTATTAGTTGGGAGAAAACGGATGAAGACAGTAAATGATTTTGAAAAACATTATTGGTCTTTAGATAAGTTGGTAATCGGCATAGATGAAGCAGGAAGAGGTCCTTTGGCTGGTCCACTGGTAGTTGCTGGAGTTGTTTTCCCAAAAGATTATATTTCTGAAGAGATATATGACTCAAAACAATTAACTGAGAAAAAAAGAGAACAACTATATGAGGTTATTGTTAAAGATGCTTTATATTATGATGTTGTTATTGTGGAAGTTGAAACAATAGAAAAATTAAATATCTTGGAAGCAACTAGATGGGGTATGAGTGAAATTGCCAAAAAAGCAAATGTTGATATTGTATTGACTGATGCATTGAAATTAGATATAGATAAAGAAGTAGTTGATATTGTAAAAGGTGATCAAAAATCAATTTCCATTGCAGCAGCTTCAATAGTAGCTAAAGTAACAAGAGATAGGATAATGTATCAGATGGATGAAAAATATCCACAATATAACTTTAAAAACAATAAAGGTTATCCAACTAAACAACATTTCAAAGCTTTAGATAAGTATGGTATTACTGAAATTCACAGAAAAAACTATAAACCAGTAATAGAAGCAATGCAAAGTAAATTGTTTTAGGAAGATTACAATTTTGTTATCAAATATTAATTGGTGATGAAAATGCGTAATCTTTTAATTTCGATAGCTATAAAGTATCAAGGAAATTACTTTAAGATTGAAAAGGCAATAAAAAACAATGAAAAGATTAATGACAAGATACCAATTCAAAAAGCCATTACAATCTTAGATAAACAGTATCCCAAACAACTATTAGATTTAGAATATCCTCCTTTTGTGTTATTTTATAAGGGAGATATTAATTTATTAAATAATGATTTAATAGCTGTTGTAGGGGCAAGAAATTATAGTGAGTATGGTAAAAGTTGTACTATTGATATTGTTGAAAGACTTAGTAAGCATTATGTTATCGTTTCAGGATTGGCTAAAGGAATAGATAGCATTGCTCATAAACATGCAAAAAAGACGATTGCAGTACTGGGAAATGGTTTAAACTATTATTATCCTTATGAAAATAAGAATCTTTATCAATATTTACAGGAAAACCAGTTAGTTATTAGTGAATATCCCTTAAATGTAAAACCGAAAAAATATCATTTTCCTTTTAGGAATAGAATTATAGCTGCATTATGTAAAAGTATTATCGTTACAGAAGCTTCGTATAAATCTGGAACAATGCTGACAGTTAATGAAGGTTTAACTTTAAATAGGAATATATATGCTGTTCCATTTGGTTATAATGAAATGGTAAATTGTGGAACAAATATCCTTATTCAACAGGGAGCTAATATACTAACAAAAGAAAACATAAATGATTTATTTGACAAATTATAAATGATTTGTTCTAATATATACGACAATTTTATAGAAAAATAAGTGAGTGAGATATATGAGTAAAAAGAATTTAGTAATTGTAGAATCGCCTTCAAAAGCTAATACGATCGAAAAATATTTAGGCGATCAATATGAGGTAGTTGCATCAAAAGGACATATTTGTGATCTAGCAACAACTGGTAAGGGAGGCTTAGGAATAGAGGTCGATAATGACTTTAAAACAAGATATGTCATCCCTGCTGGTAAAAAACAAACAGTAAAACAATTAAAATCAAAAGTAGATAAAGCTGATAAAGTATTACTAGCAACCGACCCAGATAGAGAGGGTGAAGCTATTGCTTATCATTTAGCTACCAATTTAGATATAGATTTAGATGAAAATAATAGAGTGGTATTTAATGAAGTAACTAAACAAGCAGTAGTAAAGGCGATTGATAATGCTAGAAAAGTTGACATGGACTTAGTTGATTCTCAGGAAACTAGAAGAATTTTAGATAGAATTATTGGTTTTAAACTTTCTACTTTATTAAATAGTAAAATCAAAAGTAAAAGTGCAGGTAGAGTTCAATCTGTAGCTTTAAAGTTGATTGTTGATAGAGAAGATGAAATAAATGCTTTTGTTAGTGAAGAATACTGGTCAATTGTGGCTGATTTTAATTATGATGAAACTAATTTTACAGCCGATTTAGTTAAAATTGATGGAAAAAAGGCTGAAATAAGCAATAAAGAAGAAGCTGATATAATTGTTAATGCTTGTGAAAAACAACCATTTACTGTTAGCGAGGTTAAAGAAGAAGTTAAAAATAAAAAGAGTAGACCACCATATATTACTTCAACCTTACAGCAAGATGCTTCAGTTAAACTAAATTTTTCTTCAAGAAAAACGATGATGGTTGCTCAAAAATTATATGAAGGTATTAATATTGGAACAGCTGCAACAGGTCTAATTACCTATATGCGTACAGACTCTAATAGACTTTCACAGGTTTTTGTTGATGATGCTAAAGATTATATCAAACAACAGTATGGAGAAAAATATGTTGGAAAATATCGTTCAAAAGCTGGTAAAAATGTTCAAGATGCTCATGAAGCAATTAGACCAACAAATATTAATAATACTCCTAATGCAATCAAGCAGTATTTGTCTAATGATGAATATAAACTATATAAATTAATTTATGAACGTACTTTGGCTGCTTTGATGGCTGATGCTTTATATAACAATAAAAGCATTAAACTTGAATGTGGAAAATATGAATATTCAGCTAATGGAA
This sequence comes from Erysipelotrichia bacterium, assembly GCA_012800355.1. Classification (GTDB taxonomy): domain Bacteria; phylum Bacillota_I; class Bacilli_A; order Erysipelotrichales; family Erysipelotrichaceae; genus UBA1783. Next base: position 5,345 of record JAAZJL010000004.1, on the reverse strand, counting down.
GAACACTAATATTTGATGGTTATCTAAAAGTATATCCAGATAATGGTAGTGATGCAATTGTTCCTACTTTAACTGAAAATCAAACTATTATTCCTGAAAAAGTTGAAGGTAAACAACATTTTACTGAACCACCACTAAGATATTCTGAAGCTAGATTAATCAAAGCAATGGAAGAAAATGGAATAGGTAGACCTTCTACTTATGCAACTATTGTCGATACAATTTTAAAAAGAGATTATGCTAAACTAGAAAAAAGTTCTGAAACAGCTAGAACAAGAGTTTTTGTCCCAACACAGCAAGGTATTTTAACAACAAGAAAACTAGATGAATTTTTCTCTAGTGTAATTAATGTCAAATATACTGCCAATATGGAAAGTCAATTAGATGAAATTGCTGATGGTAAGATGGACAAGCTAACTTCATTGAATGAATTTTATAATCCTTTTATGGAATTAATAGATAATGCCAAAGAACATATGGAAAAAATCCAGCCAGTTAAAACAGGGGAATCTTGTCCTGAATGTGGTGGAGATTTAGTGATCAGAAAAGGTAAATATGGTGAGTTTGTTGCTTGCTCAAATTATCCAAGCTGTAAATATCACCACGATTTAGAAAGTGAAAATGGAGTAGACCATGGTACTTGTCCAGAGTGTGGTAATAAACTTGTTGAAAAAAGAGGAAGATTTGGTAAGTTTATAGCTTGTTCAAATTATCCAGAGTGTACATATATTGTTAAAAATGAAAAAAAACCAGCTAAGGAAACAGGAGAATTATGTCCAGAGTGTAATAGTCCACTGGTAGAAAGAGTTTCAAGATTTGGAACTACTTTTGTTGGTTGTTCAAACTATCCAAAATGTCGATACATTGTAAATAGTAAAAATAAAGGCGCAAAACCAAAGAAGGTATCAAAGAAAAAAGATGAATAAAGTTGTAAATGTTGTCGGTGCAGGGTTAGCAGGATGTGAAGCAGTACATCAGTTAACAAGAAAAAACATCAAAGTAAGACTGTATGAGATGAGGCCTAAAAAAACAACAAAAGCTCATCATACAGAATATTTTAGTGAACTTGTTTGTTCAAATTCATTAAGGAGTAATGCTTTAACAAACGCTGTTGGTTTATTAAAAGAAGAGATGAGGATGTTAGATTCGTTAATTATAAAAGTAGCTGATAAACACGCTTTGCCTGCTGGAAGTGCTTTAGCGGTAGATAGAGAAAATTTCTCTAAAGAAATTACTGAAATAATAAAGAATAATCCACTTGTCGAAGTTATTAATGAAGAAATTACTGAAATACCACTAGGACCTACAATTATTGCAACTGGACCTTTAACAGCAGATAAATTAGCTAAAGAGATAAAAGATTATTTAAAACAGGATTCTTTACACTTTTTTGATGCAGCAGCACCAATAATTACTAAAGAATCAATTAATATGGATATTGCTTATTATAAATCGCGATATGATAAAGGAAATGCTGATTATATCAATTGTCCTTTTACTAAAGAACAGTTTGATAAGTTTTATAATGAATTAATAAATGGTGAAATTGCCAAAAGTCACAGTGTAGATAAAGAAGTTTTCTTTGAAGGCTGTATGCCAATAGAGGTTCTGGCAGCCAGGGGTCCTCAAACTTTGACTTTTGGTCCACTAAAACCTGTAGGTTTACAAAAAGAAGGAAAACCAAAACCTTATGCAGTTGTACAATTGAGACAGGATAATGCCATTGACACCTTATATAATCTGGTAGGTTTTCAAACTAATTTAAAATGGGGTGAACAAAAAAGAATCTTTTCAATGATTCCCGGATTAGAAAATTGTGAAATAGTAAGATATGGTGTAATGCATCGTAACACATATATAAATTCACCGTTAGTATTAAAAGAAACTTATCAGTGCAAGTTTAGGAATGATTTATTCTTTGCAGGTCAGATAACTGGAGTAGAAGGTTATGTAGAATCAGCTGCTTCTGGTTTACTTGCAGGTCACAATATGGCTTTATATTTACAGCATCAACCATTAATTACTTTGCCAAATACAACGATGATAGGATCTTTATCGCATTATATAACTCAAGCATCAGAAAATTTTCAACCAATGAATGCCAATTTTGGGATTTTTAATTTGCTAGAAGATGTTAAAAAAAGTGAAAGAAAACAAGCATACAGCAAACAAGCATTAGAAGTAATGAAACAATATAGTGAAAAGTGGTAATTATGGAAAAAAAGTTAGATAATTTTTTAAGTTATATCGTTACAGTTAATTCTGGTTCAGAAAACACTAAAGAAGCTTATGGTAGAGACTTAAAAAGGTATATTGATTATTTAAGACAGGAAGGAATAAATAGTTTGAATGATGCTGATAGAACTATTGTTTTAGGTTTTATTAACTATTTGCGAACCGACAAGAGATTTGGTGAGATTTCCAATCGTTCACTTTCGCGTTATTTAAGCAGCTTGAGATCTTTCTATCGTTATCTTTTAGATGTTAAAGAGGTTAGTAGTAATCCTTTTTTGTCAGTGAAAATTCCAAATGAAAAAACTAAAATACCTGATTATTTATTTGAAGATGAAGTAGATATGCTTTTAAATAGTTTTGATTTAAATGATGATTTTGGTTATCGTGATAGAACTATCTTTGAGGTAATGTATGGCTGTGGTTTGCGTTTATCAGAACTGTGTAACTTAAGAATTGATGACATTGATTTTAATAACCAGTTATTATCAATACTAGGTAAAGGTTCAAAAAGAAGGTTAGTACCTTTTTATAATATGATTAGAAAATTACTTGATAATTATATAAACAACATTAGAAATAAATATATTAAAGAAGAACATGGCTTTGTTTTTATAAATAAAAATGGTGGGAAGTTATCTAATAGAGGAGTGCAATACTTATTAAATCGAACAATAAAAGAAAATAATCTTCCTTTGCAACTGAGTCCTCACACCTTGCGACACTCTTTTGCGACACATTTATTAGATGCTAAAGTTGATATTAGGGTTGTTCAAGAACTTTTAGGTCATAGTAATTTATCAACAACACAAATATATACACATATAACAATTGATAGACTAAAAGAGAGTTATAACAAGGCTTTTGACAATGAATAAACTAACTAATATAATTAAAAAGAGGCGAATATGAAATTTTTTTTAGGAATGTTATTTAGTAAATTCTATTACAAATTTTTTGAAAAAAACAAAAAGTCAGATCGAATGGGAATGGTTGCTTTAACTTTTGATAGTGACTTTTTATATCATATTGCCAAACCAAACCTAGTTATTGCTGTAACTGGCACAAATGGTAAAACTACAACATGTAATATATTAAATGATATTTTTACTAAAGCTGGTTTTAAAGTTGCTTTTAATAGTGATGGATGCAATTATAGACCAGGTTTAAGTAAAGCTTTAATTTTAAACACTAGTCTTTTTAATAAAGCGAAAGCTGATGTTGCTATTTTAGAATTTGATGAATTACATACAAAAGACTTAATGACAGCAGTTAAACCAGATATTATTTGTTGCACTAATTTATCAATGGATACAATGGGAAGAAATGCTCATACTGACTATGTTTTTTCAAAAATAGAGGAGGGTATTCCTAAAAATGCTAAACTTATCTTAAATAGTGATGACTTAATTTCTTCACAATTAGGAAAGGATAATAAGAGATTCTTTTTCAGCATTCAACAACAAAAAAATGAAAAAAGTAAATCTCTATCAATAAACAGTTATATTAAACTTTGTCCTAATTGCTTAAATGATTTAACATTTGATTTTATTAGATACAATAATATAGGAAGAGCACATTGTGAAAACTGTGGTTTTACTAATGAGAAAAGTTCCTATACCGTAACTGAGATTAAAGATAATTACATGTTCGTTAATAATAAAAAGTATAAAATAATAAATGATGCAATTTTCAATATTTATAACCAATTAGCTGCTATTGCCATTGCTTGTGAATGTGGTATTGAAAATCTTGATATTTATTTTGAAAAAATGGAGATTGTTGAATCAAGATATCGTACTGAAATAATTAACAATATTAATTTAGTATTACAAATGACTAAAGGGCAAAATTCAGCATCTTTATCTAGGGCTTTTAATTATGTTTCTAACTTAAAAGGTAAGAAAAATATAATAATAATTGTTGATGATCTATATGATGCTAAAGCAACAGATAGAAGTGAAGTAATATCATATATTTATGACACTGATTATGAATGTTTAAACAAAGATGATATTAATAAAATTTTAATAGCGGGAGTAAGACATGCAGATTATAAAGTAAGATTGTTATTTGCGGGTATACCAGAAGAAAAAATAGTGTCTTTAGAAAAGGAAATCAATGTAGTTGATTATTTAGATGAAGATGTAGAAACTATTGGCTTCATTTATGATATATATCAACATAAAAACGCTAAATTAATTATTGATAGAATCAGGGAGAAAAGAATATGATTATAAATGTAATGTATCCATCTGCTGCTAGTTTATATGGCGACAGTTTTAATGTTGAATATTTAAAAAACGCTATTGAAGATTGCAAAATAGTCTATTCTTCATTTAATGAAAAACCTTATTTTGTTGATAATAATATCGATATGTTTTATATGGGTTCAATGATGGAAAGATATCAGAAAAAAATAATTGAAGAATTAATGCCGTATAGAGAAAGGATTAAAGAACTTATTGAAAATGGAGTAGTATTTTTATGCACAGGAAACAGTTTTGAAATATTTGGTAAATCAATTAATGATAACGAAGCTTTAAATATTTTCGATTATGATGTAACAATTGACTTTAGTCATCATCATAATTCATGTTTTTTAGGCCAGTTTTTAAATATGGAAATTGTTGGCTTTAAGTCATGTTTCTCGTATACTTCAAACAATAAGCATAATTTTATTAAAGTTAAAAAAGGTTATGGTTTTAAGGACAATAAAAACAATGAAGGAGTAATGTACAAAAACTTCTTTGGCACTTATTTAATTGGTCCATTATTGGTTTTAAATCCTCATTTTAGTGAATATCTATTGAAGAAATTAAAAGTTGAATATCAGTTACCCTTTAAAAAAGCCATTGAAGAAGCTTATGACATAAGGGTAAAGGAATATAATAGTTATGAAAAAATAATAGAGTTTAAACATTAAAAGTCATTTGATATTAAACATCATTTATGTTAGAATGTTTAATGGCGTTTTAATATGCCTTAATACACACATCATAGATTCGATATTCCGTGCTTGAAAAAGTTAATATCGTTAGAAGTGATGGAGGAAAACAACGGAAAGAGAGGAATTTATAAATGTCAGTTGTTACAATGCGTAAACTATTGGA
>JAAZJL010000049.1 GCA_012800355.1 Erysipelotrichia bacterium | reverse complement strand
TTGGTTTTTAGAAGCTTGTGATTTAAATGTTTTAGCTCAAAGTAGAGGCTTGTGGCAATTAAAACAAGCTGGCTGGTTTAAATATTGTAAAGGAATATTATATGGTAGACCAGTGTTGAATGAAGATATTTTGGACTACAGTTTAGAAGATGCTTTAAAAGAAAACTTAGCTGATTTAAATTGTCCAGTAATATATGATTGTGATTTTGGGCATGTTCCACCATCTTGGCCAATTATCTCTGGAGCTATCGCCAATTTTGTTTTTGAAGAAGGCAAGGCTTCAATTGAATATCATTTAAAATAATTAAAAATCCTATTAAGTATTAAAAGAAAAATTATTACTTGGTAGGATTTTTTTGTATAATTAAATTAGTGAAAAAAAGCTGGTTGGTAAATGCTATTAATGATAAGAAGGTAATATTATCAACTGCTTAATTGAAAATAAATTGTTGAAAGGAGAATGTATTATGGTTCTATTGGACATTAAAAAAGAAGAAGGTTGGTTATTATCAACATTTAATCTAACATATAAAGTTGGATGGAATAATATATGTAAGGCTATTTATACTACTTATGATTATTATGAAAAGGTAGAAGTCTTAATTGATGATAAGGCAGTAGAAATAAATTCAAAAGAAGATATTTTAAAACTTGAAGAAGCTGGAAATATGACTATTCGTGGAATGTGTAAGATAATCAATGCTTGGATTATGATAAAATTTTATAATCAATTAAATGTTGTAAGTGTAACAATGCCATGTGTCACAAAAAATTTTGATGAAGCAAATTATGAGAAGTTCAATCTAGCAATCGGACAATATATGGATAGTTTAGAATTGGCAATGTACCGTTAATTGCTAAAAAAATTAATATAGAAATGTAATCGACAAAAGCATTTAATGGATTAGAGATTAAAAAAAGGAGAATTTAAATGAAGTATTTATATATTGCTATTGCATTTATTATTCTTTTTGCTTTATTTAGATTTTTAAGAAAAGATTCAGTTAAAGAAAAAAAGCAGAAGGTCATGAAAATTTCTGAGATAAAAGGTATTTATTATGAGTATGGAGCAGCTAGAGGTTGGTCATATAGTATTGAAATAAAAAAAGAAGAATCAAAGTTCTTTCTTAATGCCATATTCAATGATCCAGAAAATTCATATAAGACTACAAATCTAATATGGGAGTCAGAAGAATATGCGCAAACTATAAAGATGTTTTTTGATAGAATTATTGAAGTTATTGATAATAACGAAGTTCTTTCTTGGGATGGCTTTAATGGACATGACCCAAGAGCATTGGATGGTTGGAGTTTCCATTTAAGGATTAATTTTGAAAATGGCAGTCAGCTAAGAGCTGAAGGCGAAAATTCGTTTCCAGAGAACTATTCTGAGGTTAGAAAAGAATTTTATAATTTGATAAATGAAGTAATTAGAATTTATCATGATAATGATAAATAATTAAAGTTTTTAAATTCAATAAAAACATTGACTAAGAGGTAGTAAAATGGAATTAAGAAGGGAGAATTAATGGAATTTGGCTGGATTAATTTGTTTGGAGTAGCAGTTGTAATTTTTTTAATGATACCAAATATCGTTTATGCAACAAAAAACAAAGATGAGAAAAATCGCTGTACTAATAAATATATGAATATAACGGAACAAATTGGTCGCTATGGCTGTATTGTTTTGATGTGGTTTCCTTTTTTAGTTTGGGAATTTAAATTTAACAACATTTTTGAAATGTTGCTTTATATAGTAGGTAATTGTTTGTTGTTGGCTATATACTGGTCTGTTTTTGCACAATATTTAAAAGAAAAAAGCGTAAATCGAGCGCTTGTTTTAGCAATATTACCCACATGCATTTTCCTTTTAAGTGGTTTATTACTTAGGCATTGGTTACTTGTGTGTTTTGCTTTTATATTTGCAGTGGGGCATATTTATGTAACAAAAAAGAATATTTAAGTTATTTGCTTGACTTTATTGAATTAAGCAACAATATAATTTGAGGAGATGACATTATGGATATAAAAGAATTTTGGCTAGATGTGTTGAAACAAAATAAAGAAAAGCTTCATACATATTTTCATGAAAAAGCTGTTATTCGTTGGCATTGTAGTAATGAGCTTTTTACAGTTAAAGAATATATTCAAGCAAATTGTAAATATCCTGGGCAATGGGATGGCAAGATTGAACGGGTAGAAGAAATAGCGAACACAATTATTACAGTAGTAAAGGTTTATTCTATAGATAAAAGTAATTCTTTCCATGTTGTTAGTTTTTTTAGATTGGAAAATGGACTTATTGTTGAAATAGATGAATATTGGGGAGATGATGGAGTTGCTCCTGAGTGGAGATGTCAAATGAATATAGGCAAACCAATTAGATAATTTGGATTTGTATTAGTGTAAAAGATTTGGTAGTTAATTGTAATAAATGTTAAAAAAATATTTTGTAAGAAAACTAACTGAAAAAGATGTAAACTTGGTTTTAAGTTTGCAACAACAACATCCTACATACTATAAATATTGCCCACCTGAGCCATCTATTGAAGGTGTTCTTCAACAGATGAAAGCTTTGCCACCTAAAAAAGAAATAAAAGATAAATACTTTATTGGTTTTTTTGAAAAGGATAAATTGGTTGCAATTATGGATATGATTGTAGAATATCCTAATAAGGAAACAATATTTATTGGTTTATTTATGGTGAATAAAGAATATGCTGGTCAAGGAATAGGAAAAGAAATTATTGAATATTGTGTTTTAAAATTTAAACAAAAAGGATTTTCATTTGTTCGGCTTGGTTATATGAAAAACAATTTGCAAAGTGAAGCTTTTTGGCGAAAGTGTCAATTTGAAAATGTGGGAATTGAAACAAATAATAATCAAGGAACAGTCGTTGTTTTAGAGCGAAAACTATAAAAATAATATTTAATAAAAATTAAAGAAAAGAAGTATCTGGTCAGATACTTCCTTTTTGCCCACCACTTTTTGTGTGGATAGTGGTTAGAAAAATATAAATATAGTGCATGTTTAATAACTATTTTTCATAGAAATAATATATTTCTTTAGGGAGGATAATTTATGAAAAATCTTTCTCTAATTTTTAGATTTCATTTTTAGAATTTTATTTCTAACTGCTTTTTTCATAACTTTTCTTTGTATTATTAAATACAAGGATAATATAACAAATAATTATTTTATTGTATGTGATAAAGTCACATAAGCTTGAATCGCATTAAATATTGCCTTAAGTTTTAATGAAAAATAATTGGTATTAATTTTTTATTGCAATATCAACATAAATCAATGTTAATATTAATTAGAGGATGTTATTAAATGTTTTAAAACGGAGGATGAGTATGGTTATAAGAATTATCTTCTTTGATGTGGATGGAACTTTAAAGAGTTTTAATAATAAAGGTATAACAGAAGCAGTTTTACAAGCTTTACAAGCGTTGAAAGAAAAAGGCATTAAAATATTTTTGGCAACAGGAAGAGCGCCATATGCAGTACCAAAGTTTGAAGGAATTTCTTTTGATGGATATGTATGTTTTAACGGAGCTTACTGTTATGCGGGAAAAGACATTATATTTTCAAAACCATTAGATAAAAAAGATGTGCAACAACTTTTTAGAAATGCTAAAGAACTAAACGAGCCACTTGTTGCTGCTGGAGAAAGCGAGATGAATGTCAGTGGACATAATAAAATATTGGAAGAATATTTGGGTGTTGCTAACGTAAAATATCCTGCAACTGATTTAGATTACTTCAAAAAATTTATAGAAGGGGACATATATCAGTTTATGGTAAGTGGTGGTCCAGAAAAAGATAATCATTATCTTAAGGATTGCAAGCATTTAAAAGTAGCTCGTTGGTGGCAGCATGCTTTTGATGTAGTAGCTGATGATTGTTCTAAATCTATGGCAATTCAAAAAGTTTTAGAATTCTATAATATTAAACGTGAAGAATCAATGGCTTTTGGCGATGGTGGAAATGATGAAGATATGATTGAGTATGTTGGTGTTGGAGTAGCAATGGGTGATGCAACTGACTCAGTTAAAAAAGTAGCAGACTATATTACGGATACTGTTGATGATGATGGTGTTGTAACAGCCTTAAAATATTTTAAAATTTTGTAAAAAAGGTAGAATATTACACAAGGTATAATAGCGATAAAGAGGGATTTAAAATGAGAAAAATAGTTGATAAAGAAAAAATAAAAACATTATATAAATCAAAATATTTAAGTTTTTATGACATTGGACAAACTGAAAGCAAAAATTATTATCAGGCTTCAAGAAGAAAAAAAGAAGATTTAGTTGTTTTGAAGAGTAATGATCAATTAAGAAAAATGAATGCTGATGGAGTTGGCTGTGTTGTAATTGTTAAAGGAAAAGAAGATAGACTCTTTTTAAATCATGAATATCGCTATCCAGTAGGGCAATTTATTTTATCAGTTCCAGCAGGACTGTTTGATAAGGAAAATGAAGATATCTTTGAGGTAGCTAAAAGAGAAATAAAAGAAGAAACAGGTCTAGAAGCTAATGAAATAAGATTAATTAGCCCACTATTATTTAGTTCTCCAGGCATGACTGATGAAACAAATGCCATGGTTTGTGTTTTTATAGATGATATTAAAAACTATACATCTGATAATTGTAAAGAAGGAGAAATTTTTAGGGGTTATTCTCTTTTAACAAAAAAACAAGCAATTGACTTGCTTGATAAAGTTTGTGATGAACACAATAATTATTTTTCAGTATATACCCATTTTGCCTTACTTTATTTTATTAGTGAATTATGGAAAAAAG
>JAAZJL010000048.1 GCA_012800355.1 Erysipelotrichia bacterium | reverse complement strand
TCAAGTATTGATAAATTTCTATTGTGATTTAGGAAATGATTATGAAAAAACTAAAGTAGAAATTAGAAAATTTGCTGAAAGTTATTGCTCTATGGAATATGGTATGAGATCTGTTATTGAATATTTTAAGGAGAGCTAGATTTTGAGAATAAACATATCAAATAAAAAAATAGCTTTCTTTTTGCTTACAATTGCTTTGATACTTCTAGCTGGATTGCGGCCTATTGGTATTGATAAGGACTCATTGAACTATGCTGGTATTATAGGTTTATCATTTACAGATATCGGCTTTATTAGTAAGGAACCTGGCTTTTTATTTATAAATGAAATCAATAATTTTTTGTTTGGTGGTGATGTTCAAACATTTTTTTTAATATTTGCTGCTTTAGGCGTAACACTAAAGTTATTAGCAATAAAGAAGTTGTCTTTACTGCCTTTTCTTAGTATTCTGGCATATGTGCTTTTGTATTTTGTATTGCACGAAATGACCCAAATTAGAATTGGTGTCTCAGCTGCTTTTTTTTTACTTGCTATTCCAGATATTTATAATAAAAACTTTAAAAGCTATCTATTTAAAACGTTCCTAGCCACTATGTTTCATTATTCAGCATTAATAATGCTTTTTATATACTTTTTGTCACCAAAAAAAATAAACCAATACCTGTATTTTTTTTTACCTTTAATATCTATAGTTGCTTTATTGGTTGATCTTGATATTATTTTTATAATGAAGATGGTTTTGCCGATATTGCCTAGTTTTCTTGGATCTAAGATAGAGTTGTACCTTATGTTGCTAGAGCGTGGAGAATATTCCAATATTAATGTTTTTAATTTTTATTATTTAAGTTTACTTGGGTTTTATTTTATTGCAATTCTTAATTATCGAAAATTCAAATCAGATTACGATGTTCTGCTTATTAAAGTATTGGGATTTAGTTTGTTTTCTTTTTATTTTTTATCTGGAATTCCTGTTCTTGCTTTTAGAGTGTCTGAGTTTTTAATGATAACTTTGATTGTTTTATTACCGCATGCAATGCTTGTTTTTAAACAAAGCAACTTTATGAAAATACCTTTAGTTAGCTGGATGGGTATTTATTTTTATTTAATTATGTTTTTACAGAATTTAAATTTATAGGAGTCTGAATGAATGTTGATGTTGTATATGTAACATATAATCCTTCTTTAGATCTTTTGACGAAGTCGATTGATAGTATCATTGAACAGGTAAGGAAAATATATATTATTGATAATACTCCTGGTAAATTTGTTGGTTTGGAATCTTTTTTTGAGCGGGGCGTTGAAATTATTTATTTAAATGATAATTTAGGTATTTCTTACGCCCAAAATATAGGAATAAAAGAATCGTTAAAGAATAATGCTAATTTTATAATGCTTTCAGATCAGGATACTTGTTATCCAGAAAAATATATTAAATCTATGCTTGAAGTATTTGATGATAATAATGATGTTGCAGCTGTTGTACCAAGATTTGTTGATTCAAACAAATCAAGTAGTGATGGTTTTATAAAAATACTGCCAGTTTTTTTTAAACAATTTTTTCCCAAAAAAGGTCAGCATGAGATAATGCAAGCAATTGCTTCAGGTAAGATTCTAAATGTTATGTATCTTAAAGAAATTGGTTTAATGGATGAGCAACTTTTTATTGACTGGGTAGAT
>JAAZJL010000047.1 GCA_012800355.1 Erysipelotrichia bacterium | reverse complement strand
TCACACCACCAAAGGCAGCAGAGATTGATTCCTTTTCATATGATTCTGGGATATTCCAATCAGGCCATCCAATATGAACATGGGTATCAATCAAACCAGGAATTAGATATTTTCCCTTGGCATCAATGATGTGGTCTGCGTCATTTTCACAAATAGATTGTCCAATCTTAACAATTTTTTCACCATCAATTAAAACATCAAGTTTTCTTGTACTGTCTGGACTAACTACATTTCCATCTTTAAAAAGTATCTTACTCATATTTTGCCTCCTTTTCTTTTTCTAAAGTGTAAGCACTTCTAGTTATCATTATTATAGTATATTTATAGTCGCTATTCAAAAAAACCAATACTTCAAAACACTTAATGAAAATAAAAATCCCCTCATTGAAATAGCATTTTTTCATATTCAGCGTATCTTCAATAGAGAGAATTTCATAATTTCAGTATATTTTTATCTAACTTTAATAACTGATGATTTTAGAAGGAGTAATCCAAAACCATCAACCCTTCCTTGAATATCATGGCCATCCTGTGGATAATCAAGTATCGTAATTCCTTTCACTTTAGTTCCTTGTTTAATCGTATCAGATCCTAGTTTTAGGTCCATAGCTACAATAGCTTCTGCACCATTTACAATTTCATTTCCAAAAGGATCTCTTATTTTAGTAGCTTCCTCTGCTATCTTTAAACCTTCCTCTGTCCATTCATAAAAACACATCGGACAAACTAACATATTACCATCTTCATATGTATATGAAGCATTACATTTTGGACAATTAGGTAAACTCATATTTTCTTTTCTTCTCCTTTCTCTATTTTATTATATATTACTTAATTTAAATTTTTTTCAATTATAATATCAACATTACTTTTTTAAAAATAATATTCCTAACAATATTGTTGTTAAAAATTATAACATTTCACTTAATTCAGCTAATTCTTCTTCATTTTTATTTGTTAAATATGTTAGTTCTCCTGTAGAAACATTTACTCTTGTAACCATTTTATTATGACCAAATAATACAATATCTCCTAGTGTCGCAATGCTACGAGTGTGAGGAATTATAAAATCAAATGCTTTAATTTTATAATTACCTTTAGTATCGATTTGGTAAAAAATTATTCTTTCCTGATGCTTTTTACTTTCAATTTGAATAAGCCCACTAAAAACAAGAATATAGCCTATCTCATTTTTGTAACGACCTACATACTCAAATGGTGACCAACCACCAAAACAATTATTATCAAATATAACATCATTTTTAAGTTTTTCATCAATCCTGACAATTTTAAAATTGCCTAACCCCATATGTAGCAAATTTGAAATAGCATAAGAATAATTACCACAATCAAACATATCGCAAAAGTTACCCTCAATATAAAAATCGTTAAGACTAGAAAATTGATGCATCTCTTTATCCTTATAAGAAAGATCATTGTAATCATCTCTTCCAAGCCAACTAAAAAATTCGCCATTGTTATGGTTTTTAAAAGCCCCAAATTGTGTTTCAAATAATGTTGGTATCTCCATAAAAGTTAGATTGCCATTTTCGCGATAGTAAAACTCGCCATTTTTTTGTTTTACTTCTAAATACTCCTCAAAGCAAGTTTTACCGCTAATAAACGAATGAGAATTGCTTTTCTTTTTTTCATTTAATTTATACTTATCGACAAATTCTTTATTATAACCAAAACTTGATATATCTTTTTCTATTGTCTTTAATTCAGAAACGGGTTTCCAATTCGATATAAAGTTTTCAATTTTGCTCACATTATTTTTCCTTCCTTTTATTATTCATTACTAAATGTTCTTATGTCTATCTTACCTTATATTGAAAAGCAAAGCAAAATGCAACGAATAGTTTTGTGCATCATTTGCGTGTAAATTTCGAAACTAATGACTTTGTAAAACCTTTAACATTTACTAAATGTTTTCTTCTATAATTAACACATTTATTTACCTTCATTCATTTATTTTTTCATTAATTATAATGATAGAAATATTAAAAACCATTTTCCAATAATAAATTGTATTGTAACAAATAATCATTAAACAGACCAATGGCATCAATAGTAAAAATAATCACAAAAATAATAACCATCAACATTTATCCTTAACTATTATTTACTTGCATATATGAATGCTTAATTGGTAAAATGTATCTATAAAAATATATTTTGTATCAACCATAATAATTAACAACTATAACATTGATAATTCTTGAATTTGATAGGAGGTGAATATCATGGGTGTAGAATTATTTAATTGTCCGTCTTGCGGTATGCCGCTTGATATTAATGTAAATGATGAATTTGTGCAGTGTAAATACTGTAACAACACCATTCGCATCCAAAAACGAAATGTTAATCCTGATGGCAGTGTAACTTTGTTAGATAAATCAACTGGTATGATAATAGGAACTGTTAGAGTGCCTTTTGGTTATCAGGTTTATGGAGTGCTTCAACCAGAAATTTCTACTTATGCCTACCCATTTGGCGTATTTGCATCAGCATACAATGATAAAGGAACTACTATCTCCTATTATATTGGCGAAGGTTATACTGATCGATCAAAATGTCCATCTCTTTCAAGCCTTTATTCTCAAGGGTTAGAACAAGTTTCTAGAGTACAATACAAGGATTTTATGGATGTAAAGCAATATGTACACAATTATGCCAACATGTATGCCAATGCTTCAAAAGCAACACAGTTAAGATTCATTGAAGAAAGACCAATGCCGTTATATGAGCCATTCAATGAAGCTGAAGCTATGCAAAATTATAGACGAAGATTAGAATTTGAAAAGCAACGTATTGGAAATCCTGGCCTAGCAAAAGATACCGGTTTCTACTTAAAAGGTATTTGTCACATCTATGAAATGACTGTCAATGAAATAGATATCAGATTTGCGGTTACAACAGTTCTAGAAGGCTACAAATATCAACTCCCTGATTTAATAGGAAGTTTTAGCAGTTTTAGTGGTTTTGGAAATATGCTTGGCGGCTTATTTTCTAAAAACAAACAACAAGCACCACAACCTCAACCAGGTGCATTCAATGACATGCCATCAAGCTCAATCATCGAATGGCAATCTGAGGGTATATTTATTATGCTTTGTCTTCCACAAGAATTTGAGCAAGCTTTTAAAGGAGCTTATACTGATTTTTGCTCAACCTTTAAACTTGATAATGGTATTCGTGAAAGATTATATAATATGCAGTCTCAAATTATACAAGATGTTTCTCGCTATACTCAGCAACGTCTTGACCAGATGAATCGTGATTTTCAAACATGGCAACAAATTCATGCTACCCAACAGGCTGCTTTTGATTCTTACAATCAGTCATGGTGGAATAATTCCAATGCTTCCCATGCGGCAAGACGTTCTGCTAGCCAAGCGAAAATGGATGCAGAAAGCCGAATATTTGAAGGTATTTCTGAAGCTACTAGAGGAGTAAATACTTATGTACGACCAGATGGTACTGAAGTCGAAGTTTCAGTCAGCTATGATCGAGCTTATACGAATTATTCTGGAGATATATTAGGTTCTCGAAGTGCTTTTGAACCTGGTGGAAACTGGACTGAGATGAAAAAGAAATAAAAAATAACAAATTATAAAATGATAATCCTAACCTATCAGTGTTAGATTTCCCTTTTAAAGACACCAGATGTATTATTTAAACATCTGGTGTTTTATTAACTTAATTATTTAGTAAACAATCTTATTTTATAATTGGATAACCTTTTTCAATAGCTGCCATTGCTTCTGTTTTACTTCCAGTAGTAGAAAGAATTGAGAAAGCCACATTTACAATATGGTCAGATATTCTTTGCAGTGAAAATAAAGCAGAGTAAATAGTTTTTGATACCTCAACAGGATACATTCCAGCACTCAAACGTAACACATGCTCTTCACGTGAGTAAGCTATTAGTTTTTCTATTTCTTTATGAATGTTGGCAATTTCTTCTAAATTATCTGGCTTTCTTCTTGTAAAAGTATCAAATCCCAAATCAAACATTTCACAGATTTGTTCATAAATTCTGCTTAGTTCATTTTTAGTTTGTTCTAAAAATGTTACTTCTTTTTGTTTCATATAGTTAGTTTCTTTTACTAAAAGTACTGCATAATCTCCTAAACGTTCAATATCGTTTGCTACATGATGTAGCCCACCTACTAGTTTTTCATCATCAGCTGACTTAGTAGATGATGAAATTTTAATTAAAAAGCTCGTAATTTCACCTGTTAAAAAATCAATACGATACTCAGTATCTGCTATCATTTTGCTTTCACTCATATCTTCATTAACTAGTGAATAAAAAGCTCTATTAATATTATTTCTTGCAAGAAGTAACATACAATGCAATTCCTTTAGCGCCTGTTCGATAGCAACAGCTGGAGTTTGTAAGAAATTTTCGTCGATATATAACAATTCTTTCATATCATCTTCTTTATCTTTAATTAATTTTGTAACTAAATTAACTAATGGATCAAGTAGTAAAAGTAATACCAAAGTGTAAATAGTGTTATAAAGTAGATTAAATGTAGCAAGACTAAACTGTGGTTTTCCTGGAAAAATAGTTTCAAAGAAATTAATTATCGGAACTTTAAAAAATATTAAAATTATAGTAAAAGCTACTGCTCCAATTGTACTGGTTAACACATGAAATAAAGCAATACGTTTTCCATTAGCATTGGTGGTAAGAGAGGCCATAATGCCATCACTACAAGTTCCAATATTTGCACCCATTACTAAGAAAAATGATTGATCAACACTTTGAATAATTCCAGTAGCTAAAAAAGCAATAAAAACACCCGTTGCAGCAGTAGATGACTGTATGATACCTGTAAAAACAATTCCTAATATTACTAGCAATACTGGATTATGCATAATTTCATATCTAAATACTTTAGATAGTTCGATACTTAATGGAGAATTTGCTCCGCCAATTGCCACTTCCATAACCTCAAGACCAATAAACAACATTCCAAATCCTATTAAAAATGGTGCTATATTATTAAGAGTTTCATTTTCAGTTGAATAAACAATTAAAACACCGATAAAGGCAACTGAGGCAAAAACATAACTTATATTAAAATCACCCTTGCTAATGCCTGAAAGAGCAAACATAAATGCAGTAAGGGTAGTTCCTACTTTTGCTCCTAAAACAAAACCAGAGCCTTGCTTAACTGTTACAATGTTTGCATGAGCAAGGCCAATTGTCATTATTGAAGTAGCTGAAGAAGATTGAGCAAGTACTGTTGCTCCAATTCCAATAACGTAATTTATAAACTTATTAACATCTATTACCTTAAAAAATCTTCGCACCCCTGTCCCTGCACTTTTTTCAAGACCAGAACTCATCTGTTTCATTCCAAACATAAATACTGATACCCCACCTAACATCAGCAATAAATCCATTAAGATCTTCATACATATTTCTCCTTTACATTTATTTTACACGTTTTTTACAAATAACCAAAATAGTTTTAAAGAATTTGTGTTTTTATGTTTAAATTATTTTATTAATGCTACATACACAACTTTTTCAACATCATCAAACTTATACTTTTTAATAGATTATCAAATAGATGTTTATGAAACCAATTAGTTAATATGATATAATTATGTTGTTTTAAATTAAGATATTAAATTAAAGGAGAATGCTCGTGGGGAAAAACTTTACTACTCTATTATTTAAAGACAATGAAAATAATTCTGATTTGGTAAATAGCCATAATATGAGCTTGGTTGATTATGAATAATTTTTACTTTATTGGTATCAAAGGTACAGGAATGGCTGCTTTAGCGCTAATTTTAGATAAATTAGACCATAATGTATCTGGCTGTGATTTAACTAAACATTTCTTTACTGAGGATTTACTTGTAGAAAATAATATTGAGATTCAATCTTTTGAGGAAGCTATAATTCCAGATAATTCAATAGTTATTATTGGAAATGCTTTTTTAGAAGATTTTCCTCTTGTTACTCAAGCAAGAAAAAATAACCAATGTTATAGATATCATGAATATCTTGGTTTATTTATGGAAAATTATCATACAATTTGTGTAACAGGAAGTCACGGCAAAACAACTACTACTGGAATGCTATCTTCCATGATGTCCAATTTTGATAAAACTGGATATTTAATAGGAGATGGAAGTGGAAAAATAGAAAAAGACACCAAGTATTTTTGTGTTGAAGCTGATGAATATAGACGTCATTTTTTAGCATATCATCCCAACTATGCCATCGTTACAAATATTGAAATAGATCATGTTGATTATTTTAAAACTGAAGAAGATTACCAATTAGCTTATGAGGAATTTATTGAACAAGTCAAAGAAAAAGTATTAATATTTGGTGATGATGAAAATTCTAGGAAAATTAAAGATTCCAACAAATTAATTTGGTATGGAATTAATGATAATAATGATATACAAGCTAAAAACATTATTGAAACTACTTCTAACATGTCTTTTGATTTGTATTATTTAAATGAATTTAAATATCGATTTAATTTAAATTTAGTAGGCAGATACTTGTTGTGGAATGCTTTAGGAGTAATTGGTGTAGGTATTTTAGAAAATATTCCATTTGAAACAATTGAAGAAGGAATAAATTTATTTAAAGGTGTTAAAAGAAGATTTGTAATAGAAGAACATAAAGAAAATGTCTTTATTGATGACTATGCTCATCATCCAACAGAAGTAGCTATTACTATTGATGCAGCTAAAACTAGATATCCAAATAAAAAAATAGTTGCCATATTTAAACCGCATAGAGTATCTAGAGTTTATAAATTTGCCAAAGAATTTGCCTCTGCTTTAGAAAAAGCTGATGAAATATTTTTATGTGATTTTACCAGCATTGATGATAAAGAAGAAGGCATCGATATAGATATTCACTATTTAAAGAATATGATTTACAATAAAAAAGCTACAGTAATAGAAGAAGATGAAACAGGTGCTAATATTTTAGCCCAAGAAAGCCCTGCAGTATTCTTATTTATGTCTAGCAAAGATATTTACCCACTTGCTGAGATGGTTAAACATTGCTTAGAATAATTAAAAGATTTACTTTAATTTGTAATCATTTTATAAACTTTACAAAAACAACTAAATCTAAAATGGTTTTAGTTGTTTTTTTTATTAAACTTCAATTTTTGATAATAATATCGCTATTTCAACATACATCGTGTGTAAAAATATGTCGATTTTTATCATTAGAAGAAGACATATCCATCAGAGGTTAATTATCTCATTATACTTTCAGGGTCAAGTAAAAAATCCATCACACCAATTACGAGTATTCCATCTTCCGTTCTCCAAGATTTAATAGCATCTTTTACTACAATTATTTTTTTAAAACTGTCTTGAATATTATTTAGCGATCTGCTCTCCTGCATAGTTTTTTCAGGAGTATCTAGAGTAAGTGCTGACTGTATATAAATGCGATTTGTTCCCATGTTGCATACAAAGTCAACTTCAGTCTGCACACGTTTACCCTTCTCTCTAATTTCAACAACCCCCACATCTACATTATAACCTCGATATAGTAATTCGTTATAAATAGCATTCTCCATCAAATGAGTTTCTTCTTGCTGTCTAAAGTTTAGTCTTGCATTACGCAAACCAAGATCAGCAAAATAATATTTATGTGGTGTATTAATATACTTTCTGCCTTTCACATCATATCGCAATGCTTTTCTAACAATAAAAGCATCTTCCAAATACGAAAGATATGAATTCACCGTATTCAATGAGAGTTCTTTCTCGCCATAACTTTTAAACGTATTATATATCTTTTGTGTGTTGGTCAAAGATCCAACTGCTGAAGCTAAAACATTTGTAATGGAATCCAAAAGGTCTGTTCTTCGAATCTTATTACGTTCAACAATGTCTTTAAAATATGTTTGACTAAATAGTTCGATCAAATATTTTGATTTTTCTTCATCTCCTGACTTGGACAAAATTAGAGGCATACCTCCAAACATCAAATACTCGTTCCAACATTCAAATTTTTCCCCTCCACGAGCAGCATAGAACTCAGAAAACGCAAGTGGAGCAACGCAAATTTGATCACCTCTACCTCGAAATACTGTAGCAATATCTGATGATAAAAACTTTGAGTTACTTCCCGTGACATAGACATCTACATTTTTCTCATACAAAAGACCAGATAAAACAAATTCAAAACCTTCAACAAGCTGTATTTCATCTAACAATAAATAATATGGATTATCATCCTTTATAAGCGAGCGAATATAATATTCAAATGCTTCTGCATCTTTGTGATATTTTATATTAGATGCTCGATCCAATTCAATCTTGATAATGTGGTCTGCTGGTATACCTTCCTTAATCAGGTGATTACGAAAAATAGGGTCAAGCAAATATGATTTTCCACATCTCCTGATTCCAGTAATGACCTTTATCATTCCATTATTCTTTTT
>JAAZJL010000046.1 GCA_012800355.1 Erysipelotrichia bacterium | reverse complement strand
TATTTAAGTCTTAACCTAATTTAAAATCATAAGACTAATAGAAATATGCCACTTTCTTTGTAATCAATAATTGAAAGTGCTAAAAAAATAATATAAAAATAAAAAGGAGAAAATGTAAAGATGAATAAAAAAAAGTTGGGAAAAATATTAGTAATTATATCCATTATGTTATTATTAACAGGTTGGTATTTTAATCATTTTATTTGGGGAATTATTCTTTACCTTCCATTTAATATGCTGTTTAGTGAATTATTTAATGAGATATATCTTTCTTATTGTTTGTCAATGATGTTAATTTATTTTTTGATGGGATATTTGGGAATAAAACTCTGGCTTGGTGAAAATAAGTTAGACTAAAATATAGTGAAAGATAACTTGTAAACTGTAAGGAAAAGTTTAATTGAATTAAAAATTTTAGAGTTTAATTAGTTGCAAATTAATAAAGATAAACCATGTAAACCAAATATAAGGTAAGGCGCTGAATTAGAATCCTTGCCTTTTTATGTGATTAGTCCACTAATAAATATTATTTTGTCCTAATTAATCGATAATTTTTTCATGATAAGATAAGTAACTTCAAATAATTCGATATTTATTTTAAACATTTCTAAACTTTATTCATATCGTTACTTAGGGTATTACCTTATATTAATCACAATGAAAACTACTTTGGTTGAAAAAATGCCATATTAGTAATATAATTGAAAGGTAAATTAAGAGGTGAAATAAGATGGAAAAAAAGAAAATATTGGTAGAAACAAGTGCAAGACATGCTCACTTGACGCAAGAACATGTAGAAGCTTTATTTGGTGAAGGATATCAGTTGACGGTAAGAAAAATGTTATCTCAACCTAACCAATTTGCAAGTAATGAAAAGATTACAGTTGTTGGTCCAAGAGGCGAAACAAAAATGTCAGTTTTGGGTCCAACAAGAAAAGATACACAAATTGAATTATCTTTAACAGATGCTAGAGGTCTTGGGATAAAAGCTCTAGTAAGAGAATCTGGTGATATTGAGGGTACTGAGGGATGTACAATTGTTGGTCCAAATGGTTCAATAAATATTGATAAAGGTGTTATTGCAGCTAAAAGACATATTCATTTTACCGAAGAAGATGCAAAATACTATGATGTAAAAAATGGTGAAATTGTTTCAGTTAAAGTTGAAACTGATGGTAGAAGTTTAACTTTCTCAGATGTTGTATGTAGAGTTTCAGATTCATTTGCATTAGCAATGCATATTGATACTGATGAATCAAATGCAGCTGGGGGCCCAATTGAAGGTACAATAATAAAATAATTCAATAACAAAGGGGATTATGATTTAATGCCCCTTTTTTCGTGGATTATACTTCTTTTTTTAGTGTATAATGAAGAGTAGGGCTAAGGAGTTAAGAGAGATGTTAATTGAGGAAAGATTTATTAATTATACAAAGATTGATACTACAGCAGATGCAAGAAGTAAGACTTGCCCAAGCACTCCAAATCAACTTATATTTGCTGATATGTTAATTTATGAGTTAAAACAAATTGGTGTTAAAGATGCTAGAAAAGATGGCAATGGTTTTGTTTATGGTACGGTAGAAAGTAATGTTGATTATAAAACTGATGTCATAGGTTTGCTTGCTCATATGGATACAAGTGATGCAACAAGCGGAAAAGATATTAAAGCTAGAATTATTAGAGATTATGATGGAAAAGACATTCTTTTATCGGAAGGAATTTATAGTACAGTTAGTGATTATCCTTTCTTAAAAGATTTAAAAGGCAAAGATATAATTGTTACTGATGGAACTACCTTGTTAGGTGCGGATGATAAAGCTGGCATTGCCATAATTATGGATTTTATTCAATATCTTTATCAAAATCCTGAAGTTAAGCATGGCAAAATAATGGTATGCTTTACTCCTGATGAGGAAATAGGAACGGGTATTTTAAAAATTGATTTAAATGAGTTTGTTTGTGACTATGCTTATACTTTAGATGGAGGAGCAGTAAATAATGTTACATTTGAAAATTTCAATGCAGCTAGTGCAACATTAACATTTAATGGTAATAGTATTCATCCAGGTGATGCAAAAAACAAAATGATTAATGCCACTCAATTAGCTATTGATTTTCATAATATGTTACCAGTTAATCAAAGACCTGAATTTACTGAAAAACGTGAAGGATTTAATCATTTGTTAGGTATAGTTGGGGATTGTCAACAAGCAAAAAGTTCTTATATTATTAGAAATCATGATTTAGATTTATTACATCAACAAATGCATCATTTTGAATTAATTACAATGCATATCAATGAAATGTTTAATCGTCATGTAGTGGAATTACAACTGAAAGAAACCTATCATAATATGAAAGAATGTTTAACTGATAAGATGTTTATTGTCGAACAAGCTAAAACTGCAATTGAGCAATTAGGCTATACTGTGGAGTATGAACCTATCAGAGGTGGAACAGATGGTGCTCATTTGTCGTTTATGGGAGTTGCTACTCCCAATTTGGGAACAGGTGGAAGAAATTTTCATGGTAACCATGAATTAGCTATAATAGATGAAATGAAAGAAATGGTTAAAGTATTAGCCAATATTATTAATATAGTTGTAGAAAGAGGTGTAAAAGAATGATTATTCAATCAAAAAAGGTATGGGTAGCTAACAATTTCAACCCTTTGCAAATTGAAATTGAAAACGGAAAAATCGTTGCTGTATATCCTTATGGCACAAAAGAAGTAGATTATGATTATGGTAATTTAAGAATTTTGCCAGGCTTTATTGATATTCATACTCATGGAGCTTATGGATTTGATACTAATGATGGTGAAGAAGAAGGATTAAGAAACTGGATTAAAAGACTTCCAGCTGATGAAGGAGTTACTTCCTTTTTACCTACAACTATCACTCAATCAATAGAAGTATTATCAAATGCTGTAGCTAATGTAGCTAAGGTTGTTAAAGAAGGTTATCAAGGTGCAAATGTATTAGGTATTAATTTTGAAGGACCTTACTTAGATATGAAATATAAAGGGGCTCAACCTGAAGAATATATTTTACCTACTTCAGTTGAACAATTCAAAATGTATCAAGATAAAGCTGATGGTTTAATTAAAATAATTACTTTAGCTCCAGAACATGATGAGAATATGCAGTTAACAAAATACTGCTCTCAAAATGGTGTAGTAGTTTCATTAGGACACAGTTCTGCAACTTATGAAACAGCAGTTGTTGCAGCAGCTAATGGTGCTAAACTATTAACTCATGTTTATAATGGTATGACTGCTTATGGTCATAGACAATTAGGTTTAGTTGGCGCAGCGTTTAGAATTAGAGATATGTATGGTGAAATAATTGCTGATGGATATCATTCAACTCCTGAAGCAGTTAACAACTATTTCCATATTAAAGGAGCAGATTATGCTGTAATGATTTCTGATTCATTAAGACCTAAAGGTTTACCAAAAGGAGAATATACTTCAGGTGGGGCAGCAATTGTTATTACTGAAGAGGGAACAGCTAAGTTGCTTGGAACAAACACTTTAGCTGGTTCAACACTAAGAATAAATAAAGGTCTACAAGTTTTAATTGAAAAATGCCTGGTAGATGTTGCTTCAGCAATTAATTCTTGTACTTTAAATCCAGCTAAACTTTTAAGAGTTGATGATCATAAAGGTAAAATTGCAGTTGGATATGATGCAGACATTGTTGTTTTAGAGGATAATTACGATGTACATCAAACTTATGTAGGAGGAAAAGCGTTTAAATAAAAACGAAATT
Source organism: Erysipelotrichia bacterium (assembly GCA_012800355.1). Classification (GTDB taxonomy): domain Bacteria; phylum Bacillota_I; class Bacilli_A; order Erysipelotrichales; family Erysipelotrichaceae; genus UBA1783. The sequence goes on along the minus strand of JAAZJL010000046.1, from coordinate 32,032 downwards.
TTAAGATGAAATATATATTTATAGTTAATCCAACAAGTGGAAAAGGTAAAAGCCTTAGATTTGTTCCTGTAATTGAAAATTATTTTAAAAACAGTGATAAAGAATATGAAATTATCTACACTGAATATCCAAAGCATGCTACAGAAATAGCAAAAAGATATACAGCAGAAGATAATGTAATGCTTTATGCTGTTGGAGGAGATGGAACAACAAAGGAAATATTAGATGGATTAGATTTATCAGTAAGATTAGGAATTATCCCTGCTGGTACTGGTAACGATTTCTTAAAATCAATCTATACTGATAAGAAAACAGATGAAGAAATAGTTAAAGCTTCTATTGAAGGTGAAGACATGGATTTGGACTTCGGCTTATTTAATGGTAGAAGTAGGTTTATTAATATTTCTTCGTTTGGTTTGGATGCTCATATTAATGTTTATGCTAATAATGTAGCCAAAAAGAAAAAAACTATCGTTCCTGATGAATTGATATATTTTTATTGCATTTTTAAAGTAGGATTAAAACCTGAAAGATATCATTTTAAAATGACAGTGGATGGTCAATATTTTGAAGATGATACGGTTTTAGTCGCTATAAGCAATGGAAAATTCTATGGTGGAATGTTTAATGCTTTTCCTGATGCTGATTTAACCGATGGTATATTTGATATATGTTACTTTAGACCAGTAAACTTAGTTAGGTTAATTAGCTTGATTATGAAATATGCTAAAGGAACTTATCAAAATGAAAAGGAATGTACGGTATTAAAAGGAAAAGAAATTCATATTGAATTTGATAGAGAACTTTGGGTTCAAATTGATGGTGAAAATAAGCCAGTTAAAGAGGCTACTATTGAAATGAATAAAGGTAAACTAAAGTTTCGTGCTCCTAAGTTTGATTAGTTTGTAACGAAAATAATTTAATGATAGAATAATAAAGGTGAGGTGAATTAAATGATTAAAGTTATTATTTGTAAAGATTATAATGAAGTAAGCGATAGAGCTGCTGAAATTATGCTAGATGTAGTTAAAAATAACCCTAAAGCTGTTTTAGGTTTGGCTACTGGTTCTTCTCCAATTGGCTTATACCAAAGAATGATTAAAGATCATCAAGAAAATGGTACATCATATGCTAATATTACTACTTTCAATTTGGACGAATACGTAGGTTTAGAGCAAGAACATCCGCAATCATACTATACTTTTATGCATCAAAACTTATTTAATCATATCGATATCAAAAAAGAGAATGTTAATATTCCTTCAGTACAGGGAGATGATATGCAAGCAAACTGTGATGCCTATAATGAATTATTATCGAAACAAAAAATTGACCTTCAATTATTAGGAATAGGATCAAATGGCCATTTAGCTTTTAATGAGCCTGGTACACCATTTGATAGCGTTACTCAAGTTGTAGATTTAAAACAGTCAACTATTCAAGATAATGCCCGTTTTTTTGATGATGATATGTCAAAAGTTCCAACTCAATCTATTACAATGGGTATTAAAAATGTTATGGATGCTAAAAAGATACTTTTGGTTGCTTCAGGAAAGAATAAAGCTGATGCTATCTATCAAACAGTTAAAGGTGAAGTGAGCACTGATTGTCCTGCTTCAATCTTGCAAAAACATCCAGATGTAACTGTTGTTGTTGATGAAGATGCAGCTAGTTTGTTATAAGGAGAAAAAATGTTAGAAGTTATTACAAGTGCAAATTTTGATGAAGTTATTAATTCAGGACCTGTGCTAGTTGACTTTTATGCTGACTGGTGTGGCCCATGTAGAATGATTGCTCCTATTTTAGAAGAATTAAGTGAAGTGTATAAAGGAGTAGTTAGAATTGTTAAAGTTAATATAAATGATGATGAGCAATTAGCTAAACGATATCAAATTAACTCAATTCCTAATTTACTAGCTTTTAAAAACGGAGAGGTAGTTAAACAAGTCATTGGTTTTCAAACAAAAGCTAATTTAATAAATATATTAGATGAGATTAAATAATAATTTGCTAAATTTCTAATAAAAATTAGTTTACATAATTGTTAATATCATAATGGAAATAAAATAGAAGTGATTTATTAAATTTATCACTTCTTTTTTATTTATAATGCGACTTTTTATGAGCAATAAATAATTACTTAGGAAAATATTTTTAATATTTAATCCAATATTTAAATAATTTTTTTTAAAAAACTTAATTGAATAAGTTAATAAATCATTTTATGAGCCTAAATTTTGTCTTTAATTATAGGGTTATTTATTAAAAAAGTTCTAAATTTTAAACAAATTGCACAATTTTTAATCAAAAAAATTTTTTATTTATTTTAAAAAAATAGTTTCCAAATTTTGAAAATTTTTTCCAAAATTTATGAATTTATTGACTAATATTCTAAATAAATTATAATGAAATTAACTTATATAAATAGGGAGGTGCAAATATATATGGGTTTTTTTGTGTTTTTGTTGGACTTTCTTATTCAGTTATTATCAAATGCTTCCATTTTAATTTCATTGTTTATAATGGCAGGTATGATGGTAAGAAAAAAGAAAACAACTGAAATTATAACTAGCATAATTAAAACATTGCTAGGCTTCAATTTGATTAGTGGTTCAAGTACATTCATTGTTGGATCTATTATTCCATTAAATACAATGACTGCAACTGCTTTCGGTTTTACTGGGGTAGTTCCTTCAAATGAAGCTTGCTATGGTGCTGCTGCTGGACAATTTGGAACTGCTTTATCTGGAATTATTATTGCAGCTATGGCAATTAATATTGTCATTGCAAAATTTACAAGATTTAGCTTTATCTACCTGACAGGTCATGAAATGATGTGGGTTTCAACTTGTTGTGCATTTGTATTCTCAGCTGCTGGTTTGCCATTATGGCAGATAATCGTTGCAGGTGGTTTAGTTACAGGTATGTACATGGCAATATTCCCATCTTTAATTCATAAGGATGTCTGTAAGATAACAGGTAGCCAAGAAATTTCTATTGCTCATACAGGATCTGTTTTATATTGGGTAGCTGCAAGATTTGCTGCTTTAGTTGGAGATCCTAAAGACAGTATTGAAGATGCTAAAATTCCAGAAGGTATGGCTTTCTTAAAAGACTGGAACGTTTCTTTGTCTCTAGTTATGTTTGCTTTATACTTTGTGGTTTCTGTAGTATGTTTAATTGCTGTACCTGGCTTAGTAGAAAAAGCTTTTGGTGAAGGAGTTAACTTTATCATTGGTTCTATCAACTATGCTTTACAGTTTACTACTGGTGTCTTTATCCTAATGGCTGGTGTTCGTCTAGTTGTTGGTGAAATTGTTCCTAGCTTTAGAGGTATTTCTGAAAAGTTTATCCCAAATGCTGTTGCTTCACTAGATATTCCTATTGTTTATCCTTATTATCCAACAGGAACATTAGTAGGTTTCTTGTGTTGTACTGTAGCATTCATATTAGCGTTCTTCGTTAATATTGCATTACATAATGCTGTACCTGCATTTCCAGTTATATTGCCAAACGTAATTAATGCTTTCTATTATGGCGCAACTTATGCCTGCGTTGCTAATCCAAATGGAGGTAAAAGAGGTGTTATCTTAGCTACATTAATTATCGGCTTCTTCACTCACTTTGCTCCTGGATTCTTAATCTGGCTAGGTGGTCTAGAAGTAAGTGGTACTACATTTGGTGGTGCTGACACTGTATTAATTGGCGTTATTTTAAATACTTTGAATAAGTTTATTGGTAATGCTGTATTCTATGTAATCATTGCATTATTTGTACTAGTACTAGTCTTTGGCCACAGAAAAAAAGACGGAAAGAAAGAAGTTGAATAAATAATATGGCAAAAGTAAATACTATAATGTGTATTTGTCCTGCTGGTTTAGGTTCATCATTAATTCTCAGTATGAACGTTGAAAAAGTTTTAGAAAAACTGGGAAGAACAGACATTGTTGTAAAACATTCATCTTTAGGTGATACATATAATGGATGTGCTGACCTACTAGTAGTATCTGCAGATGTGTATGATCAGGTTAAGCAATATGCTCCTACTGTAGCTATACACAATTTAATTAATAAGGATCACATTTACGAAGTTCTTAAACAGTATTTCGATGAGAATCCTGATGCATAAGCATAAAAAGTAAAAAAGTAGGAGAGAAACTTTAATTTCTCTCCTGTTTTTTGCTATGAATGTCATATTTTTAATGATGTAATTTTATCAGAAATTAAATAAATTATACTGTTTAAATAACGAAAATTATAATTAAAAAGAAAATATTTATAAAATTCAGTTTATAATGAAGTCAACTATAATTAACTGTTTTATTAGAAATAGTTGACTAAAATTTATTTCATTATTTTTAAAGAAAGGGGATATATTCTAACGAATATATGGTGGGAAAGATGTATATAAAAGATATTTTAAAACCTGAAAATGTGGAAATTATTGAGTCGGTTACTGACTGGAAAGATGCTATAATAAAAGGTACAAGAAAACTAATTGAAGGTGGTTTTATTACACATGAATATACGGAAGCAATTATTGCCAATGCCTTAAAATTTAATGCATACTTTGTACTATGCCCAGGTATTGCACTACTTCATGCATCATCTAATGATGGGGTCAATGAGACACAGTTATCGTTGACATATGTAAAAGAGCCATTTAGATTTGAAGGAAAGGAAGAGGACGTTAATCTATTGATTGGTATGGCAGCTTCAGAAGGAAATGACCATATGGAAGCAATTAAACAAATCGCAATTATTTTAAGTGATAATGAAAATATGAAAAAAGCATTGAATCCTCAGACTGCAGAAGAATTATATGATTTGTTTACTTCAATCGATATTTTATAATTAATTATTATGTTTAAAATCTATTATTTATATCAATCTGGTTTTTATATAGAAACCAAAAAAGCAATATTTCTATTTAATTATATATCAGGCTCAACGCCAAAGTTTTCCAAGGGAAAACCGATATATATATTTATTAACAGTTGCTCATCGGACCATTTTAACTCCGATGTATTTCACTTAGGCGCAAATAGAGAAAATGTTCATTATATTGTCGCTAAAGATAGGTTTAGTCAAAAATGGCAGATGAAATTTTTCTTTAAATATGTTCTTGAAAAAGAGACTAGAGAAAACATTGTTTGGGCTGAACCTAACAAAAATTACCTTTTAAATGAGGTTAAAATTTGGACATATAACTGTACAGATACGAATAATTCTTTAGCTTATCTAGTTCAATGTGGTGATAAAATTATTTTTCATGCCGGTTATTTAAACAATTGGAGTTGGCCAAATAAAACAGATTATGATAATAATATAGCCACCAAAAACTTTAAAAAAGAAGTAGATAAAATAGGCGATATTAATATTAATGCAGCTTTTCTAGTGCTTAATCCAGCACAACAAAATATGTATGCTGAAGGATTTGATTATTTTATGAGAAATCTAAATGTTGATGCTGTTTTTCCAATGAATTTTAAAGATGAAAGTAAGATTATTGATTTTATATTAAATGACCCTGTTAGCGAACCATATCGTGAAAAAATTAAATATACCACTCAATATACCTATAAGGAGAAATAGTAATTATGTCAAAAAATAAGAATAAAATAAAAAATGTTGATGACAGTTCTAATAGATCAACTGTTAAAAAAAATGAGGCTGAAAAGTGGTCTAAAAAGTATGATAAGTTTGATAAATATGCTAGAAATGAAAATATACAATTGGATAATGAATTTAGTGCCAACATTGTTACAAATGGAATTGACATTAGTAACATTAAATTTTTGAAACCTTTGCATTATGTTTTGTTTGCTAATGCTTTATTAATTGCTATTATTTGTATTTCAGGTGTATTTAAAAGAGAAGATGCTTTAGTTTTAAATGGTCGTAGTATAGTTTTGATTTCTGCTTGTTGGATTATTTATGAAATTGTTAAAAAAGCTACCAATGTATTTTTAGATAATGTTTACTTCATTCCTTTAGCAGTATCCAAATTTGAAAATCTGTCTTTTGCTGATAGATTATATAAAAAAGGATTAACAAAAGAAAGAGTATATTATTCCGATAAACAACAAGTTCAACAAGCTATTGAAAAAATAGTCAATAAATTGAAGAAAGATATTAATACTAAACTAACGATTATTTTATCGGTCTTTATGGTTGATTTTTGTTTTTTATGGGGTTATTTACAATATTGGGATATTAAGAAAGCATTATTGTTTAGTTTACTTGGAATTCCTATTGGTATAGTTTTGACAATTATTGCTAGTTTTATTTATTCATTTATTAAAAAACGTAAAGAATCTTAAACTATTATTTTTGGAAAAGAAAAAAACGAATAAAGTACATTCAAATAGAAGGAGAAAAGAATGAAGATAATTGTAGATGGGGTAAATGGTCTGTTGGGTTCTGACATTTATGAAGTTTTGAAAAGAAATTATGATGTGATACCAATATATGGTCAAAAAGATGTTGATTTGACTGATTACAAGGCAGTCAAGCAATTTGTTCAAAAAAACAAGCCTGATATCTTCATTCATTGTGCAGGATTAAAAGATGTTGATGTTGCTCAAAAAGACCCACTTACAACTTATAATATTAATACTTTGGCAACACGTAATATAGCTGTAACAACAGCCGCGATTAAATCAAAGATGGTTCACATAAGCAGTGCTGCTGTTTTTGATGGTTCACTTGATAGACCATATTGTGAATTTGATATAACTAATCCAGTTAACATTTATGGGCACAGTAAATATTTAGCTGAAAATGAAGTTAAAATATACAATAATCACAGTTTTATAATACGTGTTCCGCTTTTATTTGGTCACAATGGACGTAAAGAGACTAATCCGATATATAAGATGAAGAAACGTTTGGAAAATGGAGAGAGTGATTTGCTATATACTACAGATCAAATTAGCAATCCAACTTATACAGTAGATGTAGCAAAAGCCATAGAGATTATCATGATTACTGATGCTTATGGTACATATAATGTTGGAAACAGTGGTGAAGCTAGTCGCTACGATTATTTTAAATATATTGCCGAAAAAATGGGGTTTGATGGAACAAGGATTAAACCTACACTAATGGGTGTAAAACTTGCACCTAGAGAAAAGAAGGTTGTATTGGATACATCTTTAATAAAAAAAGCCTTTAACATTGAGATGCGTAGTTGGCAAGATGCAATGGAAGAATGCTTGAATTATTTTGAGTAAAAGAGGAGTAATTAAAATGCGTATATATAAATTGAAACCCGAATTTCGAGAAAAAATTTGGGGTGGTCATAAATTTCGTGATATTTATGGAATGGATTGTGGAAATGGTTTAGTAGGAGAAGGATGGCTTGCTTCATCATTGCCTGGAAAAGAAGATAACTTGGTTATAGGAACAGAAATGACATTAAGCGAATTATATAATCAGCATAATGAGTTGTTTGGAACACATTCAACCGAAGTCATTCCAATTAAGTTTCTTTTGGCAGACTGCAATCAAAGTACTTCGGTACAATTACATCCAAACGAGAAATATGCTAGAGAAATAGAGAATTGTCTTGGCAAACCCGAGTGTGTTTTTTTCTTGGATGCTGAACCTAAAACTATTGGTATGTATGGACATAATGCTTTAAATAAAGAGCAGTTTAAAAAAATGGCATTAGATGGAGAGTGGGAAAAACTTCTAAGAAAATATCCTGTAGAAAAAGGGGATTTTGCATATATTCCAGCTGGTCGCATACATACTACTTGGGAAGGTACAGTTATTTTAGAATTGTCGCGTAACGCTGATATTACTTACCGTGTTTATGATTTTGATAGAGTAGATGCTAATGGTAATAAACGTCAATTGGATTTGGAAAAGACTTTGGATGTGTTAATCTGCCCAGATAATGAAAATCCATTTGTTCAACCACAAATTGCTTCTGATGGTGATGCAATGATTTTTAAGTATCATGATATTCCTGGAGAGTTTAGCGCTTATAAAGTCGTTAATAATGGTATAGGTTATTTTAGCTTAAATGAATTTGCTTATTACTTTATTGCAGATGGCTCTGGTCATATAGATGGAACGCCTATAAAGAAAGGCGAGACCTTTTTTGTACCATGCAAATTAGGAAAATTGAAATTAGAAGGTGATTTTACAATATTAGTAGGATCATATCGAGATAAATAAAAGAGGAGATATTAATTATGGAAAAACATGAATTAATGAAACTAAAACTATTGTCTGCTAACATTAGGTTGGATGTTATGAAGATGTTGGTACATTGTGGTTATGGTCATTTGGGTGGTTCGCTATCTATTGTTGAATTACTTAGTGTACTTTATGGAAAACATCTAAGATATGATGCTACTAATCCTAACGATGATAATAGGGATATGGTTGTTATAAGTAAAGGCCATAGCGGTCCTGCATGGTATGCAACTTTGGCAAATGTAGGTTTTTTTGATAAAGAAATGCTTATGACATTAAATGAAGGAGGAACTAATTTACCATCTCATCCAGACCGCACCAAGACTCCAGGAGTTGATATGACAACAGGTTCTTTGGGTCAAGGTACTAGTGTAGCAGCTGGTATAGCATTGGCTATGAAAAGATTAAATCAAAATCGATATGTTTATTTAATAGTTGGAGATGGTGAGTTAAATGAAGGACAATGCTGGGAAGCATTTCAGTTTATTGCTAATTATAAACTTAACAATTGCATTGTAATTATTGATGAAAATAAACGCCAATTAGATGGCTATACCATAGATGTTATTAATCCATTTGATATTAAGAAAAAAATGGAAGCTTTTGGTTTCTATACCATAAAAGTTAAAGGTGATGATGAAGAAGCTATTTCTAAAGCTATTGATGAATGCAAACAAGTAAACAATAGTGCTGTTTCAATTGTTTTAGATACTATTAAAGGACAAGGAATTACTTATTTTGAAAATCTAATTGACAACCATTCAGTTAAATTTAATAACCAAGAAAATATAGATGCTGCCAATGAAGCAATTGCCAAGCTTGAGAAATTTGTTAAGGAGAGTTTGAAAAATGTATAAATTAGTTGATGATAGAAATAAAATAGGAGCTGCTATGAATTTAACAGTTGTAAAAACTTTACAACAGGCAATGAATGAAGATGAAATGGTGGTAGCTCTGGAAGCTGATTTAGGTGGAGCTAGTGGTTTTTCCAAAATTAAATCAAGTCATCCACAACAGTTTGTTGAATGTGGTATTGCTGAGGCAAATATGATGGGTGTTGCTGCTGGTATGAGTATGTTAGGTTATAAACCTTTTGTTCATACATTCTCACCTTTTGTTGTTCGCCGTGCTTTTGATCAGGTTTATCTTTCAGGTGGATATGCAAAAAATACTATTAATATATATGGATCTGATCCAGGATATACTTCAGCTCATAATGGAGGAACTCATACAACATTTGAAGATATTGCTATAATGCGTACCTTACCTGATGCAGTAATTGTTGATGCATGCGATGATGTGCAGATTGCTTGGGTAGTTAAAGAATTTTTAAAATTAAAGGGAATTCACTATTTACGTGCTAATCGTAAAGCTGTTAGAAAAGTTTATACTGATGATTCAAGATTTAAATTAGGTAAAGGAAATGTTTTGAAGACTGGCAATGATATATTAATTATTGCTGCAGGTGAGCTAGTTAGTGATGCTTTAGATGCTGCTGAAATGTTGCAAGAAAAAGGAATATCAGTTGAAGTTATTGATATGTTTACTATTAAACCATTGGATGAAGAATTGATAAAAAATGAAGTAAAAGGTAAAAAAGCAGTAATAACTTTCGAAAACGCATCAGTTTATGGTGGTTTAGGTTCTGCTGTTAATGATGTATTGGTCAACTGTCCTCAAAGAGTAAAAGTAAAAAACATTGGTATAAGAGATTTATATGGTCAGGTCGGTAGTGTCGATTATCTTAAAAAGACTTTCCATCTAACAGCTGCTGATGTTGTCGAGGAAACTATAAAATTATTAAATAGAGAGTAAATTATTTTATAAAAGTAAAATGCTGTTAGATGATAACAGAATTTTTAAACATGAAATTAAAATTATTTAGTTGTGATGGTTTTGAAAACTGTATTAGCGATGGAGATTTTCGCGTTTTTATGGTAGAATTTAGATAGAATGATAATGGGGGAACATATGTTAATAGAACTTGATGAAAAAACACAACTAAACTTAACATCTGCTGAACAAGAAGTTGTTGATTATATAAATAATCATGGAGATACAGCAATTGAGCAGTCAATTACAGAATTGGCTGAGTTTTCTTATACTTCTATTGCGACTGTTTCTAGGGCAATTAGAAAATGTGGTTTTACTGGCATTCCAGATTTAAGATTATACTTGGCAAGAAAACTATCTCATCGTAAAGAACACTATGCTGTTAATAAAGTTCTTTCAAATATTTATCAAGAATGTACAAATACAATTGATAATTTAAAGATAAGCGATATCATGAAAATTGTTGAATATATAAAAAAATCTAAACAGATTTATGTAATAGCTAGAGGAGATACATCATTTGTAGCGGAGTGTTTTGTTCACCGTCTACAGTTAATGAAATATAATTGCTTTCTAACAACCGATTCTGAAGTTATTAGACGACTAGTCAAACTAGTAGACAAAGATGATATGGTGATTACTTTTACTGCTCATAATACGACTCCAGAATTTGAAATTGCTCAACGTGATTGTCGAAAGATGGGTATTCCAATTGTTACTTGCATATGCAAATCAGGAACAGTTCTTGAAGAACTTTCAGATGTTACAATTGTTGGCTATAATACTGCTATTGATGGTTTATTTGATTTTTGTGGTGCTTCAAGGTTACCACTTGAAATCATTGCTCGTATTATTATTGAGTATTTAAGTCATAACTAACGATAAATAGAAAATATTTTTCAATCTTTTTTTGTTAGAATAGCATTATAATAAGAAGGAGGTTGGAAAATGAATAAAACAATTATAAAAGATGATTATAATTTGCTTATTGATGCGGTTAATAGCACCAATGAGGAAATTTTTTTGACTTACCAAAAGTGTGCTGTCTTGACTGAAGAAGTTATTCGAAATGGCGGGAAAGTTTTATTGTGTGGTAATGGAGGAAGTGCATCAACTGCTTCTCATATAACAAATGATTTTGTAAGCCACATGATTAATTGGGATCGTAATGGTTATCCTGCTATTGCTTTGACAGATGCTTCGGTGTTAACAGCTATTTCCAATGATTATGGTTATGACCATGTCTTTGAAAGACAAGTTAATGCTTTAGGTAAAAAAGGAGACATTTTGTGGGCATTTTCGACTTCTGGTAATAGTAAAAATATCATTCTTGCTGTTGAAGAAGCTAAAAAGAAAGGGCTTATAACAGTTGTTTTTACTGGAAAAAATGGAGGAAAATTGAAAGGTATGGTAGACTGCTGGTGTCCAGTCAATACTGATGATTTGATTATAGCTGAAGCACTACATTTATTTATTATTCACTCTATTGTTAAAGTAATTGAAGCTGATTTAGGTTAAGTAGTTAAAGTATGAAAAAAAATATTTTGCTAGAATACCGCCAAAAAGGTAAAGCCATTGGGGCATTTAATGTTAATACTTTTGATGACATGGAAGCTATTGTTAGTGGAGCAGCTGAATTGAATAAACCAGTAATTTTAATGGCTTCAATGTCATGTTGTAAGTTCATGGGAATTGATATCTTTGTTAAGTTATGTAAACTGATGGAAAAAAAGTATGGTGTACAGGTGATTTCTCATTTAGACCATTGTACTGATATCGACTTGCTGTATGATTGTGTAAATGCTGGTTTTGATTATGTTATGTATGATGGTTCATCTCTTTCATTTGAGGAAAATGTAGCTAACACTAAAAAAATAGTGAAATATTGTCATGGCAAAGGTGTCTTTGTTGAAGGTGAATTGGGATTAATCAGTGGAAATGAAGAAAATGTCAAAAATGATATTGAAGTTTTAACTAATCCAGAACAAATGGAAAAGTTTATTAATTTAACTGATGTAGATTCCATTGCTGTGTCAATTGGCAATAAACATGGTTTTTATAAAGGGGAACCAAAACTTCGTTTTGACTTGTTGAAAACATTAAGTGATAAAAGTAATATTCCTTTAGTTTTACATGGTGGAACTGGCATTCCATTATGTGATATAAAAAAAGCTATTTCTATGGGTATATCCAAAATAAATGTTGGAACTGATATCAGAGCAGCATATCTATCAACTGTTTCTGAATATGGAAAAAAATGGGATGGTAAATTAGATATTCGTCATTATATCACGACTTTAAGAAGTTGTATTAAGAATGTAGCTAAGTCATATATGGAGTCTTATTAAAAGATAGTATGATGGGATTAATTGTTTTTGTAACAGGTGCTCCAGGTACAGGAAAATCGTATACAGCTAAACAATTTGCTGACGAATATAACTTACGGCTATTCTCCTACGATAAAGTTAAGGAAGAATTTTGGGATCTTTATGGTTTTAAAAATCGTGTTGAAAAAGATTCATTGTGCACAAATGCTTTAGAAGAATTCTATCTTCGTTTACAAAAAGCAATGGAACATGGAATTAACATAATTACTGATTATCCATGGTATCAATATCACCGTTTAAAACTTAAACAGTTAGTTGATTGTTATAACTACAAAGCTATTACAGTATGTTTGTATGGTGATAAAAAGGTTATTTATGATAGACACTTAAATCGTAACGCTGATAATAATCGTCATCTGGGTCATCTTACCGATTGTTACAATAAAGATAAAATATGTAAAATCAAAAGAATAACTTTGAATCAGAAAGAGTTTTGGGACAGTTTAAAAGATAAAAATTACAATATATGTATTGGTAAAGATTATTTAATAGATTTTAGCGATTTTAATAATATTGATTTAATGCCAATAAAAAAGGATATAAGTGAACACTTAAAAGGAGTAAAGATGAACAAGCTATTAGAAATGCATAAAAAATTTCCACAGACTGATTTATGGACAGATTCTTTTGCTATTGAAGATCATCACTATGGACTACAACAAGGTTCTTTAGGGATTACTACTAGTCCTACATGGGTTGCGAAAATGATGATAAATGAATCTAGGGATTATCACAAAAAGATAATTTCAAAACTTCATCAACAATATCCAGAATATAATGAAATGGAATTAACTTGGGCTTGGACTTTGGAAATGGCTAAGATTCGTAGTCAAATAATGCTTCCTTTGTGGGAACAGGGAAATCCAAAAAATGGACGTTTTTGTGTTCAGTCATCAATATATGAATATAATAACTATGAAAGAATATTACAGATGGCTCACGAGGTACATGCTTGTGGTCCTAACTTACAGATAAAAATTCCTTGCACCGAAAATGGTATTAAAGCAATTGAACAAGCAACTTATGATGGAATTAGCTGTATGGGGACCCAGTGTTTTGCAGTTGATCAGGCTATTGCTGTTTGTGAAGCTATTGAAAGAGCGCTTAAACGTCGTAGTAAAGAGGGCTTAGATAATAGCAGACTTAATCCAATGGTGGCATTATTGCCAGGAATGATTGATGATTCTATCAAAGCTAATGCTGAAAACAATAAGTTAGTTATACATCCAGATGCTTTAAATTGGGCAGGAGTTGCAACTGCCAAAAAGATTATAAAAATGATTGGCGAAAGAAATTATTCAACTCGTCCTTTGATTGCCTATTATCGTTCGCAACTGCATTGGTCAGAGTTTATTGGTGCAGATGTAGCAATGACTATTCCTGTTAAATGGCAAAAGCGTTTTGTTGATTGTGCTGTTGAAATCAAGAATTATTATGATGTACCAGTCGAAGAATGGAAAATAAATGAATTACTTAAAAATCCACTATTTGTTCAAGTTTACAGTGAAGGAGTCATGGAACCTAGTGATTTTGTAAAGTGTGAATGTGTGGTAAACACCTTTAAGTATTTCATGTCTGAATATCAGAAAGCTGTTGAAATTGTCAGAGAAACAATGTTATCTGAATAAATAAAAAAATAAAAAGGAGGAATTTTTGGGATGATTAGTGTTGAAAAGTTAGCAGGTATGATAGATCATACTAATGCTAAGGCATTTGCAAGTGATGCCGATATGAGTAAATTATGTGATGAAGCAGTTAAGTATGGCTTTGCAATGGTAGCTATAAACTCAGGGCAAACAAAAAGATGTGCAAAATATTTAAAAGGGAAAGACATCCATGTTGGAGCTGCTGTAAGTTTTCCATTGGGTCAGACAACTGTTGAAGTAAAAGTTTTTGAAACCAAAAATGCAATTGCTAATGGCGCTCATGAAATTGATTATGTAGTGAATCTTACAGAATTAAAAGATAAGAATTACAGTTATATTGAAGAAGAGATGCGTCAAATTGTAGATATCTGCAATCAGAATGGAGTTATTAGCAAAGTAATATTTGAAAACTGCTATCTAACCAAGGAAGAAATTGTAGAATTAGCTAAGATTGCTAGAAGAGTTCGTCCAACATTTATTAAAACATCTACTGGATTTGGTACTGGTGGTGCTGATTTAAATGATGTTAAATTAATGAAATCAGTGGTTGGGAATGATGTCAAGGTTAAAGCATCTGGAGGAATTAGGACAATCGAGGATGTATTGGCTTTTTTAGATGCTGGATGTGAAAGAATCGGAACTTCTGCCAGTGTGAAAATTATTGAAGACTATAAAAAAATGTTGGAAAGTAATAAAAAACTTTAAAATATTAGAAAGGAATTGATATGGAACATATTAAAACTAAAGATTTTGATTTTTATGTTGATGAAAGTGGATTTACATTTAATCGTGAATACTTAACTGGTCCAGTAAAACATAAAAAAAGTATCGAAATGAACCCGTTATTGTTAAAGCATTTAAGTGAAGAAGATCAAAGTTGGAATTATGCTTTTGTAAGTGGAATTTATCACAATGAAGAAGAAAAAGAAGAATACGAAAAACGTGATTTTGCTAATGGTATCACAGTTATTAATCGTGGAACAATGAATGGAGAATGTCGAAAGAATTCTGGGCATTATCATGGTGTTAGTAAAGGACATGTTTTGCCTTATCCTGAAGTGTATGAAATTTTACAAGGAAAAGCAGCTTTTATTCTTCAAAAGTCAACTAACTTTGATAGTGAAGAGGAATTAAAAGTAGACGATGTCAAGTTAGTAATATTGGAAACTGGCGAAAAACTTGTTGTCCCTGCTTGGTATGCCCATTGTGCAATCAATATTGGTGATGAACCTATGGCTTTTTATAATTTAGCAGCTAAAAACACACCATTGTTTTACGATCCAATAACTAAAAAACATGGTTTTAGTTATTACATTTTAAAGGAAAATGATATTTTAATAGCAATACAAAATGCTAATTATAATAATTTACCACAACTGAAGGTTGTAAAACCTAGTTATGATGAAAAATTAGGTATAATTGAAGGAAAATCAGTCTTTGCTCAATTTGCAGAAGATCCAGATATTTTCAGATATTTAGATCATCCTGAAGAATATGAAGCAGAGATTGAAAATTTATTAAAGTAAGGAGAAATTTAAAATGAAATTACAAGTAGCATTTGATGTAATGTCAATTGAAGAGATGGATGAAAGATTATCGAAGATTAAGGATTATGTTGATATTGTTGAAGTTGGAACACCAATGATTATAATGGATGGACAAAAACCAGTTAGATACTTTAGTGAAAAATATCCAGACAAAAAAATTCTTTCAGATACCAAAATTATGGATGGTGGAAAATTAGAAGCTGAGTATGCTTTAAATGCTGGAGCTAGTATTGTCACAGTATGTGCTTGTGCTGATGTTGCTACAATCAAAGGTTGCTTAGAAGCGACAAAGGCAGCAGGAAAAGAATTGTTGGTTGACTTGATTGGTATTAGTGATGTAGAAACTACAGCTAAATATTTAGATGAATTAGGTGTTGATTACATATGTGTTCATACTGCTAGTGATGTACAATCAGATAAAAATAATCCAATAGATGAGCTTAGAAGAATTAGAAAGATTGTTAAAAATGCTAAGGTCTCTGTTGCAGGAGGTATTAATTTTACCACTCTAGATACTATTATGAAAGAGCAACCAGATGTTATTATTGTTGGAAGTGCCATCCATAAAGCTGATGACTATGTTGAAACATGTAAGAAAATGTATAATTTGATTAAAGAAGGTTAGAGTTTATGAAATTTGAAGACATTTACAATAAGATATTAGAGCAACTTAAACAAACTTGTGCTGGAATCAACGAAAATGATATTGATGGCTTAATAGAGGAGATTTTTAAAAGTAAAAAAATCTTCATTGGAGGAGCTGGAAGATCTTTACTAATGATGAGGTCTTTGGCAATGAGGCTGATGCAGTTTGGTTTTAATTCTTATGTTGTTGGTGATACCACTACTCCTGCTATAAGAGAAGGTGATTTATTAATTTTGGGAACTAATAGCGGAGAAACCAAAAATCTTAAAAGTTATTGTGCTGTAGCTAAAGAAAATAACGCAAGAATTAGTGTTATTACTTCTAATCCACAATCTACTATTGGAAAACAAGCTGATAATGTGGTGGTATTTAACCGTATTATTGACGAAGAAAAAATTCAAAGTAGTGGTTCAACATTTGAGCAATCATTACTAATTTTTTGTGATGCTTTAATTGTTAAAATATATCAGACCGGCAGGTTAGGCAACGAGGAAGTTGATAAATTTATTCGTATTCGTCACGCTAATTTAGAATAATAGAAGGAGGAAATAATCATGATTAAAATTGCACCATCTTTAGCTTGTGCAGACTTTCTGCATATGGAGGATGAAATTCGTAAGTTTGAAAAAAATAACATAGATTACATTCACTATGATATTTGTGATACGACATTTACCAATACAATAATGTTACCAATAGATTTGCTAAAGCAAATTAAAGATATTACTAAAATACCAATTGATATTCATATAATGGTTCGTGATCCAGATGAAATAGTTGAAAAGATATTGCCTTGGTTAGATGAGAATGACATTGTTTCTTTACAAGTAGAAAGTAGCGATCATTATTCAAATTATCTTGTGAAAATTAAAGAAAAATGCAAGTGTGGTGTGGTCGTTAATATGGGAACAGGGTTAGACTCAATTGAATATGTTGCTGAACTTGTAGATTTAGTTACACTAATTCAAGGAAATGCAGGTGCTGGCCCACGTCATAACTATCCTGAAATTATTGGCCGTAAAATTGAAGGTGTCAAAGAAATGATGAAAAGAGTTGGAAATAATCATTGTCAAATTTCAGTTGATGGTAATATTAATTTTACAACTGCTCCAATTTTTAAAAAATATGGTGCTAACATTTTGGTGTGTGGTACTAAAACATTATTTACTGCTGGAACTCAGTTTGATAAGCAAGTTAAGTTACTAAATGAGGCTTTGGGACAATAGTATGAAGATTAAATTATCTCCATCTTTAGAAAGAGCAGACTTACTAAATTTACAACATGATGTACTGGCTTTAAAGAAAGCTGGAGTTGAATACTTACATTTTGATATTACTGATCCTCAAATGTTAGGCACTTCTTTAATGAGTCCAGCAGTTATAAAACCACTAAATGATTTAGTAGATATTCCTTTGGATATTCATTTAATATTAGAGAAACCCTTGTTAATTATTGATACTATTTTAAATGAGAGTAAGGGAAATATTATAAACATTCATCCTGAAACTACTTTAGAAACAACTAGACTATTAAAATTAGCTATCGAGAAAGGTAATGAAACAGCAGTTTCACTGTATCCAGGAACCCCATTATGCGTAATAGATGAATTATTACCTTATATTAAAATTGTTAATCTTTATATAAGAGATATGGGAGTAGATGAACCAGAAGTAAATCAACAGATGTTGAATAAAATTCGTAATTTAAGAAAAAAACTGGATGAAGCAGGTTATTTTGAAATCGATATAGCTGTTGATGGTTCAGTAGGTTATCAAGATATTGAACAATTATTGAATGCGGGAGCTTCAATTCTTGTTCTAGGACGAAAAACTGCCTTTAATCCAGAATACACCATTGAGGAAAACATCGCTTATTTAAGAGAATATATTCGTTCTTTAGGATATGAATGTTAGAGAATATCTGCCTTTATTTTTAATATGTTCGATTTACAATTATTTAAAAACTAATAAAAAACCAAGCTATAAAGTATTGCTTGGTTTTTTAAGTGTTGAGGTAATTTAGACATTTAATCTTTCATCTTTATTTATCTGCTTTAATCATTTCAAGCGCTTTGTTTAAAGGATTTTCAGCTACTATAGTTAAATATGATAGAAGTTTTTCACTTGTTTTTTTGGGAATGAACAATTTTTCTTGTGAATTTAAATAGAATCTTAAAGCGCTATCAGGTTGGTAATTATCTTTTTGATAAACCATGCAAGCAGCAATTCTATCAGCAACCATTTCTTTAATATATTTTAATGGCATATCAATATAGACAACTTCTCCATGATAGAAATCAGTCCAATATTGCCAATGATGTTTATTTCTACCTTTATGATGTAACCAACAAGATGAATAGCCTTTTTCTTTTATTTCTTTATCAATAGGACTTTTACTGCCAGTATAGTATTTAACTGAAGTAAAAAATTCAATATAAGAATATTTACTTAAATCATGTGTTAAGCCTTGCCAATATAAACCTAGTTTAAAACATAAGTTCATCACAATAAAACGATGTTTGTTAACAGTATGTAAATGTTTAAAAAAATTGATAATCATTGACTAAATCTCCATGTTTTGGAAGAATTTAGCTGATTTATTTAAAACAACTAGTTTATAAACAAAATGAATTATGACACCTATAGAACTAATAAGAGTTCCAAATAGTATTGATTCAAAGCCAGATTCAATATTATTAATAGAGCTAAGAGCAGAAAGACCAACAAATAATAATAAGACACTTGAAACCAAATAAATATACCAAAGTGTATGCCATTTTTTGGCCAATGTATCTTCTAAACCTATTAATAAATTATGAAAACCTTTGTGTTCTAAGTATTCACTGTAGATAGCAAAAGTAGAAGGAATAATCATCATCAAAGCTAATATTTCATTTGGAAGCAAGATCATTTTGTATTCAGGGATAAAAAGTGTGATGATATTAGTCACAACAAATATTACTTCTAACAATGCTGCTTTTTCAAATAGTTTTTCTATTTGTGAAAGTTTTAATAGACAATAAGCACTTACTAAATCAACACAATACTGAATAAATTTTAATACAATAATTACTGCAAATGCAGATGTATCATCGATTTTCTCTATTAAATTAGCGAATGTACCAAAGAAATAACTTACTAAAAGCGTTATAAATAAATAGCGGATCCATTTTGCCAAGTGATTGGAATTTAACTTAATAGTATAAATGTTATTGTTATCCATATATATAACCTTCTTTCCACTTATATTATATAAAAATCTGTGATGTTAAACAATAAAACATCATTCAATAATACAAGAAACAACATCATCCAATAACATAAAAATATAATTCTGTATCATCAATTTTAGAAATTAGTGTCATGTTTTATTTAATATTGAAATTTGTTATAATGATTTAGGTGATTTATCGTGAATGGTGTTTTATTTGTTTTATTACTAGTATTAATTGATCAGATTTCTAAAATAGCAATGAAAGTTATCAGCAATTTTTATTCTGAAAGTTTTACTATTATAAAAGACTTTTTCTATATCACCTATGCTGAAAATACAGGTGCAGCATTTTCGATTTTAAAAGGTCAAAGATGGTTTTTTGTGATTATGGCTTTAATTGTTTGTGTTGTTATTACTTTTTATATCATTAAATATAAACCTAAGAAATTAGAGAAAATTTCTCTACAATTAATACTAGCTGGAGCAATTGGAAATGTTATTGATAGACTTGTTTATGGTTATGTAATTGATTTTTTAGATTTTTATATTTTTGGTTATGATTTTCCAGTGTTTAATATTGCTGATAGCTGTATTACTATTGGAGCAGTATTATTGATTATAAGTGAATTGTTTTTTGGAGAAAAGATACGTTTATGGAAGAAGTAACAATTATTGTTGATGAACAAATGGATGGTTTAAGAATAGATAAAGCTTTAAATGGTAAAGTAGACTTATCAAGAACTAAGTTACAAAAACTTATTGCTGAAGGCTTGGTAAGTGTTGATGATGAACCGGTAAAGAGTAACTATAAAGTAAAAATAGGTGAAGAAATTATTGTTGATTTACCAGAAGAAGTTGAATATGTTGTTAAACCACATAAAATGGACTTAGATATTGTATATGAAGATGAAGATATTATTATTCTTAACAAGGTTAAGGGGATGATTGTTCATCCAACAGCTACAACAAAAGAACTTACTTTAGTTGAAGGTGTTTTATATCATTGTGGTAAATTAAGTGATGTTAATGGAGTATTAAGACCTGGCGTTGTGCATCGAATTGACAAAGACACTACTGGTTTAATTATTATGGCAAAAAATAACGATGCTCATGAGTTTTTAGCTCAGCAGTTGGCTGATCATAAAATGGGTAGAAAGTATTATGCTTTAGTTCATGGTGTTATTGGCCATGATCACGGAACAATTGATGCTCCTATTGGTAGGGACCCTTATGATAGACAGAGAATGGCTGTAACCGATAAAAACAGTAAAGATGCAGTCACCTATTTTACAGTTTTAGAAAGATTTGAAAATCATTCACTAATAGAATGTGCCTTACAAACAGGAAGAACTCATCAAATAAGAGTGCATATGGAATATATTGGTTTTCCAATAGTTAATGATTCAAAATATGTCAATAGAAAACAAAAAGGTGATGGTCAATTATTGCATGCTTATGAGTTGACGTTTGTTCATCCAACAACAAAAAAAAGTATGACAGTAAATGCTCCATTACCAGAAGATTTCCAGAATTATCTACAAGAATTAAGAGAAGAGGTTATATACTATGAATAGCAAAGCTTCGCTATGGGCTTTACAATTGGTTAAATATTTTATAGTTTCCAAAGATTACTTACAGGTTTCAATAGTAAGTAATTTTAAGATTGAAAAAAAGGAAATCGATTATTGGTTAATTAATGAACAAAATCAATCATTTCCAATAATTCATATTAGTAATGACAGTGATAAAGAAAGAACAGGAAAATATCCTTTTATTATTGCCACCATTAATAAAATAAGAAGTTTAATTAAATCTGAAACAGGTTTAATACTAGATATTTCATTTAATGAAGATTCTTCTAATTATTTTTTAACTGATATTCAATACATCAAACTTCAACCAAATACCGATGTTATGCAACCAATATTAGAATCTTTTCCTGAGATTGCAACAGTTATTTATGATGTCGATAATATTGAAACAGAAAAAAGAAGAATTGAAACGGATTTAGCTATTAAATCTATGCAAAGTGTAAAAAAAGCTAAATCAGAAAGAAAGAAACTTAACCTGAAGGAAGGTTTCTGTTTATCATTTCTTTTGCCAGCGGTTGTTTCCGTCGTTATTTTTATTGCGATTCAAATATTTGCTTCAGCTTATAAAACCTCTTTACTAAATAGCGCTATTATTTTTGGTGCTTACTATAAAGCATATATAACTATTTTGCATCAAATATATCGCTTTTTAACAGCAGGATTTGTTCACACATCATTTTTACATTTACTTTTTAATTTGATGGCTCTATTTGATATGGCCATAGTAGCAGAGAAATACTATGGTAAAAATATAACTTTATTGATTTTAACCGTATCTATTGTTATGGGTAATGTGTGCATATTTATTGGCAACGGAAATATTATTGCTGTTGGTTTATCTGGTGGTATTTTTGGAATTTTTGGGGCATTAGTTGTAATGTTTGCCTTAAAAGGTTACTTTAAAATACCAGCATTTAGAAAACAAATATCTAGAACAATTTACATGAATGTTATTATTTCGCTAATGCCTGGAATCTCACTTTTAGGTCACTTGGGTGGATTTGTTACAGGAATTATGCTTGGAATGATATTTGCCACAAATAGTAGTAAATCTTTAAGAATTAATTCATTAATTTGTAGTATTATATTAACAGTAGTATTAGGTTATATGTCATTTACATACAAAGATTTCAATGAGTTCTATGATGGAACAGATTACGAAATCAATCAACTATATAAAAAGATGAACTTAGATAATATTGCTAAGAAATATATAACTGAAACACAGAAATATTATAAAGGGGAGTAACTATGAAAACTGTAATTGATTGGCATACTTATTTTATGAGCTTAGCTCATTTAAGTGCTCTAAGAAGTAAAGACCCAAACACAGGTGTTGGGGCAGTAATTGTTGATAATGTAAATAGGATTGTTTCAATTGGTTATAATGGAATGCCAAGAGGCTGTGATGATTCGCTTTTTCCTTGGGATAGAGAAGGCTCATTTTTAGAAACAAAGTATGCTTATGTTGTTCATGCTGAACTAAATGCCATATTAAATGCTCCTAGAAGTGTTCAAGATTGCAGCTTATATGTATCACTTTTTCCCTGTAATGAATGTGCAAAAGCCATTATTCAATCAGGAATAAAGAAAATCTATTATGAATCAGACAAATATGCTGATGCTGACAATACAATTGCTAGCAAAAGGATGCTAATTGCTGCTGGTGTTGATTTAATTCAATTAGATTACACCTTAGATGTTAAAATAACTAAAAACACTAAGTAACATTAAAAAAAGACCTAACATGGTCTTTTATTTATTGGATAATCATTGAAAGAATATGGGCACTTTTGAAGGCTGAACAATCAGTTGTGTCAACATAGGACATTTTTACTAGTTGTCCAGTCGACTGTAAAGTATAATATTCTTTATGATATTCTTTATTTAACAATTCGTAGTTTGTTACATTTTCAATAGTTGTATCAGTTAAATTAAAAATAGTTATTTGAGCATCTTCACTATCTAAATGGCTAATTAGTTGATTTATTAATTCGACATCTTCAAAACTCCAACCAATGATAATGTTTTCAAACTTTTTACTATGAAGCAAATTATTAATATTATAAACCATATTATCTAAAGCAATATTTAAAGAAATATCATCAAAATAATCAGTAAAACAGCCCCATTCAGTATTTAAAAGGACAGATTTATCTAATAAATGTAATAATTCTTTTCCGACAAGAGTATCTTTATAAGCTTGTTGGTTGATGAAGATAATATTTAACATAATTTCTCCTTTATAAATCTAGTATTTTTTCTAAATCTACATTAAGATATTTTTCATCTCTTGTTTTTAAATAATCAATAACTTGCTGGGTTAGATAGCCTGGAGTTGAGGCTCCTGAAGTTACAGCTACTTTACTAATATTATCTAAGTTAATTGAAGTTAGTTCAAGACTATTTTCAATTTTATAAATATTTTTAATCTTTGCCTGCTTACCAATATTAGCAAGTTGAGTGGTATTGTTGCTATTTGGATCTCCAACCACAATCAGTGTATCAAAACCTTCTAACTCTTTAACTGCTTGTTGTCTAGTTCTAGTTGCACTACATATTTCTTCAACAACTTTGGCCAAAGGATATTTAACTAGTAATGCTTTTATGATTTGTTCAATATCATTAATTGACATAGTGGTTTGATTAGTTATTAGTATTTTATCATTTAAGATATTTGAATTTTGTACATCTTGAATATTAGTTATTAAATGAATTCTTTCATCAAGAGCTAAAACAGCCTCACTTTCAGGATGATTTTTTTTGCCAATATAAGCAACATCATAGCCTTCATTTAAATGCTGAATACATAAATTAGCATTTTTTGTTACATCACAGCAGGTAGCATCAACAACAATTAAACCTTTATCTAAAGCTTTTTGTTTTATTTTAGGATCAATACCATGAGCGGTAAAAACGACAACACCATCATCAATCTCATCTAGTAGTTGTTCTTTTGTCTTGTTTTTATCTGCTAAGGTAATTACATTAAACAACTCAAAACCACCTACTACATATTTGTTATGTACTAGCATTCCCAAAATATATATTTGTTTATCAGGGTAGTCCTTAATAGCTTTTTTGACCTTATTGATCGCATTAATAACGCCTTTACAGTAACCTGAAGGTATAACTTTTATAACTTCCATATCTTTAACACCATATTTATAGTAACATAAAGTAAATGTTTTATGTTACAATAAATTCCTGAGAAGGAGGGAAAGTATGAAATTCAATTTTAGAGAAGATATTCAACAATTAATTGAATACAAACGATTTAAAGATTTATCACCAATACAGAAAAAAACTATTCCTTTAATATTGGATAAAAAGGATGTAATTGGAATTTCAGCTACTGGTACTGGTAAATCTCATGCTTTTATCCTTCCGATTTTACAGATGGTTGATAGTAGTTTAAACGAAATTCAAGCTATTATTACAGCTCCAACCCGTGAGTTAGCAATTCAGTTATATACTATGATCAGTGAAATAAACATGTTTAATGACAATATAAACATTAAACTTATTGCATCTGGTAAAGATAAAGAAAGAATGATTGAGTCTGTTAAAAGTCAACAACCTCATATTGTGGTTGGAACCATTGGTAGACTTAAAGATTTGTTTGTTGATGAAGCTGTACTAAGATTAGACAGTGCTAAGATAATAGTTATTGATGAAGCAGATATGACTTTGGAATTGGGTTTTTTACAGCAGGTTGATGAAATTTGTGGTAGATTACCAAAAAAGTTACAAATGTTAGTATTTAGTGCAACTATACCTAGTCAATTGCAACCATTTTTAAGAAAATATATGACAAGGCCTACTATTATTGAAGCAACAGAGAAACATGAATTATCACCAGATATAGAACATGTTTTAATAAATTGTCGTTATATGTCATATACAGATAAATTATTGAAAATTTTACCTGGAATTCAACCTTATGTTTGTATGATTTTCGCTAGAACCAAACAGGAAGTCATTTCAGTGGCCGAATTATTAAAAAATAATGGTTATGATATCGTCGAAATACACGGTGATTTATCAAATAGAGAAAGAAAGCAGGCTTTAAAGTCTATAAGTGCTGATAGAACAAGTTACATTGTTTGCTCAGATATTATGGCTAGGGGTCTTGATATTGAATCAGTAAGTCATGTTATTTCCTTGGGTTTACCATCTTCATTGAACTATTATACTCATAGAAGCGGAAGAACCGGCAGAGCAGGTAGAAGTGGTGTAAGTTATGTCTTATTTAACCAAAGCGATCATAGTGGTATAAAAGTGTTAAGAAGTCAAGGTTTTGAATTTTTGTATAAAGACTACAAAAGAGATCAATGGGTAGATGTAAAACCGTTTGATTTTAAACCAACAAGAAGAAAACTTTCTCAAGAAGATGTAGAAATTCAGAAAATTGCTAAAAAACCAGTAAAAAAAGTTAAACCAGGTTATAAAAAGAAAAGACAAGCTGAAATTGACAAAATTAGAAGAAGACAGAGAAGATTAATGATTAAAGCTTCAATCAAAGAACAACAAAAAGAAAGAGCTAAAAAAGCTCAAAGAGAGAAAAGTGAGAGCAGAAGATGATTAAATTAGGATCACATGTATCAATGGTTAAACCTGATTATTTGGTTGGTGCAGTCAAAGAAGCTTTATCATATAATGCTAATGCCATGATGGTTTATACTGGAGCTCCACAAAATAGTTTTAGAGCACCTATTGAAGATTTAAAAATAAAAGAAGCGACAAAACTCTGGACTGCAAATGGATGCAGTATGGATGATATAATAATCCATGCTCCATATATTGTTAATTTAGCTAATACTATAAAACCAGAAACTTTTGAAATGGGGAAAGCAGTTTTAAGAAATGAGCTGATTAGAAGTAGTGCTATTGGAGCCAAATATATTGTTTTACATCCTGGTAGCAGCTTAAGTGATACTCTTGAAAATGGTATTGATAAAGTTATTGAGGGTTTAAATGAGATTTTAAAAGAGGATTTTGATGTTAAGGTTTGTTTAGAAACAATGGCTGGCAAGGGTTCCGAAATTGGTTATCGTTTTGAACATCTTGCTGAAATTATTAAAAGAGTAGATTATCCCATAGGGGTTTGCTTTGATACCTGTCATACTTGGGACAGTGGATATGATTTAAATAATCTTGATGAAGTATTAAAAGAGTTTGATGAAATAATTGGACTAGATAAACTTCATGTGATTCATGTCAATGATTCAAAAAATATTATTGGATCTAGAAAAGATCGCCATGCAAATATTGGAGAAGGTAACATTGGTTTTGATGTGTTAAGTAAAGTAGTTTACCATCACTTATTGAAAGGAAAAGCTATGATTTTGGAAACTCCATATAGAGATGGTGTACCACCTTATAAAGAAGAAATTGAAAGACTACTTAATGTGAGTATTTAATTAAAGTTATTATTAAAAGGGTAATTAATATGAACTATGAAATAACAAAAAACTTATTGAATGCAATTTCTCCATATTGTGATTTAACAAAAACAAGTGTGTTAACTGAAAACACAGACTATAAGGGTCGTCTTTATCAATCTGATTTTGTTACTATTGATGAGAAAAATAATGTTCACTTTGAAGTGTTTGACAATGAAATAATTATCAGTTATTTCACCGACCATAAACACTTTGAAGATTACACATTTGGATTAGAAGAAGGAGAACCAAATTTTGTCACACGAGCAATAGAATTTCTTGTTTTGTTATTTAATGTTTCTATCTATCAGATAGAAGTTTGTAAAGGGAACAAACTAGTTTATGAAAAATATTATTTTGTTCATCCAAATAAAGAGGAAGAATGTGTTTCAGGAACTATTAGGCATAAACTAATTTTTGGATTTAATCCTTTTGCTCGAAAATCGATAAATGTTACTATTTGGAAATACGATTTTAAAGAAAATTGTTTTACCAAATATTAAAAAAGAATTTTATAAATGTAGTAAACCAAAAATAGAAATGACTCTTTAATCATTTCTATTTTTAAATATTGTTTATATTCACTATCTTATTGCAGTTTTCTTATTTCCACAATTCAAAGTTTTTGCCAACATGTTCAGGGATATGAGCATCACTTGCAAGCATTATTTTAACACCTTTTTCTAAGAGAATTTGTTTGAATTCTTTACTTAAGCCAGGATCTTTATGATTGTATCTATAATAACAACCAAAGTTATTTTCTAAATATAAATCCTTTTCTAGTGCTAAATCTGCTATTTTATTATAGGTTTCTATCAAATCATATGAAGGATAGATGTCAAAAAGTTTTATAGTATCTGGATGTGCTACTTGAGTAAATAAATTACTTTCCATAAGCTTAATAATTTCATTATAATACTCTTTATATATTTCATCAGTATCATAAACATTCCATAGCAATTCTCTAGAGAAATTTTCCATATCGTATAATAAGCCAAAAACTGAATGCACAGCTCCCACTAGAAAATCAAATTCATAGTTTTTAAGAATCTCTCTAATTTCTTTTTCTTTTTTACTTGTATAACAGACCTCTAATCCAAATTTGATTTCTATTGGATATTTTTTTGATTTTGCCAGTTTGATTAATTTTAAATAATCATTGATATTATCCTTAGATTTTTTTAAAAACCATTCTTCTTGTATTTTTGCAGCATTAACGACATTTTCATAGATTGGTCTAAATTCAATAAATCTATGAGTGTGGTCTAATATTTGAATGCTTTTTAAATTTTTATTAATAGCTACGTTAATAAATTCTTCCAAATATTCAATAGTTAAAGGTCCATTTTCTAAATGTATATGTCCATCAATCATTTTTATCAAAGTTATAAGTACTAACTTTTATCATTCCTGGAATTTGTTTGATTTTACCTAATATTTCACCATTAACAACATCAGCAATATCAACCATTGTATAGGCTAATTCGTTTTTTGATTTATTCATTAAATTTTCAATGTTAACATTTGATGTTGATAGGGCATCAGAAATTTGAGTAATCATTTTTGGAACATTTCTGTGAATACAACAAATTCTTACATTATTATAAATCTCCATACTACAGTCAGGTAAATTTACAGAGTTAGTAATATTTCCCCTTTCTAAATAATCCATTGTTTGTTTTACCGCTAAAACAGCACAGTTATCTTCACTTTCTTCAGTAGAAGCTCCAAGATGAGGAAGAATTAAGACATTTTCTTGACCAATAAGCTTTTGAACAGGGAAGTCAGTAATATATTTACTGATAATTCCAGATTTAATACCCTTTAGTAAGGCTTCAGTATCAACTAAACCATCTCTTGAGAAGTTTAGAAGTTTAACTCCTGGTTTCATTTTAGATATAACATCTGCATTAATGATATTCATGGTTTTATCAGTTAAAGGAATGTGAATTGATATGAAGTCACAATTTTTAAGTATTTCATCAATTGTATCAGAGTGGTGGACATTTCTTGATAAGTTCCATGCATTCGCTAATGAGATATATGGATCATAACCATAGACGTTCATGCCAAAATCAATAGCTAAATTTGCAACTTGAACACCAATTGCTCCTAGCCCTATAATTCCTAGGTTTTTATGTAACAACTCATTTCCAGAATATAATTTCTTTTGTTTTTCAGTATCTTTAGCAATATTTTCATTGTCTTTTTGAGTTTGAATCCATTGCATACCTTCATAGATTTTTCTACTTCCTAATAACAATCCAGCAAAGACCAATTCTTTAACCGCATTGGCATTGGCACCAGGAGTATTAAATACTACAATACCTTTTTCACTACATTTATCAATAGGAATATTGTTAACTCCAGCTCCAGCTCTAGCAATACATTTTAAATTTTCATTAAATTCATATTTATGAATATTTTCACTTCTTAGAAGTATTGCATCTTCATTAGTAAGATCTTCAGCGATTTGATATTTTTCTGTGAATCTGTTTAATCCGACTTTTGAAATGTCATTTAATATTTTTATTTTATACATAATGTTTCTCCTCAAATTCTTTCATAAAACTAACAAGCTTTTCAACACCTTCAATAGGCATACCATTATATATGCTTGCACGCATTCCGCCAACACTTCTATGACCTTTTAAATTTACAAAACCATTTTTTTCAGCTTCTAAGATAAATAGTTTATCTAATTCTTCGTTTCCGGTTACAAAAGTAACATTCATAATTGATCTATCTTCTTTATTAACGGGATTATTAAATAATTTAGAACTGTCTAAATAATCATAGAGTATTTTTGCTTTTTGTTCATTAATCTTTTGCATATTTTCTAAACCGCCAATAGTTTCTTCAAGATATTCTAGAACCAAACCACACATATAGATTGAATATGTTGGAGGAGTGTTATACATAGAATTGTTATCTGCATGAATCTTATAACTTAACATGCTTGGAAGTTCAGGTTTTTCTTTTATTAAGTCTTCTTTGATAATTACAACAGTTAAACCTGCCGGTCCCATATTTTTTTGTGCTCCTGCAAAAATTAAATCAAAATCTTTTACATTACATGGTTTACTTAAAATACAACTTGAAAAATCTGCAACTAATGGTTTGCCATTTGTTTCTGGAACATAGTTATAGGCTGTGCCATAAATTGTGTTGTTTTCACAGATATAAACATAGTCACAATCATCGCTAATCATATCTTTAGTTACTTTGGGAACATAAGAAAAATTATCTGCTTGACTACTAGCTATTACTTTTACTTCTCCAAGTTTTAGGTGTTCCGCAATTGCTTTTTTAGTCCATTGTCCTGTATTTATGACATCAACCTTCTTATTTTTCATAAGATTCATAGGAATCATAGAAAATTGTAAAGATGCTCCTCCTTGAAGAAATAATACCTTATAATTTTCAGGTATATTCATTAACCTACGCAATCTAGCTTCACATTCTTTGATTATGGCTTCATAAGTTTTAGAACGGTGAGACATTTCCATTACTGACATTTTTGAATCCTGATAATTTAACATTTGATTGGCTGCTTTTTGTAATACAGCTTCAAAAATACAAGAAGGACCAGCACTGAAGTTATAAACCCTATTCATATAAAATTCTCCTTTTAACCTTAAGTTGATTATATACATATTTTAAAAATAAACAATCTAATGATTGATTATTTCTAAAATTTCTTTTTTTAATTCATCTACAATTTTTTCTTGTGGTACTTTTCTAATTATTTCACCTTTTTTAAATAATAAACCTTCCTTAATTCCACCGGCAATTCCAATATCAGCATCCCTAGCTTCTCCAGGACCGTTTACCACACAACCCATAACGGCAACCTTGATATTAGCTTGAATAGTTTCCAAAAACTCTTCAACTTCTTTAATGATTGGTAACATATCATACATAGTTCTACCACAAGTTGGACATCCTACTAAATCTGGAACTTTATCAATTAAATCATAGGCTTTTAATAATTTTTTGCAAGCTTTAATTTCTTCAATTGGGTTATCAGAAATAGAAATTCTTATAGTATCACCAATGCCTTTTCTTAAAAGTTCACCTAGTGCAGCACTCGATTTAATTAAACTGTAGTCTTTAGTTCCAGCTTCAGTAACTCCTAAATGCAAGGGATAATTCCAGATAGTACTGGCAATTAGGAATGTTTCAACTGTCAATCTAACATCACTTGATTTAAAAGATAAAATGATATCGTGGAAATCCATTTCTTCTAAAATATCAACATGTCTTTGGGCTGATTCAATCATTGCTTCAGGACAGTTTTTGCCATATTTATCTAAAACAAATCTTTCGATTGAACCACTATTGATACCTATTCTAATTGGAATATTTTTCTCTTTACATTTTTCTACTACTTTTCTAACATTATCCTTGCTGCCGATATTTCCTGGATTTAATCTAATTTTATCAATTCCAGCTTCTATTGCTGCTAAAGCTAGTTTATAGTCAAAATGAATATCAGCTACTAAAGGTATGGAAATATTTTCTTTAATAGTTTTTAAAGCGTAAGCATCTTCAAAATCTAAAACACTACACCTAATAATTTGGCAACCAACATTTTCTAATTGTTTAATTTGCTTAATTGTTGATTTGGTGTCTTTGGTTAAAGTATTGCACATTGACTGAATGACAACCTTGTTTTCGCCACCAATAGTAATGTTTCCAATTTTAACTTTTCTAGTATTTTCTCGATTAGTCATATTTTTACCTCACGATACATTATTTTAATCTATTATATAGTATAAATAATGAAGAATTCATTAATATAATTATTATATTACTAAATATGAGATTAGATGTAAAAGTATTGCAAAAAATCATCAATATATGATATTATACATAAGCAAAGTTTGAAAACGGAGGGATTTAGACGTGAGAGAAAACATTCAATTTAAGTGTAGCGAATGTGGTGAAGAAAACTACTTAGGTTCTCGTAATAAGAGAAAACATCCTCAAAGAATGGAAATCAAGAAATATTGCCCACGTTGCAATAAAATGACTATCCACAGGGAGAAAAAGTAGAAGCCTATTTTATAAAGGCTTTTTCTTTAGGTGACTATTATGAAGGTCGAAGTAATTAAAGTAGGAATGTTTCAAACTAATTGTTATCTTGTATCTAACGAAAATGAAATGATAATAATTGACCCTGGAGCATCTTTTAAGAAAATTGATGAAGTTATTCAGAAAAATGAAAATGTTAAAGTTGTGGCTATATTATTAACTCATGGTCATTTTGATCATATCGGTGCAGTTGACAAACTAAAGGAAAAATACAACTGTCCAATAATTGCTAGTCAAGAAGATGAAAAAATTCTTCGTAATCAAAAGAATAATAACTTAGCTGGTTTTGCAGCAAGTGTTGAAAGTGAAATTAAGTGGATTGAAAATGATGAACTAAACTTAGGTTCTATTAAAGTAAAAGTACTATTTACTCCAGGTCATTCTGCTGGTTCAGTAATGTATATTATTGATGGAAAAT
>JAAZJL010000003.1 GCA_012800355.1 Erysipelotrichia bacterium | reverse complement strand
TTCCTTTATCGTATGGTTGCCCACTAGCTTTCGGTGCTTTATCATTTTTACTAATAAATACTAGCGCTAGTAAAGTCAGCATAAACGGTAAACTCTTATAAAATGCCTCTGGAAAACCTAATTTTGCCAAAAATGGAATTCCAGAATATGAGTTAGAAATCGTCATACATAGAGCAAAGAAAGCTGCTGCTCCAATTAACGATTTAAAACGCCATTGACCGAAAATCAATACTGACATCGCTAAGAAACCATAACCATTAACTGTTTGGCTAAATGTTGTAGATACAGGTATGATATACATCAAACCACCAATACCACCAATAAATCCAGCAATAACTAGCGCTGCATAACGATATTTTTGAACGTTTACACCTAACGATTCAGCAGCATGAGGATTTTCGCCACAAGCACACATTCTTAAGCCAAAACGTGTTTTGTTAATTACGATTGCACTAATTATAAATATCGCAATTCCAATAAAGTTAGTGATATATATTTTTGTAAAGAACATTTCGCCAATTATTGGAATATCTGATAAGAAAGGAATCTTGTTAATCATAAAATCATTACGAATAGCAACATGTTCTGAACCTGTTTGTAAAAATCTAACAAAGAAAATACAAAATGCTGGAGAGAAAGTGTTTAAAGCTTGAGCAACAATTGTCTGATTAGCATTCAGATTTATTGAGGCCACAGCTAGTAGCATTGTTAATATGATACCCATAACTCCCGAAAATAGCAGAGCAAGTATCAATCTTAATTGACCTGCAACAATTCCATCAAGCCATTGCAGACACAAAACACCCCACATACAAGACCAAATCATTACCGCTTCTAAAGCCATATGAATAATGCCTGAACGTTCAGAAAACATTGCGCTAACCGCAACAACTAATAGCGGAATGAAGAAAAACATGAAGTATCTAGATACGAAAAATAATTGTTCCATTATGTATTCTCCTCCTCTAACTCATTAGCATCCTTTGTTTTGCCTTTTAATAATAATCTTTCGATACCATGACGCATAAATAATGAGAATGCTGAGAAATAAATAATAATTGAAGTGATGATACTAACTATTTCTTTTTGGAATCCAAAGATTTGCATATAGTTACCACCAACTGTCAAATAAGCTAAGAAACTAGCGCCAAAAATCGCTCCTAGTGGATTGTTGTTTGCAAGACATGCTACAGCAATTCCAGTGAAGCCTTCTGGTGCACTTCCAAGTTTAAATGTTATATAAACTCCTGACCAAGATAAATGATATAAAGCACCACCTAATCCACACAATGCTCCAGAAATCAAAATTGAAATCAAAATAGTTCTTTTTGATTTTATACCAGCATATCTAGTAGCATCAGGATTTTTACCACATGCTTTTAGTTCATAACCAAGTTTGGTTTTTTCTAAAATAACCCAAACAATTATTGCCGCAATAATAGCAATTAAAATACCAATATCGGAAGCTTTATTTTGTGTTAAAGCTGGCATAAATAATTGTGGTAGTTTACAATTGGCTGGAACAGGTCTAGTTTGACCTTTTAGAGCATCATAACAAGTTAATGAAATCCAGTGTAAGATATAATACATTTCAATATAGTTAAACATTACTGTTGAAATAACAATGTTAACATTGAAGTAGGCTCTCAATATCCCTGGTATTAGCGCCCATAATGCACCTGCTACCATGGCTGCCAAAACTGGAATCATCCATGATAAAGGAGCTGGTAAATCCTTTGAAAAATATAATGATGTAACAATAGCAACAAAAGCACCAATAGAAAATTGCCCAGGTCCACCAATGTTAAATACTCCAGCTTGGAAAGCTAAGCACATTGCAACACCAGTACATAAAATTGGCGTAGCGAAGAATAGTAATGTACCTATATTTTTAAAGCCACCCATTCCAAGACCACCAGTAATAATAGTCATAAAAGCATCTAAACCTTTAGCTGGATTAGTTAACATTAAAATAATAAAAGCAATTAACAGTCCACAAACAATGGCAATTAGAGAAGCTAGTAAACCAGTATATTTATTAATATCAAATGATTTTTTAGGTTTTACACTCATACTTTTTTCTCCTCTCTTTTTACGCCTGCCATATACAATCCTACTTCTTCGACAGTCACTTTTTTAGGATCTAAAGTCCCCATTATTTCACCTTCAAACATTACGATAATTCTATCAGCAACATCCATAACTTCATCTAATTCAAATGACATCATTAAGACTGCCTTGTCTTTATCTCTTTGAGTAACGATTTGTTTGTGAATATATTCAATCGCACCAACATCTAGTCCTCTAGTTGGTTGAACAGCAATTAATAAATCTGAATCTTGATCAATTTCACGAGCTACAATAGCTTTTTGTTGGTTACCACCTGACATTGATCTAGCCATAGTAGTTCTTCCTTGTCCACTTCTAATATCAAATTTATTAATTAATTCATCAGCATATTCATTAAACTTATTAAAATTTAAAAATCCTGATTTATTTACAAAACCTTTTTTAAAATAATTTTTCAAAGCTAGATTGTAAGATAAAGGATAATCCAATATCAGACCATATTTATGTCTATCTTCAGGAATATGAGATAAAATCATATTGCGTTCACGAACTGATTTTTTAGTATAATCTTCACCATTAACTAATACTTTTCCTTCATTTATTGGCATTAATCCAGTGATACCATAAATAAGCTCTGATTGACCATTGCCATCGATACCAGCAATAACAACAATCTCACCTTTTCTAACTGAAAAAGAAACATCATTAACAACTTTCTTTTTAGTTTCATTATTAATAATTGTTAAATTTTCTACTTTAAGGACATCTTCTTTTGGTTGTGCTGGCTCTTTTTCAACATGGAAGCTAACTTCCTTACCAACCATTAGTTCGCCCATTTTTTCTTTTGTTGTTGAAACTGCATCTAATGTTGCAACAAGTTTGCCACGACGTAAAATAGATACCCTATCAGCAACAAGTTTTATTTCATCAAGTTTATGAGAAATAAAAAGAATAGTATGACCTTCTTTCGCCAAACCTTTCATAATTCCCATTAACTCGTCGATTTCCTGTGGAGTTAATACCGCTGTAGGTTCATCAAAAATCAAAATTTCAGCTTTACGATAAAGCATCTTTAAAATTTCACAACGTTGTTGTTGCCCAACAGTGATATTTGAAATTAATTCATCAGGTTCAATTGCTAATCCATATTTTTGAGATAATTCAACTACTTCTTTACGAGCAATGTCCATATCCAAAAATGGTCCCTTTACAGTTTCTTCCCCTAATATTATATTTTGTAAGACCGTGTAGTTTTGAACTAGTTTGAAATGCTGATGTACCATTCCAATCCCTAGTTCAGTGGCAACTCTTGGATTAGTTACTTTTACTTCCTTTCCTCTAATAGAGATAGTCCCCTCTTCAGGAGTATACATACCAAACAATACCGACATAAGAGTTGATTTCCCTGCGCCGTTTTCTCCCAAAAGCGCATGTATTTCCCCCTTGCGAATCCCTAAACTAATGTCGTTGCAGGCAATTATTCCAGGGAATTTTTTGGTTATGTGACGAAACTCAATAATATTTTCCGAATTCGTCATATTTTCCATCCTTTCTAAATAATTAAGTAGAAGGCGTACTTATAAAGTACACCTCCTAGCAAAATATTTTTTTGTTATTTTTTATTTTTCGATATACTTAACTGTAACTAATGTATATCTTTCCATAATTGGAGCACCATTTACACCATCTGCTTCTGTAGCAAGAGTAGCATGAACTTCAATAGTTTTAGTAGTAATTGCATCATATTGCTCTTGTGTTAATACTCTCCAGTTTTCAGCTCTGTATGGAGCAATAACTGCAGCATCTTCAGCAGCACCTAAAGTGATTAAACCTTTTTCAGTGTAAGCTTTCCATGCATCTCCACCAGCAAATGCTGCTGTAACAGCATCTTCAACAGTGTTTTCCAATGATTTCATTGCAGAAGTAACGATTAATGGTTCATTTTCTGCACCTTCAGCTTTTCTAGTAAAGTATTCGTCAGTGTCAACACCTACAATCCATCTGTTTTCGCCATCTTTTGCAGCTTGGATAACTGAGTTAACAATTGTTCCACCACAAGAGAAGACAATTTCTGTACCTTCTGTATACCAGTTAGCAACAAATGTTACTAAGTCTGGAGAAGCATCAAATGTACCAGTATAGTAGTATTTAACTTCAACTTCACCTGGAGCTAAACCTAAATCTTTAGCAGCAGCTTCAGCACCATCGATAAATCCATAACCAAATCTAACAACTGCTGGAACAGCCATACCACCAAAGAAACCAAGTTTTCTGTAGCCATCTAATACTACAGCATAACCTGCCATATAACCACAATCTTGCTCAGCAAAAGTGATCATAGCTAAGTTATCTGAATGTTCGATTGAATCATCAATACCATCCCAGTTATAGTCGATATTGTATAAATCATCTGCATCAATAAAGATAACTTTTACATCAGGATATTCTGGAATTAGTTGACATAATGCAGCGTCCCATAAAAAGCCAACTGCAACGACAACTTTTGCACTCATTTGGTTAACTGCTTGTTCAAAGATAGTCTTTCTTGACTCATCATCGTTAGCAGCTGGTTGCAAGTAAGTACCTTTAGCACCTGATTTTTCACAATAATTTTCGATACCTTTATATGAGAATTGGTTAAAACCACCATCATAAATAGTACCTACGTCAGCTAAGAAAACAACATCATATTTGTTTTCTTCTTCTCCGCCTGGTTTGTCACATCCAACAAGTGAAAAAACCATTAGGATTACTAATAAACTAGTAAGAATCTTTTTCATATTTCCTCCTTCTTACAATTAATTCTTTGATGTATTTTAAATGTTAAATTATATTTAACCACATAAAAAACACATCTATTGTCTAATTCATTTTATCACTTTAACTGAAACATAGTCAACAAATTGAGACAACTAGTTTTTAAACTAATTAAATTAAAAGGTGATATTTTAAAATTATTTAATTTATTTTGTAAATTTGACTACATATAATAAAAAAGTGGTATAAATTAATACCACTTTATATCATGTAAATAACTATTTATAGTTTGGACCTATCTTTTCAAACATAGGTGCTGTCACTTTTAATACGAAGCCAATAATTGGCCCTGTCGCTAATACGCCTAGTATTGTTCCTATTCCAACTACTCCACCTAATAACCAACCAATGACAAATGTTATCGCATCAGTAATCATTTGAGTTTTATCTAAAGATAAAGGAGTAACTTTTTCTAACCATAATGGCAAGAAAGACCAACAACCAATGCCCAAATTAACTGCTATTGTTAGACCAGTACCGATTGCAAAAGTGATTTCTCCAATAATTAAAAGTATTATTCTAATTACTAGATGAGTGCTTTCTGGTGGAAAAGTTGCAAACAAGAAATTGGTAAAAACATCAATTAATGGACCACCAATTAAAACTGTTAAAAATGTTCCAATTCCAAACTTATCTCTTAAAAATAGAATAATTAATACTGCCCAAAGAGTATTGAAAATTGTGGAAATAGTTCCATAACTTAAACCAAAAGTTAAATGTAAACCATCGATTAAAACACTAATTGGATCTGTACCTAATCTACAGACATAGAAACAACCAATACCAAGATTAGCTAAAACAACAGCCAAAACATAGATAATGGTATTTATTGAAAATGACTTAAAATTAATTTTATTTATTAACTTACTTAACATTATTCTCTAACATCCACTAAATCTTCTAATCCATCAATGATTTCAATCGCTCTTAAAGTGATTTTGGTCATTAGTTCAACTCTTTTTGGATATTCACTATCATTGCTTGTACTCATCGCTCCATAACTATTACCTAAATATCCACCAGTTAATAAAATCGTACCAGCTCTTAGTCCTCCTAAAAGTGAAGAAACTGTAAATAGAGCGCTCGATTCATTTTCAATTGATAAAACACCCGCATCAGTCCATTTATCAATTCTTTCTCTAACACCTTCTGGACCGCCATGGGCTCCTGGTGATTCTAGATAAAAGGCATCATGACTTCTAATTACTCCACAATAAGGTTTGACACCATATTCCTTACAAGCTTGTCTTAAAGCGTTTACTACATCAATATCAGCAATTGCTGGATATGCCAAGTCAATGTATTGTCTTGAAGCCATATCTCCTCTAACTGCGCCTGTAGCAATAACAAAACTGCCATCAGGAATGTTTGGCTGCAAAGAACCAGAAGTTCCCATTCTAATTAGTGTTTTAGCCCCAATATGCTTTAACTCTTCGACACATACTGCCACTGCCATTGGTCCCATACCAGTAGACATAACTGATACTGGAATTCCTTTGTAAGTTCCAGTGTAGGTAGGATTGCCACGAGAAACTTGGGCAAGTCTTCCATTTTCAAAAAACTTATTTACCATCTCACATCTTGCTGGATCACCAGGTAAAATTAAATGCTTTCCAATATCATTTTCATCTAAACCAATGTGCCACATCTTGCCATCATTATTGGTTAATTTAACTGATTTATATTTCATAGCTATTCTCCTTTAATTACTTTAGCCAATGCCAGTTCAGCAACTTTAATTGCTTCTAACATTCTTGCATCATAATCTTTTTTAAAATCCATACTTTCGCCTGTTGTTAAGTTATCTGTGACAACATAAACTGCTCCAGCTTGCAATTGCAAAATTGAAGCAATTGCATATAAAGCAGCAACTTCATTATCAATAGCACTAACTCCAACATCTCTCCATGGTTTGATTCTTTCTTCAACACCATCATGAGCAAATGGACTTTCTAAAAATAAACCATCATGAGTTCTGCAAATACCACTGGTAACCTTTACACCCAATTCTTTTGCTGACTGCATGATAGCCATAAAAGTTTTATGGTCAGCAATAGCTGGATATTGAAGATTAAGATATTCAATAGTAGCTCCTTCATCACGACAAGAAGCTAAAGGAATATAAATACTGCCAGGTTTTAAGTTTGGATCAATTGCATAACATGTTCCAACCTTAATCATTTTATAACAGCCAATGTGTCTTAACTCTTCAACAGCAATAGCAGTTGGCATACAGCCATTTCCAATAGTCATACAGCTCATTGGTACATCATTACAAGTTCCTGTATAAGTAATATATTCACGATGGAAAGCTTGTTTTTCAGCAGTTTGGAAAGTATCTTTAATCATCTCGATTCTTTCTAAATTACTAGTTAAAATAACTCCAGGAGCAATTTGGTCCTTATTAATTCCTAAATGATGAACTTTAAAATCTTTTTCATATTGTGGTAATGAATCAAATTCATTTTTTAATAAATTAGCCATTATAAAATTTCTCCTTTCTCTTCCATTTCTTTTAATATTTCGGTTGCTCTAACCGCAATTTTTGCACAGACTAAAACACGTGACTCCATAAAACCATCTTCGAAAGCTTCTGGATATGCTTCTTTTGAATTTGGCCCCTTGTAATAATCAGTACCTTCAATCATTGAAGTATGACT
>JAAZJL010000045.1 GCA_012800355.1 Erysipelotrichia bacterium | reverse complement strand
TGTCAAACTTATATGGGTGAACTAAGCAGAATGACTCAATTTAAAGAGAAAAGTCAAAAAAATGAAGAAGGAATTACTGCAGGTCTATTTACCTATCCTTCACTAATGGCTGCTGATATCCTATTATACGATGCTGATTATGTTCCAGTAGGCGATGATCAAAAGCAACATGTTGAATTAGCTAGAGACTTAGCCCAAAGGTTCAACAATCGATATTCTGAAACTTTTGTTGTACCAGAACCTTTAATTCAAAAAGTTGGGGCTAGAATTATGTCTTTATCAGATCCAAATAAAAAGATGAGTAAATCTGATGATTCAGATAAAGGCTGCATCTATTTGTTGGATGACTTAAAAGTAATTAGAAAAAAAATAATGAGTGCTATTACAGATAACCTTGCTAATGTTAACTTTGACAAAGAAAATCAACCTGGTGTCTCTAATCTATTAGAAATTATGTCAAGTTTATCTGGAGAACCAATTAATTCAATCGTTTCAAGATATAAAGGTAAAGGTTATGGTGAACTTAAAAAAGAAGTGGCTGATGTTGTTTGTAAAGAAATTGAAGTCATTCAAAATAGATATAACGATATCGTAAAATCTGATTTAATTGAAAAAACATTACAGCAAGGAGCAGAAAAAGCCCATAAAATTTCTTATAAAAAACTTAAAAAAGTTCAAAGAAAAATGGGTATTGATATTTTCTAAAACAAAGGGATGCTACCATCCCTTTTCTTTTTATTATTTGTCAAAACAGTGACTATTTATCTAAATACTCTTTAACTGCCATAACTACAAAACAATACATTAAGGCTAAAAGTTGATTATGGTTTTCTTTTACATCAATAGTTACCATATCTTTTACATTTGGTTTTAAATCTATTGAACATACAACTTGATCTAATTCATCAATTATATCTACTTTTTTATCAGTAACCTTAATATCAGTTTCCCATTTATTTGTATCAAGATAAAATTTTAACTGTCCTTCATCAAAGCCAACATTAATATTTCCATAATGGTTATTATTGACCTCTAAAGTAAACTCATAAGAAACTGAATCGTGAATCAAGCCCTTTTTTCTTTTCAACTTGTTTTCATATGCATCAGCAACAACTTGATCATTTACCACAAAATTAACAGCAAAATTTCTTGAGGTTAATCTACCATCAATTTGATATTCAATCTTTTCTTGACTATCGTATATTTCATAGATAGCAAATTTTGGATTGGTAGTTTTGTGTATCACAAATCTTTTGTATCCTTCTTTTGCGATAAATAACTCCATCCTTCTATTTTGTTTTACTTCTTTAGCAACATCTATAACTTTTTCTACTGTAGTAGCTGCTACTTCGACTGCTAATACTGTTGCCCTAGCAGCAAAACCCACTACTGATTTGATAACTTTTTTTAAATCTTCCATTTCCACTCTCCGTCTACTTAAATAATGTATAACATAAAGTTTTAAATTCTAAATAAAGTTTTCTTGTAGATTCAGTAAATTCTAACTGGCTTAATGCTTCACACATTCCGAAATAATACCACTTTTGATCAACTTTTGATTTCGAAAATCTATTCCAAACATAGTCTTTCTCTTTATTATAATCAAAAGCAATAGAACGTAAGTTTGAAAGTTTATCTGCAAGTTTTAACATTTTTAATTCAAATGGGGCATTTCTTGTTTTTTCGATTCCATTACCTTTTCTCTCAAACCATGTTTTTGATTTGTCTTCAGTAACAAATGCAATATAACTAGCAACTACTTTTCCAAAATGTTCTTCAATATCTTCCAATGTCATATCGGTATCTTCTACGGTATCATGTAAAACTCCTGCTACCTTAAGTTCTTCAGATGCTTGCATTTCAGTTAATATTTGCAACGCTTCCATGGGATGAACAATATAAGGCCTATCAGTGCCTTTGCGATATTGTTTTTTGTGTGCTTCACTGGCAAATTCAATAGCTAAATGTATTTTATTTAATTGAATCATCATTACGACCTCCAAATTTCTCTTTTTCTTTATTATAACATTAAGATATTTGTTATAATGAAGTAGTTTAAAAAAAGGAGTTATATATGGGTGAAGGAATGTTTGTAATTTTGTTGGTAAGCTTTTTAGCATCAATAATAGGATCCATTTGTGGAATTGGCGGTGGTGTCATTATTAAACCAGTTTTAGATTCACTTGGCTTATTTGCTTTATCAACAATCAACTTTTTAAGTGGTTGCACAGTCTTGGCCATGACTTCTTTTAATGTATTTAGCTCTTTTATAAAAAAAGAAAACGCTATTGAGTTTAAGTCTTCTACCCTTTTAGCTATTGGTGGAATAATTGGCGGATTATTGGGCAAATATATCTTTGAAGTATTTAAAAATATTTTTACCAACCAATCTTATGCTAGTGCAATTCAATCATTTATTTTATTAGTAATTAATTTAGGTTCTTTAATCTATACAATTAAAAAGGACAAAATAAAAACCTTAAAAGTAACTTCAACATTTACCATCATTGCAATTGGTAGTGGATTAGGCTTTTTGTCATCATTTTTAGGAATAGGTGGAGGTCCAATTAATATTGTTGTTCTTCAATTTTTCTTTTCCATGTTAACTAAACAAGCAGCTCAAAATTCATTATTCATTATTTTCTTTTCGCAAGCAACTAGTCTAATTCAAACAGTTATCACTAAATCAGTGCC
Organism: Erysipelotrichia bacterium; assembly: GCA_012800355.1. Lineage (GTDB taxonomy): Bacteria > Bacillota_I > Bacilli_A > Erysipelotrichales > Erysipelotrichaceae > UBA1783. Next base: position 24,892 of record JAAZJL010000045.1, on the reverse strand, counting down.
TAATGTTTCTTGGCCAATTCTTTTTAAAATGATGATTTTTGGCATTGCTGGGGCTATTGCTGGTAAAAGTATTAATAAGAAAATTGATGAAAATATCGTCAATAAACTATTTATTGGCATAATGGTCCTTTTAATATTATTAAATATTTACAACTTCATAACTTTTATTAGCTAAACTGATTATTTTTAATTGTTTCAATAATTGTTATTTCACTAGCTTTTTTAGCAGGATAAATATTACAAACACTACCTATAACCAATATCAAAGCAACATAATTAATATTGTTGAATACATCTACTGTCACTTTTATTTCCGCATATATATTAATTAATTTAATAATCACCAAAACAGTTAAGCAACTTAATGCTATAGAAATGAGAAATATAAATATATTTTCCAAAATAAATTGTAAATAAATATCTCTACTACTGGCACCTAGTGCCTTTTTTATTCCAATTTCTTTCATTCTATTATGAATAGTGCTTAACGAATTATTAACTACACAAATACTAGAAACAACTACCGAAACAAAAGATAATGCTAATAAAACAATTCTAATTAAGTTTAAAAGAGTTATTAAAGAATCTTTCGTTTGTCTTTGATCAATGAAAATATAATTATCTTTTCCTATCAAATCATTTATTTGCCTTTCATTAAACATTTTCTCATTAACAAAATAAAAACCACTTTGAGTATAATCAGTTACATATTCATCAAATATAAAAATACAATCATCAAAATCTTCATAAAGGTTTTTACTACCATTTTCCAGTATTCCAACAACTCTAAAAGAAATCCCCTTAACATTTATCAATTCATTTACTCGATAACAATTAAAATAATATTTTAAATTATTCCCTATTACTATTTGATTATCGTTATATAGATTACTTGTCTCAGTTAAAAAATGACCACTTTCAAAATTAAAAGTAAAAATATTTGCCAAACCATTATCACACCCAATTATTTTATAATCTTTTTCTTGCTTTTTATTATAGGGACTATATTTTTCTATATCATATATTTCAGTAATATTATCTATCCAATTATCCTGTCTTTTTTCTAACAATTGAACACAACTAATATTCAATCCTAATTGCTCAAAAGTTAAACTGACATTTTCAATAATATAACTGGAAATAATATTGACTAACAATAGTAAAACAATAGAAATACAGCTAGCTAGTATGGTTAAATAATGCCTTTTTCTTTGATAAAAAATTTCTTTAATTAACCACACGACCATTCTCCATTCTAATTATTTTTTTACATCTACTAGCAATATCTTCATCGTGAGTAACTATTACAATGGATATGCCTTCAGCATTTAACTTTTTAAATATCTCCATAATTTTCATTGAATTTTCCACATCTAATGATCCAGTTGGCTCATCAGCTAAGATTATTTTCTTGTTAGTGATTAAACATCTGGCAATGGCCACTCTTTGTTTTTGGCCACCCGAAAGTTGACTGGGATATTTATTTAAAATATCCAAAATATCTAACTTGTTTGCTACTTTTAGCAAGTCTTTTCTGCTATTCATATAACGTGAAGCCAATAAAATGTTTTCCTTAACAGTTAAATAATCTAACAAATTAAAGTCTTGAAAAACTACACCAATACTCTTTATTAAATTTAGTTTTTCTTCTTTAGAAAACTTTTTTACACTTTTATTATTAAAATAATAATGACCATAATCAATATCATCATAACCAGCTATCACATTTAACAAGGTGCTTTTACCACAACCTGAAACTCCAACAATCGCCACAAAGCAACTTTCTTCTAATGTCAAGTCAATATAATTCAAAGCTAATAAATCTTTATCATCTACCTTGTATTTTTTCACCACTTTATCTAACCTAATCACTTAAAAACTCCTTTAAGTAGTTAGATATAATACATACTTTTCTATTTTCAATTCCAATAGCAGATATTAGTGCTACATTATCATTACTCATAATAACATCAACATTAATTCGATATTTTTCTAAATTTTTTAATTCTTCTTTAAAGGTTTCATCTATTAAATAATATCCATCACTATCATAATTAAGCGCTCTTTTATCTACTATTAAACCTTCTTTTTGTTGGAGATGAAAAGTAACATTAACATGTTGGGAAAAGATTAAATCATCATAATTTGTTTTTATTATTACTTTATACTTATTATCTTGATTATCATATTTTACTTTTTCTATAACTATAGCTTCATAATAGTTATTGTTAATGCCAATAAAACAAATATCATCTTCTTTTATCAAAACAAATTTTTCATAAATTAATTCAACTACTACAAAATAATCTAAGTCTTTTATCGTTACGCAATTATTTTCTATTTGATAAACAAAACCGTCAACTTCACTTAATAAGTCTTTACTTTTTCCATATTCATTGATATAACTTATAACTTTTTCCTTTTCTTTAACTTCTTCTCCTATATTTTTATAGACATTTTTTATATAACCATTAAAAAAGAAGTGATGGTTTTTGCTATTTACAATTCCATAAGTTTTGTAATCATAAATAAAGTTACCTCTTTTTACTTCAACTGTTTCAATGTTTTTTTCTATTAGAATATTACTATTAGAAGTAATTAACATTAATAATATCAAACCTATAAATCCAACAATTATAATAACTTTCTTATTCAAAATAATCACCCAGTAATATATTTATTGCTTGACTAATTATTTCCTAAAAAAATGATTGTTTTTTTACTACAATCACTTAGTTAATGTTTGATTATTATCTTTTAAAGTAAGGTTTTTAATAGAAAGGTTTTTCGTTAAAGTAACCTACTACTCTTTCAGAATGAGTAATGTTAATAAAAGCACTCGGATCATGTTTTTGAATAATATCCAGCAATATGTTTGTTTCATAATTGCCACAAACTGTATAAATTACCTTCTTATGTTTTTGTGAGGCATATCCTACTCCATCAAGGATAGTTGCTGAATGGTTTAATTTAGTTTGAATATCTTGACAGATTCCATCTTCATTGTCTGTGATAATGATAAAAGCATTTCTTTTAAATCTATTATCTGCTGCTTTTACAACTTGAGTTCCTGTAAATTGGAAAACTATCGAATATAATGACGCTTCCCAACCAAATAATAAACCAGCTATCACAAGTAATGTGGCATTTACCATTAATGATTCATTCCAAAATGATTTTTTGAATCTTTTAGCAAAAAATATCGAAACAAAATCCATTCCACCAGCACAGCCATCAGCCATCAAAACTAATGCTGAACTGACACCAGACAGCACTCCTCCAGCTACTGCACTTAGTAATAAATCTTCAGTAATTTGAAAATAAGGTAAAATTTCTACAAACACAGAAATTAATACTATTCCTACTAAAGAAACAAGAGTAAATTGCTTGCCAACATATTTAATAACCAAAATAACTGCTGGTATATTAAATATTAAATACAAGATAGAGTAACTTAATTCAATGTCCAAAAACTTATCAAATACTCTTATCAAAAGTAAAGCCATACCTGAAAACCCACCTGGAGTAATATTGGCAAAGTGAACAAAAGAATTTAAATTTATAGCTGCCACAATAGCTGACAGTAAAGCTAAAAATAAATTTTTAATCAACCTTTTATCAATGCTCATAATTATTTTTTAGTATTACTCGGTTTTTGATAATCGTAATACTTTACTTCCTTTCTGATATTTTTTTCAATAACCTTCAAATTGAAAAAATATATAACTAGTCCTACAACCATTGCAAGCACTATAATAATTGAAAAAAGAGAGAGATAATCATTAACATTTTCTAACATAATTGGCCCTCCTTTTTAACATACAACATTATAACACATATTTAAAATACCTCATCAAAATTATTTCTTTCTAAAAAATCTGCTCCTTTTTGACATTCATCTTTGCTCAAATCCGGATAATCAAGTTGTCTTAAAACTTCATAAACCATTATAGCAACTGTATTAGAAAGATTTAGACTTCTAGCTGATTCTACCATTGGTAGTCTAATGCATTTATCTAAATTATTTTTTAAGATGGTTTTAGGAATTCCAGTAGATTCTTTACCGAAAACTAAAAAAATATCACCCTTTACAGTTTTATAATCAAATGAAGCTGGATATTTATGTCCATATCTACTTAAATAATATATTTCATCATCTTCATTTAATATTTTTATAAAATCATCCCAATTTAGATGTTCAATAATTCTAGTTTTATCAATATAGTCCATCCCAGCACGCTGTAAATGCTTTTCATTTAAAATAAAGCCATAAGGTTTAATCAAATGTAAAGTTGAATTAGTCGCCATGGCTGTTCTAATAATATTTCCTGTATTTTGTGGAATTTCTGGCTCAAATAAAACAATATGAATCATTTGTTTTTCCCTTTCAAATATTCCAATAATAGCTTTGTAGCTTTTCCTCGATGTGATATTTCATTTTTTTGTTGAGATGTAAGTTGTCCATTAGTTAAACCATACTCTTTAGTCATAAAAATTGGATCATAGCCAAAACCATTTTCCCCTTTTGCTTCATAAGCAATGGAACCTTCCATTACCCCTTCAAATATATGTCTTTGATCATCTATTAAAGCAATTGCACAGACAAAACGGGCCTTACGATTTGTTTTATCTTTCATCAACTCCAAAATGATTTGATTTTTTTGTTTATAATCATAACCTTCCAAAAATCTGGCACTATGAATACCAGGTTGATTATCTAAAGCTTCTATCTCCAAGCCAGAATCATCGGCTATTACTATCATATCGTATATATCTTTAAGGCTTTCTGCTTTGATTAAAGCATTTTCCCCAAAAGTAGCACCTGTTTCTTCTACTTGTAAATGTTTAGTTTCTTTTAAATCATGAACAACATAACCTAGTGGTTCTAGTATTTCTTTATACTCTTTGACTTTGTTACTATTGCCAGATGCTATCATAACGTCTTTCATTTAAATCTTCCTTTCCTAAATAATCAAAATTTAAACTAACAAAATATCTATCAGGATACATTTGATCACTATTATATATTAACATCTGATAACACTTTTGTCCTTGATAAATACTATCATCAAAATAACTATAACGAATATCATTTTGAGTTAAATATCCTTCTTTTATAACTGATTTTAATATATTAGCTTTTAGCTTTTTATCAAAACTGTTTTCAGCAATTCTAACTGGTCTTTGTTTAAACAAGTAATAGTACTCATTTAGCAAATTTAACCTTGCTGTTTCGTCATTAATTGATTCGTAGACGATTTTAAACAGGTGATGTCTTTGATACGGTTTCTTTAAATTATCAATCTTTTTTCCCAAAACAAGCATATAATCAAACATTAATTCTAGCCTTTCAAATATATACCACAATGTTTTTCGACAAATATTTCTATTCCATAACCTTTCAGTAGCTAAAGCTACTAATTCCACTTTTTTAACATCTTCATTAGAAAATATGTCACTGCTGATAATTTGATAAGGAGATTTTTTATCAGCAATAATTCCATACTTATCCACTTCATCACTTAAAGCTGTTCCTTTTAATATTTTTAAAATACCTACTTGCATTTCATCAACTTTCAACTTAAACAATCTTTGATATGTGAGTTTAAATGAGTTTAAATCCTCTTTTGGCAGTCCAGCAATTAAATCAGCATGAACAATCGTATTATTTTCAACTAACCTATTAAGATTGGCAATCATTTTTTCAGTGTTTTGATATCTGCTTACAGCTTTTAAGGTTTCTTTATTAAATGATTGAATGCCAACTTCAAAGCGAAATTTACTTTTTACTTTATTAGCACAAATTAAATCAATTAATTCTAAAGATAAGTTATCAGCCATTACTTCAAATTGAAAAGAAACATCATCTTTAAAATCGATTAATCTTTTACCAATTAATAAACTTCTTTTTTTGTTGGCATTAAATGTTCGATCTAAAAACTTAATTTGATTTACATTTGTTTTCTCCAACTTATCAAATAAATCAAAAAGATAATCTAAAGAAAAATCTCTAATTTCATTATCTAAAGAAGCCATGCAGTATTTACATTTATAAGGACAGCCTCTACTTGTTTCCACATATAAATATCTTTTATCCATATCAGTTAAATCAAAATCTAATAAATATGGACTTTCTAATGTTTCTAGATAGGTAATATCAGTTTTAATCATGGTTGTATTTACATAGTCGTGAGTTACTAAGCCATTTATGTTGTCTTCTTTATTTACATATTGCCAAAAAGATACTTCACCCTCACCTAATAAAATTCCATCAATATCTTCAGTTAAATAATCCTTGTATTGATAGCTAACCTCTGGTCCCCCTAAAACGATATTCACATTTTTCAGCTTTTCCTTAATCATTTTAGCTAAAATTAAGGTTTGCTCACCATTCCAAATATAACAAGAAAAACCTATTAAATCTGGTTTAAACTCAACAATATTATCTACAATATTTTCTAATTTATCTTTAATGGTAAACTCTTTTAAAACTGTTTTGTGGCTTTTATCTCTAGCAACATAAAGCCATCTCAAAGCGAGATTTTTATGAATATATTTAGCATTTAAAGTGGTCAGTAAAACTTTCATTTCTTTATCCTTTTAACACTTAAATCATAACATAACCCTCTTAAATTAGCTTAAAAAAGACGATTAGAAACATCACTTTCTTTAATCGTCTATAAACTCTTACACATCTATTTAAAAAATATTCTACAAGTTAATCAAAAGTGAATATCATTTTAGCTATTAAGTTTGGTCAAAAATATATGATAAATATTTATTACACAGAGAATCTATAAAAATATATTAAATCTAATGAATTTTATAAACAAACTCAATTATTATACAAATTAATAAGCACATTATTAAAACATATATTGTTCCCTTTTAAAATGCTATTTCAACATTATAATCAAGTAACTGAAATGTGTGAAAACAAATATCAGAACTTTTAGCATCTATAACAATCTTGCACACAGTCTTTTTAAGTAGCCCTTACTTTTTTAACAATATTTTTAAATTCTTTTTATCATTTCTTTTGTTAATAGCATTAATCCCTTTTTATTCTTGCTGAGGTACAAATTAGGTTCAATTTGTTCTAGTTCTAAAAGATGAATATTATCATTTTCGCCCTTTAAATAATCAACTCGCATATACAAAGGTATTTGTTCCAATTTGTTAAGTAATAAGTTTATAAATTTTTGTTCTTGTAAAGTGATATCAACTGGAATATATTTCCCTCCGTGATGAGTATGTACCAAAAAACCACCACTCTTTGGTATTTTTTTCATCGTAAAAGTAATCTCACCAGCAATTATTACGCTTGAACGCTCTCCATATTGTTCGACACTCTTTTGATATTGTTGAATCATAGCTATTTTTCCTTTTTCTACTATAGCTCTGCATGAATCAATAATATCTTGTTTATTATCAATACTGTGTAAACTGGTATCTCTGCCACTAGCACTAACTGTTGGTTTAACAATTACTTGACTCCAATTATCGAGAAGTTTAATATCTTCTAAATTATTTACAATTATTGTAGGGACAATAGGGACTCCTTTTTTTTGTAAATCTAGTAAATATCTTTTATCTACATTGACACTTATAATCTCATAAGAATTAAACAAAGTGGTTTGCTTACTGATTTCTCGCATTCTATCTAAAAACTCTGTCAATCTTTTATCATAGTCCCAACAAGATCTAATTATCGCACCATCATATTGGCTATAATCAACTGTATTATCATCCCAAAAAATTATCTCAGAGTCATGACCCATTTTTTTAAAAGCATTATTTAGTAATATATCATCCACATGTGTTAATAAATGATTAATTTTTCTTTCAACTAATATCGCAATTTTCTTCTTTGTATTATTCATTTTTAAATCCTTTTTCCCTTCAATTTAATAATACTTTTCACCAAGTTAGTCGCAACTAACTTAATGTTACAACTCTAAGATTAATAAATCAAGTATTTTATTTGTAAATCCAAAAAGTCCCTTGGTCATCACTAATATTGAAAGTAACTTGCTTGTCTAAATCATCAATGATAATATTATTTGTAGGAGATATATTATGAGTTATTTAATAGCAATTTTATTAGGTTATGGTTTGGGTTGTATTAATCCAGCATATCTTTTAGGCATACTTAAAGGTTTTGACATAAGATCAAAAGGAACATATAATGCTGGTGCTTCTAATGCCAAGGTCACAATGGGGTGGCCAGCTTTCTTTATAGTTGTTGTTTATGATATTTTAAAAGCATTTATTGCTGTTTTATTAATTAGACACTTTTATCCAGGTCAAGAAGGAGCAGCTATTTTAGCTGGATGTATGGCAGTTATCGGCCATATTTTCCCTTTCTATTTGCAGTTTAAAGGTGGCAAAGGATTTGCTTGTTACATTGGCCTAGTTTTCGCTGTCAACTGGAAAATCGGTATCGTTTTAGTTGTCATTGGCCTAGCATTATCATTTCTAGCAAACTGGATAGTTATGGCAACACTGGTGTTTATTATATGTTTTCCAATTTATTGTATATTAACTAATGCACCACTAATTACTATAATTGCTGCTTTGTCAGTTAGTGCTTTAATACTATATAAACATCTTAATAATTTTCAAAAACTTAGAAAAGGTGAAGAAATCGGTATTAATGGCAAACCTGTCAGTTTTTTACTAAAAAAAGAAGATAATAATTAATAACTATTATATATTTCAATATATAATTGAATATAAAAAAGGAAGGAGATTAAAATGAAATTTTACAAATGTAACGATAATGATCCACTATATGCTTTCTATAAAAAAGATGATTTTTACTATCCTGTCTTTGTAGAAAAATATGGAACCAAACCAGTAGAGGTTAAAGATGCTTATGAAATCACAGATGAAGAAACAATTTTGGCTTTAAACAAGTATATGCAACCATATGAGCCAAATAAACCAAAAATCTATATGGCTGGTCCACTGTTTAATGAAGGTGATAGATATAGTAATCAATTAAATTCCGATGCTTTAAGAAAAAAAGGATTCACCACTTTTTTACCACAAGAAGTAGTAATTACTAATAAAAGTAGTGAACTTGTTAAAGGAGCTTGTTTCTTTATGGATTTAAAAGCAATCTACCAATGTGATTATATTGTAGCTAACTGTAACGGCATTGAAATTGATTCAGGAACAGCTGCGGAAATCGGAATGGGATATGCTTTAAATAAAAAAATGTACCTTTATAAAAGTGATGTTAGAAACTATTACAATGAAAGATTCAAATTAAATAATTTCGTCAGTGGTTTAGTTGATAATAAAATTTATGGTTCAATTGAAGAAATTATTACAGAATTAAACAAATAAAGTATTAACGGATGACTCTAGTCATCCTCTTTTTTTATTCTCTTTCTGTTTAAATATATTATACAAACCTTATAATTCGTTTTTTTTATAAAATTGCATTATAATTTTATTAACATAGTTATTAAAAAGGAAAGGAAAAATATGAAATTTTACAAATGTAATGACAATGATCCACTATATGCTTTCTATCAAAAAGATGGTCTTTATTACCCTGTCTTTGTAGAAAAATATGGAACCAAACCAGTAGATATTAATAATGTTTATGAAATCTCAGATGAAGAAACAGTTTTAGCTTTAACTAAGTATATGCAACCATATGAAATTGGAAAACCTAAAATATATATGGCTGGCCCATTATTTAATGAAGGTGATACTTATACCAACAAATTAAATTCTGATGCCTTAAGAGCAAAAGGATTTACTACTTTCCTGCCACAAGAAGTAATAATTACAGAAAAAAGCAGTGAACTATTAATAGCTGCTTGTGTCTATATGGATTTAAAAGCAATTTATACCTGTGATTATTTAATTGCTAATTGTAATGGACTTGAAATGGATTCAGGAACTGCAGCTGAAATTGGGATTGCCTATGCTTTAAATAAAAAAATCTATCTCTATAAAAGTGATGTAAGACGCTATTTAAACAACTTCATTCTCGGTCTAGCTGATAATATGGTTTATCAAACAATTCAAGAAATAATTGAACAACTTGAAAAACAAAACATTAGATTATAGGTAGTAAATCATGAGGGAACAGTAAAATGTACTAATTTAATATATTAAAAAAGACCATAATAGGTCTTTTAATTTTTATTAAGCATCTGCTTTTTCGATTGCTTTTTTAGCTCTATTTACAATCGTTGTAAATGTTTTAGGGTCATGAATTGCAAGTTCTGATAACATTTTTCTATTAATATCAATATTTGCTAATCTTAAACCATACATCAACTGAGAATAATTGATGTCATTATTATGAGCTGCAGCATTAATACGTGCAATCCATAATTTTCTCATTTCTCTCTTTAAATTTTTTCTATCTCTATAAGCATATCTTAATGAACGCATTACTTGTTCATTAGCGGTACGATATAAAGCATGTTTAGAACCAAAATAGCCTTTTGCTAATTTTAAAATTTTATTACGACGTCTGTTTTTTGTGTAACCTCTTTTTACTCTTGCCATACTTGTTTACCCTCCTACTTTTGAATTAGTAACTTAATGCGTTTGTAATCGCTTTTAGAAACTAATGAAGCCTTTCTTAATTGTCTTTTTTGTTTTGTTGATTTTCTAGGCGCTAAATGTGAAGTATAAGCACGACCTCTTTTTAATTTGCCAGTACCTGTAACTTTAACTCTTTTAGCTAAACCTCTTTTTGTTTTCATTTTTGGCATAATCTAATTTATTTCCTTTCACTACTTTTTAATTGGCGTTAATGTACAAGACATGGTATTGCCTTCAAGTTTAGGCTGTTTATCAATAGTAGCAACCTCACTTAACTCAGTTATAAAGTTTTCCATAACTTTTTTACCCACATCTTGACGAGTCATCATTCTTCCTCTAAAACGCATATCAACTTTAACTCTGTTACCGCCTTCAAGCCAACCTTTTGCTTGTCTAACTTTTGTATTAAAATCATTAATATCAATAACTGGAGAAAGTCTTACTCCTTTAACCTCAGTAACATGTTGATTTCTTTTTGCTTCTTTTGCTTTCTTTTGTTGCTCAAAGCGATATTTTCCATAGTCCATAATTCTGCATACTGGAGGTTTAGCCTTCTCAGCAACGCAAACTAAATCTAATTCGTAATCATAGGCTGTATTAATGGCTTGATTGCGAGACATGACTCCTAATGATTCACCATCTGGAGCAATAACTAAAACTTCTCTGAAACGGATGCTCTCATTGACTAAATCGCCTGGCATATTTTTTCTACTTATAATTAACACCTCTTTCTTCTATAAAAGAAAAGTGGGTTTGCACCCACTAAAATCAATCCCATTTGTTGACAGTAGCTGTTTACCTATACCCATTGGATATCAGGTGAGAAGGGGTGCTTCTTCTTTCCACAATTCTTTTCCTTCGTAATTGTAGCAAACTAACTTGTTCATGTCAACTTTAATTAATTTATAAAGTCGTTTATTAACGTATTTTCTTCATTTTAGACTCAATTTTATTTTTCTTACAGAACTCTTCGAACTTTTTTATACCTTCTACTCCGTTAAACTCCTCTTCAAAGTCCTTTATTCTAATTAAATCAAAGATTTTTCTAGTATTATTTTCATTAAAATATAATATCGTTATATCAGTACTTACAGAACCTTCTTTTGAGATTTCTATTTTTATTGACAAAGAAGAGTTCTTAATTTCAGCATCAGCAAAAACATTTTGTTTTTTACCATAATAACGACATAAAACTAGTTTTCTATCGATTAACATATTAACACCTCAACTATTTCAACAATAAAGTTTACTACACCTTTTTAATCATTTCAAGATGTTTTAATTAATCAATAATTTCACATTTTTAGTTAGCTACTATATTTATCAGCTTATTAGGAACATAGATTATTTTCCTGATTGTTTTGCCCTTAATTTGAGCATCAACTGTAGGTATTTGCAATGCTAATTCTTTTATCTTTTCTTTATCAGAATCTAAAGCAACATTTACTCTTCCTCTTAATTTACCATTAACTTGCACAACAATCTCAACCTCATCAACAACTAGTTTTGTTTCATCATATTGTGGCCATGGTTCATAAGCCAATGTTTCTTTTCCAGTATAATGTTGATGCATTTCTTCACACACATGAGGAGTGATAGGGCTTAAAATCTTAATAAAGTCGATAATCATTTCTTTGTTGACCTTTTCAGCTTTATAACATTCATTAATAAAAATCATCATTTGAGAAATAGCAGTATTAAAGTTTAGCGAATCAATATCATCACTAACCTTTTTAACAGTAAAGTTAAAGACATAATCTAACTCTGGAGTTTTTTCATCAACAATCTTTTCTGGTGTTTCCATTATTAAGCGCCATACTCTTTCAATCCATCTTCTAGAACCTTCAACTCCTTGTTCACTCCAAGGTTTTGAAGCCTCAAGTGGTCCCATAAACATTTCATATAATCTTAAGGTATCAGCACCATATAATTTAACAATGTCGTTAGGATCAACAATATATTCAGGGAAACGTTTACCCATTTTGATTCCATTAGCTCCTAAAATCATTCCCTGATGGATTAACTTTTTAAAAGGTTCTTTTACTGGGACAATACCCTTATCATATAAATAATTATTCCACATCCTTGAATATAATAAGTGACCAACAGCATGCTCTGGACCACCGACATATAAGTCAACTGGTAGCCAGTGTTTTAATAATTTTGGATCAGCAATAGCGTTTTCGTTATGTGGATCAATATATCTTAAAAAATACCAACTGCTTCCAGCACTTCCTGGCATGGTAGAAGTTTCTCTTTTACCTTTTTGACCATTAACATTTATATTTACCCAATCAGTAGCCCTATCAAGTGGAGCTGCTCCACCTTTATTTGGAGAATAATCATCTAATGTTGGCAAAACTAAAGGCAATTGATCTTCAGATAACGAAATCATATTTCCATCTTCTAAATGAACTATTGGAATTGGTTCACCCCAATATCTTTGCCTAGCAAAAATCCATTCTCTTAAACGATAATTAACTTGAGCACTACCACATTTATTCTCTTCTAACCATTTTGTCATTGTTTCAATAGCATCTTCTTTATTCATGCCGTTGATAAAACCAGAATTTATATGGATTCCATCATCGATGTAAGCTTCAACACTTACATCTCCACCCTCTAATACTGGGATAATTTCTAAATTATACTTTTTGGCAAATTCATAGTCTCTTTCATCATGAGCAGGAACTGCCATAATTGCTCCAGTACCATAACTAGCTAAAACATAATCACTAATCCAAATTGGAATTTCTTTATTGTTAACAGGATTAATTGCATAGGCCCCAGTAAAGACACCTGTTTTATCTTTACTTAAGTCTGTTCTTTCAATATCAGATTTAGTAGCACAAACTTTTTTATATTCTTCCACCAACTGTTTTTGTTTAACAGTTGTAATCTTATCAACTAAAACATGTTCAGGTGCAAATACACAATATGTAGCGCCAAATAAAGTATCACTTCTAGTTGTAAAAACACTAAAGGTTTCATCAGTATTTGCTACTTTAAAATCAACCTGAGCTCCTATTGATTTACCAATCCAATTTCTTTGAATTTCTTTAGTTGATTCTGGCCAATCTATTTCTTCTAAACCTTCAAGTAATCTTTCAGCATATTTGACAATGTCGATTACCCATTGTTTCATATTTTTTCTAATAACAGGATAACCACCACGTTCACTTTTACCATCCATGACTTCGTCATTACTTAAAACGCTTCCTAATTCTTCACACCAATTAACTGGCATATCAATATATTTAGCTAAACCATCATCAAATAAAAGTTTAAAAATATATTGTGTCCATTTGTAGTAGGAAGGATCACAGGTAGAAATCATTCTATCCCAATCATATGAAAAACCAAGATTTTTTAATTGTGATGTAAAAAACTCAATATTTTGTTTAGTAAACTCATCAGGATGATTGCCAGTACTAATAGCATATTGTTCCGCTGGTAAACCAAAAGAATCAAAACCCATTGGATGTAAAACATTATACCCTTCCATCCTTTTCTTTCTAGAAACAATATCGGTGGCGGTATAACCTTCAGGATGTCCTACATGTAGTCCTTGACCACTTGGATAAGGAAACATATCCAAAGCATAAAATTTAGGTTTAGAAAAATCATAGGCATCTGTTTTAAATGTCTTATTTTCTTCCCAATACTTTTTCCATTTTCCTTCTGTAATTTCGTGATTATAACTCATATTAATTCCTTCCCTCTTTTAAAAAAATAAAAGGTGCTACTCTAAGGACCCTTACGGGCGGTACCACCTTAGTTGACCTCTTTTGTCCACTCAAAACGACTTTAACGCAGTCATACATCAGCTCATAGGGTGAGTTCAGTTAATTGTCTGCTAATTTCCATCAACCATTAGCTTTCTATTAAGTCCAGTTTCACTTACTATTCCTAATCAACACTGTCTATATTTTAGTAATTGTAAAGCTAAATGTCAAACTGATAGCAAATATTTTTATTTTAAATATATTTAAATTGATAAATGAATGATTAATTTATATAATAAAAGTGTCATGAGAACAAAATTAGAACATCGAACACTACCTGATTATAACTTACTTGAAGAGTTAATCAACTCAATTTCCCATGGACTTGGAGCGCTTTTTGGTGTTATTGTTTTGGTAATGTTAATTCTTAAATCTATTCAAAATAATAATGTTGCACAACTGATTACTGGAATAATCTATGCTCTTTCTTTGATTGCGTTATATACTTGTTCAACTGTATATCATGCCATAACTCATAAATTTACTAAAAAAGTTATGCAAATAATTGATCATTGCATGGTTTATATTTTAATCGGTGGAAGTTACACGCCAATATTGGTTTGCAGTATTATGAAAGTAAGTCCAGTTAAATCTATTATTTTATTAATTATAATTTGGATAATAATTATCATTTCAATAATATTGAATTCAATTGATTTAGAAAAATATAAAATTTTCGCCCACATTTCTTATCTAGCTTTGGGCTGGATTGTAATAACCATCTTAAAAGATACCTACATTGCCTTGACTCATGATGGATTTATGATTCTACTATATGGTGGTATTGCTTATACAATCGGTGCTATTATTTATGGCATAGGAGTTAAAAAAAGATATTTTCATTCTATATTTCACTTCTTTGTTTTAGCTGGATCTATCATCCAATTCATCAGTATTTACTTATATGTCTTTATTTAACATCTAATAATATTGAATATTATAAAGTTATCGTTTAATATCAACAAAAAGATTACCAAGTTGGTAATCTTTTATATTTTATAAGATTTCTTAATTACATTTATTTTTTTCTTACATAATCAATAGGTCGTACTATAAAATTGCTATTAAGGTCACAATTTCCATTTACATACATAATCTCTAATCCGTTATAAGTGAAAATATTGTTATCAGGTTTAATCTCTACATATAAATCCCATAGCTTTTCATCGCTATATTTATAATCCTTAAATGGAGAAATAAAACCGTTGTTAGAATAACTTAAATCCAAAATTTCAACTATTTGACTTAAAGGTGTAAAACCATTTGTATATACTGTTCCCCAGTAATCAAGCCAACCATTCCAAGGAATAAGCAGACATTGCACATAAGGATCATGGGATTCAGTATAAAGCCACCATTGACTTTTCCCTTCTTCTTGAATATGTCCATTATGTTTTCTATCTACTTCAAGATGATATTTAAAATAATCACCAAACCAATCAAAATAACAAAACTGTCTATCGGTTACTTTCTCTGAACTAACATTGTTTTTATAAGTAAAAATATATCCAGATTCATGATGTAAATAGATTGTCTGTTTTTTTAATCCAATTCGAATTTCAATTCGACAACATTGACTATCAGTAAGTTGACCATAAGTATAAACTTCAGTTTCATAAAAAGTTTCCTTGTTAAAAAGCTCTATATATCGCTTAGCTTCACTGAAACTAAGTTTATAATTATAGTTGCCTTCATCGTAAGGATAAGGAGCATAAATTTTTACCTCATACCAAAAGAAACTCACTATTAAAAATACAATTGTTACAACAGCTATCAACAGTAGCCCTATTTTTCTTTTTTTCATATCTATTTCCTCAAACTTATTTTATCATACAATACTAATATCTTTCTATATTTCAAATAAAAAAGTAAAGTTTCAACCTTACTTTTTATTCTAACTGTGCTTTACCAGTATATAACTGATAATATCGACCTTTTTGTTCTAATAAAGAATCATGATTTCCTCTTTCAATGATTTGACCTTTTTCTAAAACAATAATTGCATCAGAATTTCTAACTGTTGATAATCGATGGGCAATAACAAATACTGTTCTGCCATGCATTAATCTATCCAGACCTTCTTCAATCAATCTTTCAGTATGAGTATCGATAGAACTAGTAGCTTCATCCAAAATAAGTACTGGTGGATTAGCTACTGCTGCTCTAGCAATATTTAATAACTGTCTTTGTCCTTGTGATAAGTTAGTTCCATTGGCTGTTAATATCGTATTATAACCTTGTGGCAAACGATTAATAAAACTATCCGCATTAGCTAATTTAGCTGCTTCAATGCACTGTTTGTCAGTTGCTTGTAAATTACCATAACGTATATTATCCATAACTGTTCCAGAGAATAAATTTGTTTCTTGTAAGACAACTCCAAGTGAAGAACGCAGCGAATCTTTCTTGATATCTTTAACATCAATTCCATCATAAGTAATTTTACCCTGATTTACATCATAGAAACGATTTATCAAGTTAGTGATAGTTGTTTTGCCTGCTCCAGTTGAACCAACAAAAGCTATCTTTTGACCTGGCTTAGCATATAAACTAATATCTTTTAATACTATTTTTCTATCCTCATAACCAAATACTACATCATGAAATCTAATATCACCTTTTAGTTCTATTAATGAATTTTCATAAGGGTTTTTCCAAGCAAATATTCCAGTTTTTTCGATAGTTTCAATTAAATTACCTTCTTTATCTTTAATAGCATTAACAAGTGTTATTTCACCATTATCAACTTCATCTTGAGAATCAATAATTCTAAACACTCTTTCAGCACCTGAAATTGCCATCATCATACCATTGAACTGATTAGATAAATGGTTGATTGGACCAGAAATTTGTCTTGTATATAATAAGAAACTAGACAATGCTCCTAAAGTAAATACTCCATCAATAGTCATTTTAGCTCCTAATACAGCAATTACTGCATACAAACAATAAGCAATATTGGCATTTATAGGCATAAGCATTCCAGCTGAAGCATGTGCCCTAACTGCTGCGTTAAACACTTTATCGTTATATACCTTAAATTGTTTTATTGCAGCTTCCTCATATTGGAAAACCTTTATAACCTTTTGCCCTTGAAACATTTCTTCAACATAACCGTTGATATCACTGCCACCTTTTTGAATTTCAATAAAGTATTTACGTCCTGTTTTTCCTAAAACATAAATTACCATAAACATTAAAGCCATAGCAATTAAAGACACTGCTGTTAGTTTAGGGCTTAATTTAATCATCATAAATAAGACACCAAAAACATTAATTGCAGTAGAAATTAATGCTGGTAAAGTTTCAGCAATAAGTGGTCTCATGGTGTCAACATCATTAGTATAGAAACTCATTAATTCACCATGAGTATGACCATCAAAGAAATTAATAGGCATATTTTGCATTTTGGCAAAGAGTTCTGTTCTTACATCATGTAACAATCCTGTAGAAATGATAGAAATCATTTTCCTCCATATATATGATGCTGATACACCTGTCAAATAAATACTTGCCATAAAGGTCAACATCTTTATAAACTCCGTTAAATCTGGATTTTCCTGTCCTATGTATGGCACAACAAAATCATCAATAATAGGAGCAAAGAAATATGAAGCAGCAACATTTGTTAAGGCTCCAATAATAATACAGACAAAAACAACAAACATTGCCAGTTTATAAGATGATAAATATCTGAATATTCTAGCAATTGTAACTGGGATGTTTTCAGCTCTAGCTGTGCGAATCTGACGATAACGACGTTTTTCAGTCATATTATTCACTCACCCCTTTCAGTTGTGTATAATACAAATCACTATAGATTTCATTAGCTTTTAACAAATATTCATGATTACCAATATCAGTAATACGACCATCTTCCATAACCACAATTTTATCAGCATCCATTACCGAAGAAATACGCTGAGCAATGATAATAGTTGTCATATTAGATAGTCTTTTATTTAATCCTTGACGTATACGTTTATCTGTATCTGTATCTACTGCACTAGTTGAATCATCTAAGATAATTATCTTAGGTTTTTTAAGCAAAGCTCTTGCAATAGTTATCCTTTGTTTTTGACCACCAGAAACATTAACTCCACCTTGCCCTAAATCTGTTTGATAACCATCAGGAAATGCAGAGATAAAATCATGAGCTTGAGCAACTTTGCATGCTTCTACAATTTCTTTAAAAGTAGCATTCTGATTTCCCCACAATAAATTTTCTTCAATAGTTCCACTAAATAAAACATTCTTCTGTAAGACTACTCCTATTTCTTTTCTTAAATTATCCAGTTTATAATCCTTTACATTATGACCGCCAACATAAACATTACCAACAGTTGCATCATATAATCTGGGAATTAATTGAATCAAAGTTGTTTTACTAGAACCAGTAGAACCAATAATACCTATTGTTTCCCCTGAAGCAATCTCTAAATTAACATCACTTAATGCCATTTTTTGAGCATCTTTACTATAAGCAAAACTAACATTTTCAAATTTAATTGAACCATCTTCTAATACTAAATTATCATCGTTTCCAATATCATTAATATCAATAACTTCATTTAAAACTTCATTAGCTCTATCAACCGATGCTTGAGCAAAGACAATTTGCATCATAATTGAAGAAATCATTATTAAAGCAAACAAGATTTGTTTTAAGTATGAAAGATAACTCATAAATTCACCAACAGTCATCATTTGATTAATAATTAAATTTCCACCTAACCAACTAACCGCAATCATACAGCTATACATAACTAAGTTAAAAAATGGATCATTAAACAAAACAATGCTTTCAGCTTTTCTTTGAAAATCTCTAACATTTTCAGATGTCTTTTTAAATTTTATTTTTTCAAATTGTTCTCTAACAAATGTTTTTACTACTCTAATGGCGATAAAGTTTTCTTCCAATTTACTATTCATGTCATCAAATTTAGACATTAAGATTTTAAAACGTGGATAAGCATTATAACCAATCAAAAATAAGCCTAAAGATAAAATAGGAATTGCAAACCAAAAAACAGTAGCTAAAGACTGATTGATTTGATAAACCATTAAAGCACTAAAAAATAAATTAATTGGAGCTCTAAATAAATGTCTAACAATGGCAACATAAGCCATTCTCATCATTCTCATATCAGAAGTCATCCTAGTTACTAAAGAAGGAACTTCAAATTTTTCAATATTAGCAAATGAATAAGTATTAATTTTTTTAAACATGGCGGTTCTTAAATTATAAACAAAGCCACTAGAAGCAATCGCACTAGTATATCCAGCTAAGCCACCACAAATCATTGCCCCCATACTTAAGCCAACCATCAAAAGTCCCATTTTAATAATGTAATTGATGTCAGCACCAGTTGGACCATTTACTCCAACATCGATAATCTTAGACATAATATAAGGAATAAGCACATCAAAAAGCACTTCTAATATCATTAAAATTGGCGTAATAATCGCAGCAACTTTATATTTGCCCGTATATTTAAAAACTAAATTAAACATTAAATACCTGCTTTCTAATGAAAAATATATGTTGTAAACTCAACATATATTTTACTCTTATTGGTTATATAAATCAACTAACTAGTTAACTTTATTTTAAAAATCAAAACTATTCTTTTACTATGGTATAGTTTTTTAATTCCTTAGCTAATCTTTTATAATTTGGGCATATTTTTTCTAATTCTTGGTAGAATTGTCTTTGATGATTTCCTTGTTTAAAATGCGTTATTTCATGATAAATAACATATTTAATTAGTTCATAAGGTAAACAAGCAAGAAGATAATTTAAAATAATTAAATTCTTTTTACTGTAACAACAACCCCATCTACTTTTATAAATTTTAAAATCAAGTTTAAATTCAATACCTAATTCATATTTAACTTCATTAACATACTGAGTCAATATGGCAGCTAACTGTTTTTTGTAATTTGTCTTTATACTCCTTATGCTTTTTCCACAAAGCATTAAATTATTATCTCTAATTAAAAATTCGCTTTTTTTACCAGTAATAAGGTATAAATTAAATTTTTTACCCAAAAAGTATATTTCTTTGTCCTTTTCCAAATCAAAACAGACATTAATTCTAGGATCATTAATTTTATTTTCAATCCATTTTTCATGTTTTTTGACGAAGTCATCAATCATAAATTTTGGAGTAATTAGTGGAGCAAAAACAAAAACCTGACCATTTTCTACTTTGATTGACATTGTTTTTCGAGCACTTCTCTTTAATCTATATTTAACTGACATATCTTTCCCACTCTTTCATCATATTGATGATTTCATTTTTCTTATCATCTATTTCATTATTAAGTTGATCCATTTTCTGATAATCGTGATAATACTCTTCTTCAAAACGTAAAGCTCGCAAATCTTCTAGTTCTTCTTCTGCTCTTGCTATTTGTCTTTCCAGTGATTCAGCTCTTTTTTTATTTTCTCTTTCTGTTTTAGAGTCAATAATTTTTTCTTCTTTAACTTCTACTATTTTCTTATTACATTCAATATTATTCACTTTTTCTAAAAATTCTTGATAATTTAATTGATAAAAATTAGTTTTATCACCATCAATATATAGAATACGATTAGCTAATTTATTAACAAAATATCTATCATGGCTTACAAAGATAACTGTGCCATCATATTGAATTAAAGCTTTTTCTAAAGCTTCTTTTCCCGCAATATCTAAATGATTGGTTGGTTCATCCAGTATCAGTAAATTAGCCTTAGAAAGCATAATTTTACTCAATAGCAATCTGACCTTTTCTCCCCCACTTAAAACATCGCAAGTTTTAAAAACATCATCAGCAGAAAACATAAAATTTCCTAATACTGTTCTAATTTGCGTATGGTCATATTCTGGATATAAATCCCACAACTCATCTAAAACTGTTTTTGTTGAACTAACCTGGGCCAAAGATTGATCAAAGTAAGCTACTTCTATTTGATGACCATACATAAAATCTCCTGACAATGGAGCAACTAAACCCATGATAGTTTTTAAAAATGTACTCTTGCCTAAACCATTTGGACCAATAACACCTAATTTGTCAGCTGAATATACTTGTAAATCAATTCTACATAGCGTTTGATCATAGCCTATTTCTAGATCTTCAACAATTAAAACCGTATTACCACCCTTAATACTTTTTTCAAAACGAAGTTTCATCTTCCTTTTATCCTCATTAGGCCTTTCAATTTTAGTCATCTTTTGTAAGTATTTAATCTTACTTTGGGCAAAAGCTGCTTTATTTTTTTTGTATCTGAACTTCTCTATTAACTTTTCAAGTCGCGCTATTTCTTCTTGCTGATTTTTATAGGCAATTTGCTGACGATTAAATTCTAATTCCTTTAATTGAACATATTGACTATAGTTGCCAACATAATGATGTAATTTATTAAACTCAAATTCATAAACTTCGCTAATAACCTTATCCAAAAACATTCTGTCATGACTTACAACAACAATTGCATTAGGATATTTTTGTAAATATCCTTCTAGCCACTCAACTGTTTGAATATCTAAATGATTAGTTGGTTCATCTAAAAGTAAGATTTCTGGCTGTAAAAGTAATAATCTGACAAAAGCTATTCTTGTTTTTTGACCACCAGAAAATTCAGATATTTTTTTATCTAAATCATCTAAAGAAAAACCAAATTTTGTAAATAACATTATTTGCTGTTGATCATAATTATAACCATTATGGCATTCAAACTGATGTTGTAAACTAGCAAACTTTGCTAATAGTTCTTCTGAATATTCAGTTTCTAATCTTTTTGCTACCTTTTTTAATTGTTGTTCAATCTCTAAAATATGTTTATATACTTCAGCAAAAGATTCTCTTACCGTCATCTGCTCATCTTTGAAAGCTTGTTGTGATAAATAACCTATTGAAATGTTACCATCAATTATTAGTTGGCCACTATCTAATTCATACTCCTTATTAATAATCTTCAAAAGGGTTGTTTTACCACAACCATTTCTACCTATTATTGCAACTTTTTCATTAGATTTAATTTCAAAATCAATATCTTCAAATAGTATTTCATCACCGAAGCCCTTTGATCCATTTTTAATTTTCAACAACATTTATGACTCCATTAAAATAGCCAACTTAATTGGCTATTTGTAAATATTCTAAGATACCTTTTACAATTGCACTAGCAACTTTATCTTTTTGCTGACTCCAAAGACTTCGTGCTTTACTATCTGACATATTTATAGTAACAATTTGAGTGGTATCAATGCCGTATTTATTATTATAGGCAAAGGTATTTTTTTGAGAACTTTCTGAATATACTCCAGCTGATAAAACTACTCCACCTGCTTCTCTAATTTCATATTGTAAATCAGTTACGCCATTAGTATCTACATCACATTTAGATAGATATTTTTCATTAGGATAAATATCAGTTTCTGTTGAAATATAGTTAAAGATAGCTTTTGCCATTCTTCCAGAAGATCTATTAGCATACATAATTCCAGTTTTTCCATAAAAGTCCATATCTAAATGAATCATGTATTTTGCTCCACTCTTATAAGCTTTTTCTAATGTTCCACCTTTACCATAAAATTGAATATCTTGTCCATATTCATCTTTTAAAATTAAAACTCTTAAACCTTTTGCTTCTAATTCACTTTTTACTTTTAAAGCAAGTTCATAGACTTGTTGGGCTTCAATAAAATCTCCAACTTGCTCACCAACAAGTGAAATACCACTCATTGTTAAAGCCGGAGAAGTAGATAAAGCAATATCATATTGTGGATATTCTTCAGCAACAGTTACTTTAATATAAATATAGTTTTGATCTAAAACATCAGTAAGTGGTTTTTTCTTCTCTGAGTTAATTTCATCAAATAAATGTTTATCTGCAATTACTTCAATCTTATAATTCTTACCATAGCGAGAAACAGTATACAAAGTATTGTTAACAGATAAAACTGACTGATAGTAAGCTCTAAAAGTTACATCGCCATCAACAATATACAAACTGTAAAAACCAGGAGTTAATTTATTTAAATTGATTTGGTTATCGACATCTTTTGTCAAATCAGCAAAAGTGACAACATTATTTGAATTGATTAAATCTTTCAAAATAACACTTTTTCCATTTAAAGTATTTGATTTAGTGATATCATCTCCATAACTTTCAAAATACAAGTTTAATGATTCACCATAAAAATTGTAATCCTTAATTAAAATTGGTTGACTTCTATCCTCATTATTAATTATATCTAGAGTTTTCTTTGCATTAAAATTTCCAATTGTATAAATATCTAAATTTCCCGTCTTTGGACCAAATAGTCCAGCTATTAATGAAATCAGTAGATATAACACTAAAATAACACTTAACCCTAATGGAATAACAACATTCCATTTGATTCTAACCTTTTTATCAAACATAATAACTCCTCCACTATTTAATTATACTATTTACACTAATAAAAGTGAATAATTAAAATTTCACTAAAAAATGTATAAAACTAAATAGAATTGATTAATTAATAACTTTTTTATCCTATTACGTTAACTATAAAAAAACAATTATGTATCTTTACCGACATATAATTGTTTTTCCAACTACTAATATGTTAAAAATCTAATTACATTATTTTAGAAAACATTGCCGTTTTCTCTATAACTCCTCCAAGTATTCTCGAAAAAGTCATCGTTTTTTGGAATAGCACGAACTAAACGCCAGTTACAAATGCATTTATTTTTAATATATTGAATAGTTTGAACTTGCTCTGCTAAATACTGATCATCAACTCGGAAAGTAAATTCATCTGGTAAATAGTTGTATGGTTTATTTCCAGTTGCATCAGTATAAAGAGCACTTCCTCTAGAGCCACCTTTATTTTCTATATAATCTTTATAAGCTGTTAAGTAACATTTTTGAGCTATTAAATTATCTCTAATTTTATACAACCAGCTTAATTCAGATAAAGAAGCAATTTTAATTTCACTGCTAAAATTAGACAGAATATTATCAATATATTCTAAAGTCTTTTCTATATCTTTTTGATTGCGAATAATACCACCATAACTGCTCATTTTATTAGTTGTCTCTTTAAAAACTTCTTGCAGATTTGAATGACTTGTCAAACAATCATTAGCTAATTGATTCATTTCTTCCACTGCTTTACTGCTGAGTTTTTTAAACTGTTCACTATCATGAGTATCATTACTACATAATTTACTAATATATAGTGCTGCTCTATTTGAGCCAACTTGACCAGAGTTTAAAGCTGATCCTCCTGGTCTATAGACACCATGAGTTCCAGCTACTTCACCTACTGGGAAAAATCCTTTTAAATTAGACTGCCACCATAAATCGATGTCTAATCCTCCATTATTATGTTGAGCACACAAAGAAATCTCCAGCATCTCAGTTTCTAAATCTACATTGAAGTCTCTATAGAAATCAATTGCAGGTTGATTCATGATTTTTAATCTTTCTATTGGTTTACTAACTAAAGCGTTAGCATTTTTTAAATATTCAAAAGCCTCATGTTCTA
>JAAZJL010000044.1 GCA_012800355.1 Erysipelotrichia bacterium | reverse complement strand
CCTTTAAATATAAATAAAAACGTCCTAAAAAGGACGTTGACTGACGTGGTACCACCTTAATTGCTTCTCAAATGTTATAACGTAAACTAACGGGTTTCTTTTTCAAGTCCTGCTCCTAAGTAGTAAGCTATTATTACCACAAATCATTTCCACCAACCACGATTCTCTCTATATAAGTTTTAATAACTGTTGTCTTATTCATCGCATTTACTTATATTTTATACATATTTATAAAAAAGTCAAATCTTTAAAACAATCAATCGCTTATATAAAAAAGATTAGGTTATTTCAAATGTTTACCTAATCTTTTATCTATTCAATTAAATGTTGTTTACTCTTATTGTAATTTCTAAAATGGGAATCCTTCTGGTGGAAGAAATGGATTTAAGTGACGAATTTTTGTTTGACCAGTTAAAACATTTAAATCATAATTTGCTTTTTCTTCAACACCATATTCACTTGCGATAATCCATTTTAATTTTTTAATAGCATCATTATAAGCCACTGGATTTTCTAAAGCCTCAGCCATTTCAGATTTCATTTCTTCTTCAGAATCTACAAAAAGATATTTTCTATACAGTTTATAACACAAATCTAAATTTTCTTTAAGCATTTTAGCCTTGTTTAGATACTCAGGATTAACTGCATAAAATAAGATATGATTTGAGCTCTTTTGACCTTTTAATTCATTATAATAACGTATCTCACCAGCATATTCATACGAATAAACTTCAAAGTTACCAAAACCTAACCAAGCATATTCATCACCTGATAAATTCAACTTAAAACTATCAATCTTTTTTTCAGGTAAATACATTCTGTGGATGTAAGCTGAATCATTAATAATTTCTTTGAATAATAGGATGTCGTAATCCAAAAATACAAATTCACTTTCATATGGCAAATGTATGGTATTGTCATGCAATTTAATGTCTTGTGCAAAAGTATATAAAGTTTCTTTTTCTCCTTCAATACTAATTCTCAACAAATCTTTACCATAAAAACAATATACCCAATAGCCATCAGATGCCAAATAGGTGTAATTTGTATAGTCTTTAAATAAAACATATTGTCTTTTAGAACTTCCATCTTCATAGACTAAATTTATAGCCATTCCATAGTTATCAAAAACTACTTCATTATTTACAGTATCTTCGTCACTTTTTAGAATCATTTTTGAATCTTCTGTATAAATATGTTCTTTTGAAAAATATTCTTCATATGAAACTGGGTTTCTTTCTTCAGTAAGCCAAATCTTTTTCTCATTTGAATACGTTTCTAAAGCATTAAAGACCTCTTTTACTAAATTAATTTCCCAATTAAAGTCTTTAATTCCATTAAAAAGCGAATAGACTAATTCTAATTGCTTGTTATCTAATTTTTCTTTCTTGTACATATAATTCAAAATGTTTTCAGCAAACACTTTAAAACTTTTTGCTTCTTTTATTTCTAACTCTTTAAACTCTTCATCTATTACTTAAGTTTCAAGAATTTCCTTTTGCCAAGTGATAATTACTCTATCAATTAATTGTTTTTCTTCTGTTATCAAGGCTAACTCATAGGCTTTTTTGTAATTTTTATCACTTAAGTTTTTTTCAACTTTTTCTTTAGTTGTCTGACAACCAAATAAAAACAAAATCATTAATAACGACAATATTAACACTAGTATCTTTTTCATTTATATCAGTCCTTTCACTTTTTGACTACAAAACTTTCTATAGCATATTTTGCCTAAATTGATTATACATCTCTACATCTATACCTATCAATACCAATGGTGCAAAATTTCACATTTTGCCTCATAAAAAGAAAGTAATTTAATAACTACTTTCTTTTTTTGTATTTTAACTTTTTTCAGATAATTTGTTTAAGATGATAATCGATAAAGAGATTATTCCTAAAGCCAAAAATAATCCTACTTCTCCCTTAACAAGGTAATGAAGATTGTTGATAAAATTCATTGGTTCAAAAAACATAGCTGGTCTCCTTACATAAACAAACTCATAATCAGTCCACCAGCAATTACTGAAGCAATCTGACCTGAGACATTCACACCCATAGAATGCATTAACAAGAAGTTTTGATTATCTTCTTCTAGACCCATTTTATGAATAATTCTTCCTGACATTGGAAAAGCTGAAATACCTGCTGCTCCAATCATAGGATTAATTTTCTTTTTTAAGAAAAGATTTAAGAACTTGGCAAATAATACTCCACCTGCGGTATCAAAGACAAAAGCAAACAAACCTAAGGCTAAAATCATTAAAGTTTGAATCTGTAAGAATTTTTCAGCTTGCATCTGTGAAGCAACCGCAATCCCTAAGAAAATTGTAATGATATTAGCTAATGGACCTTGAGCTGTATCAGCTAAAGAATTCAATACTCCACATTCCTTTAATAAGTTTCCAAACATTAAAAACCCTACTAAAGCAACAGATGCTGGAGCAATAATGCCAGCTACAATAGTGATAATAATGGGAAATAGAATACGGGTAGATTTGCTTACTTCTTTTGGCTCATAATCCATTCTAATTTTTCTTTCTTCTTTAGTAGTTAAGGCTTTAATTACTGGTGGCTGAATAATAGGAACTAAAGCCATATATGAATAGGCAGCAACCATAATTGCACTTAAATATTGTGAATTTAACACTTGAGCAACAACAATAGCTGTTGGTCCATCAGCTGCTCCAATTGTCGCAATTGCTGCTGCATCATTAATTGGGAAAAACATTGAACCTACACACAAGGTTAAGAAAATACCAAATTGTGCTGCGGCACCAAACATCATCAAAACTGGATTTGATAACAGTGGTCCAAAATCACACATTGCCCCAATTCCGATAAATAATAATAATGGAAACAGTTCATTGACAATACCCGCTTCATAAAGCGTTGAAAGTGCCCCTTCTTGTAAAACACCATTAACAACTTGAGTTACGGCCCCCGAAAAAGGCATGTTAACTAAAATTGCCCCAAAACCAATTGGTAGTAACAGTGAAGGTTCCATCTCTTTAGCAATAGCTAAATATATTAATATTCCACCAATACCACACATAATAATTTGTTGCCAAGTTATTAATAGTAGATTTTCATATAAAAACTCCATAATTCCTCCTGTTATAGACTGAAACTGATTTGACCAGTTTCAAGATTTATCTTTTTATTATCAGCAATTACACCCAAGGAATAATCACTATTAATCCCTAAAACTTTAACTAATTTCTTTTTATTAGAAATTAATGCAAACACTTCTTTATCTTTTAAATAATCATACTGTTTAATTTGGTTATAAAAGTCGTAATCTTCAGCTACTAATTTAAAATTATGAGTTAGTTTACTATAGATGTCAGTTTTAAATTTTTCAAGGTCAATACAGCTATTTAATTGATTTCTAATTGATGTTGGCATGACAGTGTACTCTTTATCAAAGTTTTTTTGATTGACATTAATTCCGATACCAACAATAAGACATTCTACTGTCTGTTTACTTACTGCTTCCAGCAAAATCCCACAGATTTTCTTGTCATCAGCATAAACATCATTAGGCCATTTTAAACTTATATTATTAAGGCCATACTCTTTTAATACTTCCAATACTGAATAGCCAGAAATTATTGAGAGTGTCTTATATTTTTCTATTAATTTTTTGTCTTTAATCAAAACTGAAAACAATAGATTTTTACCTTTTTCACTACTCCATCTTCTATTTTCTCGTCCTTTACCAGCTGTTTGCTCATCAGCAGAAACAAAAGTGAAGTTTTGATAATTTTGATAGTTGTCTTTTAAAAAAGTATTAGTTGAAGCAATAACATCAAAATGAATTAATTTCATCTTATTTTAAAACAATTAGTTCATCTTTATTTTTAACATCATCACCTTTTTTGATGTTAATAGCACTTACTTGACCATCAAATGCAGATTGAATTTCATTTTCTAATTTCATAGCTTCAATTATCGCAACTGTTTGACCTTTTTTAACCATATCGCCAATATTAACTTTCACTTCTAATACCTTACCAGCAATTGGCGCTAAAATTACATTGTCACCTTGTGAAACGACATTTTCAACCTTTTTAGATTCTGCTTTGACTTCACCTACAACTTCATCAACAGCACTTACTTCAACTTCATAATATTTTCCGTTTACTTTTACTTTATATATTTTCATGTTAACCAACCCTTCTTACAC
Source organism: Erysipelotrichia bacterium (assembly GCA_012800355.1). Classification (GTDB taxonomy): domain Bacteria; phylum Bacillota_I; class Bacilli_A; order Erysipelotrichales; family Erysipelotrichaceae; genus UBA1783. The sequence goes on along the minus strand of JAAZJL010000044.1, from coordinate 19,203 downwards.
TCATTACTTTTACATCTTTTTTTATTTCTTGATGATAATCAATACTAGCAACCAAACAAGCAACAGTAGCATCTTCATCATTTAAATCTAATGGCGTTGTTTCTGCTTTTGAAACTTGAGTTTCTTTTTCTTCTTCATGTTTTTTTACTGGTTTAAAGTACAATGCATAGATTATAGCAATAGCTAAAACTATTAACATTATTACTCCAGGTCTAGTAATTATATAAACAAAATCCATAAACCACCCTCCCTTAAATAAACATTTCAAACTCTACCATTTCAACAGTTTCAGCTTTATATTTTTTCTGCAAGAAATCAACTGCAACTTGCTCAAATAGTGCTAGAGATAATACATCTTCATCACTTTTTGCGATATCTTTATATTTTTCTTTTAACTCTTCAAATTCTGGTTTTAATAAATCAGCAGGACGACAAGTTATAACTTCATCATCACCAATAATCAGTTTTCTGATTTTTGGATCAACTTCTGCTGGGGTTTTACCATATTTACCTTGTAGATAGTCTTTGACCTCTTTAGCTGTCATTTTATAACGCTGTCCGCTTAAAACATTAAAAACAGCTTGAGTTCCGACCATTTGAGACATTGGTGTAACAAGTGGTGGATAGCCTAAATCTTTTCTAACTTTCGGAATTTCTTGCAATACTTCTTCATATCTAGCAAGAGCTCCTTGATCAGATAATTGTTTAATCATATTTGATAGCATGCCACCTGGAACTTGATAAGTTAAAATATTAGGATTTATTTGAAATGATTTAGGATTTAAAAGTCCATTTTTAACATATTTATCAACAATTTCTGTAACTGTTGGTTCAATTTCTCTAATCGCTTTAACATTTAACTTTGGATCATGCTTAGTGTTCTTTAAAGCTGTATTTAAAGCTTGAGTTGAAGGCTGAGCTGTTCCATTTGATAAAGGTGACATAGAAGTATCAACAATATCAACACCTGCTTTAATAGCTGCCATATAAGTCATTTCACAGACTCCTGCAGTGCAATGTGAGTGCAACTCTAGTGGTAGCTTACATTCTCTTTTTAAAGCTGTAACTAGCTTTGTTGCATCTTCTGGAGTTAATACTCCTGCCATATCTTTGATACAAATAGAGTCCGCACCCATCTGTTCAATTTCTTTGGCTAATTTTACATAATAATCAATTGTATGAATCGGAGAAGTAGTATAGGAAAGGGCTATTTGACATTCTCCTCCATATTTTTTAGTTGATTTAACTGCTTGCTGTAAATTTCTAATATCATTTAAGGCATCAAAAACACGGATAATATCAATTCCATTTTCAATTGATTTTTTACAGAACAAATCTACTATATCATCAGAATAATGACGATAGCCTAAGATGTTTTGTCCTCTAAACAACATTTGTAGTTTCGTCCTTTTGCAAACTGCTCTTACTTTTCTCAGTCTTTCCCATGGGTCTTCATTTAAAAAACGCATACAAGCATCAAAGGTAGCTCCTCCCCATACTTCAATGGCATGAAAACCAATTTCATCGTATTTCTCACAAAGCTTCACTACTTCTTCAGTTGTCATTCTTGTCGCAAATAATGATTGATGACCATCACGGACCGATGTTTCAACAATTTTTACCATTTATTTACCTCTATACTTTAGGGCCAGCTTCTTTTAAAGCTTTACCTTTTTCATCTGTTTCATATTTAACAAAGTTTTTAATGAAACTACTTGCTAAATTCATTGCTTTATCTTCCCAGTCTTTAACATCAGTATATGTATCTCTAGGATCAAGAATGTTAGTATGAACACCTTCTAACTCAGTTGGTATTTCTAAATTAAAATAAGGAATTCTTTTAGTTTCAGCTTTATCAATCGCTCCATTTAAAATAGCATCAATAATTCCGCGAGTATCTTTAATTGAAATACGTTTTCCAGTACCATTCCACCCTGTATTAACTAAATAAGCTTTAGCATTTGACTGTTTCATTCTCTTGATTAATTCTTCAGCATATTTTGTTGGATGTAATTCTAAAAACGGTTGACCAAAACAAGCTGAGAAAGTAGGTGTTGGTTCAGTTACTCCTCTTTCAGTTCCTGCTAACTTAGCAGTAAATCCTGACAAGAAGTAATATTGAGTTTGCTGTTCATCTAAAATTGATACTGGTGGCAAAACACCAAAAGCATCTGCCGATAAAAAGATTACTTTTTCAGCAGCTGGTGCTACACTTACTGGTTTAACAATTTTCTCGATATGATCAATTGGATAAGAAACTCTAGTATTTTCAGTTACACTTTTATCATTAAAATCTAACTTTCCATTTTCATCAATAGTAACATTTTCTAGTAAAGCATTTCTTTTAATTGCCTTATAAATATCTGGTTCAGATTCTTTATCTAAATTGATTACTTTAGCATAGCAACCACCTTCAAGATTAAAGATACCATTATCATCCCAACCATGTTCATCATCGCCGACTAATAATCTTTTTGGATCAGTTGAAAGTGTTGTTTTTCCAGTGCCTGATAACCCAAAGAAGATAGCAGTGTTTTCACCATTTATATCAGTGTTGGCAGAACAATGCATGCTGGCAATTCCTTGCAGTGGCAAGAAATAATTCATCATTGAAAATATACCCTTTTTCATTTCTCCGCCATACCAAGTGTTAAGAATAATCTGTTCTTTACTAGTAATATTAAACGCAATACAAGTTTCAGAATTTAAGCCTAGTTCTTTATAATTATCAACTTTTGCTTTAGATGCACAATAAACTACAAAGTCTGGTTCAAAATTATCCAACTCTTTTTCATTTGGACTAATAAACATGTTTTTAACAAAGTGGGCTTGCCAAGCAACTTCCATGATAAATCTAACTGCCATTCTTGTGTCTTTATTAGCTCCACAAAAAGCATCAACCACAAAAAGTCTTTTTCCACTTAACTGTTTTAGGGCAATTTGTTTAATTTCTTGCCAAGTTTCTTCACTCATTGGGTGATTATCATTAGGATATTGTTTGCTATCCCACCAAATTGTATCCTTAGAGTTTTCATCCATAACAATATACTTATCCTTAGGAGAACGACCAGTATAGACACCAGTGTTAACGTTTACTGCCCCAAGCTCACTTAAGTATCCTTTTTCATATCCTTCTAAGTCAGCTTTAGTTTCTTCAATAAAAAGAACCTCGAAACTCGGGTTATAAACTATTTCTTTTACTGATTCAATTCCATAATTTTTCAATTGTATTTTGTTCATAAAATCCTCTTTTCTATAGTAAAAAATTACTTAAAATTTTCCCATTTTTTTGCTTTGAATTTAAATCCAATTTCAAGTTCAATTCTATTATATTTCAACTTTTTTTTCAACCATACAACTACTTATTAAATACAACAATTTAAATTTTTTGTTTTATTCTTGAAACCTTTTCATTGGATTATTTTTCAGAAAAAAGCATCTCGCTTACTAACAAGATGCTTTTCTTAACTTTTTTAATACTTAACGTATTCTATTAGTCCTGAATAAGAATCTAATGAAACATAGTATTGTTTGTTGTTATTTGCCTTTATTGTATATTCATAAAGATAATAACTTCTTTCAAAAGGAACACAGATAACCAGTTTTCTTTTATAAGCTGTAATTTCAGCTTGTGAAGTTTTAATACCTAAATCTGTAGCTAAAAACTCCAAAACTGTTTCATCAGCACTACTTCGACCGGTAACCATATTCTCTTTTGCATAGCCACTAATACTGAAATAGAAATAAACTGAAACACCTGCTAAAAGCACAAATACTATCGCAATTCTAATAAAGAATCTCTTTATTCTATTAGGAATTGTTACATATTTATCTGCTTTTAATCTGGTTTTCGCAATTTTTCTGGCTTTGTTTACTGTGTCTTCAACAAAGATAATTTCATCATCAGTTGCTGTGTTGTCTTGATACTTTTTAACTAAAGATTCAAAATCCATCGTTAGCCTCCTTTTTTTTAGAAAACAAAATTCCCTTCTTCAAATACAAGTACTTCTTCTCCATTAGCTTTAATGCCGGTAATCTTCATATCTTTAGAACCAAACATAAAGTCTACATGATTCATTGAAGAATTTGCTCCTAGTTCACTTAACTGTTCTTCACTCATCTTTGTTCCGCCCTTTATATTATCTGGGTAGGCTTGACCAAGAGCTAAATGACAAGAAGCATTTTCATCAAATAATGTGTTATAAAACAATATATTACTTAAAGAAATAGGTGAATTATAAGAGATTAGTGCTACTTCTCCAATTCTTCTACTTCCTTCATCGGTATCTAGTAAATTTGTTAATGTTTCAACTTCCTTTTCAGCACCATGGTTAACAACTTTACCATCTTCAAATTCTAACCAGAAATTATCGATTAGTTTTCCACCATAACTTAATGGCTTTGTTGCTACCACTTTACCACTTACATTGTTTTTATCTGGCATAGTGAATACTTCTTCAGTTGGCATATTTGGATTGAAAACAACTCCTTTAGTCGTTACACTACTTCCACCCTCCCAAATATGATTTTTAACTAAACCAACATATAAATCTGTTCCTGTAGCACTTTCAAAATGAAGTTTTTCAAAATTATGTCCATTTAAATTATCACAATATTTTCTTAATCTCTCATTGTGTTTTTGCCACTCTAAAACTGGATCATTTTCTTCATTAATTCTAACACTCATCAATATTGCATCCCATAATGCAGCAATAGCTTCATCATCGTTTTTATTTGGAAACACTCTTTTGGCCCAACCAAGTGAAGGAAGAGCTATAATCGACCATTGTCCGTGATTAGCCATCGTATAGTTTTTAAGTGGTTTCATTTTTTTCATTATGGCTATTTGACTTGCTTTAATCTTTTCTGGGTCAATACCAGCTAATAAACCAGGAGTATCACTGACAATATGTAAGAAAGCACAGCCTTTATCCTGAACATACTTTTGCTTATCGTAAACATAATCAGGAATTTCACTTAAAATTTCAGTTGAGCAATGGGTAAAGTTTAAAAGAGCTAAATCTTCATATGACCAATTAACTATAACTTCACTTGCTTTAGCTTCGTATGCTTCTTCAACACACATTTTTACAAATTTATAATCTCTAACCTCAGCTGAAATTACTAAAAGTTGTTCTGGTTGAATATTAGCACCGACTTTAACAGCCAGTTTAGCATATTTTCTTAATAAAAATTCATTCATATAATTAATCGTCCTTCCCTACTTCTTTAAACCTCATTGTATTAGTTTTACCATGTCCTGAATGCCAACCTGCAGTAACGATATAATATGAATCTAATGGTAAATTCATTTGTTTAGCCACTTCAGTAGCAGTAGCATCATATAAATCACTATCGACAATATTTGGAGCGTAAACTGGTGTAACATTTGAATATAGAGACATTTTTGTACAAGTACTTAAAGAGTTAGTAGCAGCAATAATTGGTGAAGAAGGCTTATACTTCATCAAACGTTTAGGTGTTCCTCCAGTTTCAGTGAAAGCCATAATTGCACTGATATTATCCATTGTCAAACAACTCTCTGCTACTGAGATACCAATAGCATCTGACATTGTCCTAGCAGAATAGTCAACTGCACTTTCTAAGTATGCATGATAGTCAAATTCCTTTTCACATTCCTCAGCAATTCTCGCCATTGTCATTACTGCTTCAACTGGATATTCACCAGTAGCAGTTTCAGCTGATAACATAACACAATCTACTCCAGCAAATATTGCATTAGCAACATCACTTGCTTCTGCTCTAGTAGGTCTAGGATTAGAAACCATACTTTCTAACATATGGGTAGCAATGATAACTGGTCTCCCCATTTTATTAGCTGTTTTGATAATGTTTTTCTGATAAATTGGTACAAGTTGTAAACTTACTTCTACTCCTAAATCTCCCCTAGCAACCATCACAGCATCAGCAACTTCCAAAATTTCTGCTAATTTATCATAACCTTCTTGATTTTCGATTTTAGCAATTACTTCAACTTCTGGATGACCTTCTTCAGCTAAAATCTTTTTAATATGAAGTACATCTTCTGGTCTTCTAACAAAACTAGCAGCAATAAAATCTACTCCATTTCTAACACCAAAACGAATATCAGCATCATCCTTTTCTGAAACAAATGGCATAGACAATTCAACATTTGGCACATTGACCCCTTTTCTAGTCATAATTGGTCCTGAATTATATACTTCACAATCAATACCATCATAGTCTTTACTTAAAACTGTTAAAGTTAATTTTCCGTCATTGATTAATATTTTATTTCCAATATTAATATCATCATATAATTCAGGACAACTTATATGAAATCTTTCATGATTTCCAACTACATCTTCTCTAACAACTCTTACCTTATCGCCTTTAAAAAATTCAACGCGATCATTTTCCATTTTCCCAACTCTAATTTCAGGACCTTTTGTATCTAACATGATACCGATATGCCAACCATTTTCTTTATTAATCTTCTTGCAGATTTGAATTTTATTCAATTGTTCTTCGTGATTACCATGTGAAAAATTTAGCCTAATCATATTCATACCAGCTTGCGCTAATTGTGTCATCATTTCTTCATTGTCGCTTGCGGGACCAATAGTACATATAATTTTTGTTCTCTTCATCTTTCCTCCATCTATGCTAACCTAGTAAATAGTTTATATAAGTCTGTTCTCTTTTCTTTTCCTTTATCGATTGCTTCAATAATATCTGTTGAAATAATTTCATCATTTAAAATCCCAACACAATGACCTGAAATACCATTGTCTAATAATTCCACCGCTTTGTCACCTAATAAAGTAGCTAGCAATCTATCATTAGGTACTGGTGAACCACCTCTTTGGATATGACCTAGAATTGTCGCTCTTCCAGAATAAGTTGTAACATTTGATATTTTCTGAGCCAAGTCATTAACATCCACAAGTTTTTCAGTAGCTACCACAATGGCATGTCTTCCCTTTTTAACTTGATCTAAATGGCACATCTTTGCCAACACTTCTTCTTCTTTATACTCATCTTCAGGGACAATAATAACTTCAGCTCCTACACAAACACCAGAATAAAGAGCCAAGTCACCACATTTATTTCCCATTACTTCTACTACTGAACATCTATGATGTGAAGCAGAAGTATCCCTTAACTTATCAATAGCTTCAACAATAGTATTCCAAGCAGTATAAAAACCAATAGAATACTCTGTTCCTACAACATCGTTATCAATAGTTGCTGGTATACCTATAACTTTGATTCCTTTTTTAGCTAAGTCATAACCACCACGATAAGTACCATCACCACCAATAACAACTAGAGCATCCATATTAACACTTTTCATTTGAGCAATAGCGATATTTTGTATTTCTTCTTTGATAAATTCAGGCATTCTAGCAGAACCTAAAAAAGTTCCTCCCCGATTTAAAATGCCAGAGACCGAATTTCTTTCAAATTTAATAAAATCACCATTAACCAGACCCTTAAAACCATTTTTAATTCCATAAACTTCATACCCTCTAGCTAGAGCACTCCTTGTTACGGCTCTAATAGCAGCATTCATTCCTGGAGCATCTCCACCACTAGTTAAAACTCCTACCGTTTTACCCATAAATTGCCTCCTATAAACTTCTTCGTGAAGCTCCTGTCACAGCGACCATGTCGCAAAGTGTTTGTATCCTTTCAATAATTCGTAAAGCTTTTATTGCATCTTCTTCACCACTTTTAGAAATTGTCATCCTTTTTTCTAAACTTTTCAAATCACAATTACTAGTGAAAATTGTTCTTAACTGATGTTCCATTCGATAGTCTAATATCGGAAACAAAATATCATCTCTAATATAATTAGTTACACTTTCTGCTCCAATATCATCTATTACTAATACTTGAGCTCTTCTAAGTTTTCTTAACTTACTGTCAACATAATCATATTCAGTTACATTATTTCTTATATCTGAACATAATCTTGGATAATTTACAAAGGCCACTTTATAACCTTTTTTAGCTAAATCATTACACATTGCACTTGCTAAATAAGTTTTCCCTGTTCCTAAACCACCATAAAAATACAATCCTTTTATAGGTAGTTCATTTACCCATTGCTTAGCAATATTAACTAAACCTTTATAATAAGACGATTCATTAGATAAATCTATTTCTTCTAGTGAAGTAGTCAGGTTTTTCTCTGATAAATCACATAAAAGATAATTTTTTTTATGCGCAATTAAATTTTCTCTTTTTTGTAAATAGTGGCAAGGAACTAATACTTGTTCAAGGTTTTCATCAATATCTAGACGATATCCTAAGTGACTACTATTACACATCTCTAGTCCAACACACTGTTTACAATACTTATGTTTTTCTAACCAATTCGAAAAAATAACGACATTTTTAAATACATCTTCTTTTGTCAGATTAAGTTCTTTTATCAACGCTAAAACATCCTGATCATTAATCAGTTGTTTTTTTAGTTGTTCAATATAATCCGTTTTTACTTCTGAGTACTTAATTTTTTCCATCTTTATCCTTTAGAGAATAATCTCTTCCTTAATTTTTCCAAATCTTGTTCTTCAAATTCTAATTCATCTTTATCATATTTAACATTCTTTTTCTTAGAATAGTTTTTGATTTCTTTTTGTTTTAAGGCATCTTCTAGTGTTTCAACCTTTTGTCTAATCCAAGTGGTAGCTACCTTTTCTACGTAATCTTTGCTTAATTTTTGATTGGTATTTTCCAAACAATGTTCAATTAAGACATTTACAACTTCAGGTTTCAACTGTAGTTCTATTTGTAAATATTCCAAAAGTCTTTTATCAGCATTTGATACTGGAACACCTTGTTTTAAATATAGAAATGATACAGGTGATAAATCATATTCATTGTTTCCTTCAACTACATCTACCGTTTTTTCATTTAGACAAAGTCTTTTTAACTTTTCTTTATCAAAAGTATTTGATTCGATATCAATACTTTTAGCTACTAAAGTTTTCATCTTTTCTGGAGTAATTGAAAATAGGGTTGCTAACTGGCCAATTGTCTGCATATTCTCTTTTGTTCTTAAAGAATATGGGAAAAGCAATACTGAATCACCTATACTTCTCATAAAACTGTCATAATCAAACTTTATTTCGATAGCATCTTCTTTATAAATTGGTTCTTTTAACTGTTGATAAAGTTTTTCTTCAGTTTCAGTCCAGTTTTTTAAAACTGATAAGTCTAACTTTTTATTAGTTAAGTTTTCAAAATTATCAAAGTTAATTTTATTAGTTAAATACTTAGTTTTAGTTATTTCAAATTGTTTTTTACCTACTCTATTTAAATATAAGCGAGCATATACATCATTTTCAAAAAAAGCACTGGCACTAACTGGTGAAATAACTACAAAAACATAAATACCATCTTTATAATATCTTTCAACCAATGAAAATTGTTCCAGCACTAATAGATTCTTCTTTAAACTATCAATATCTAAACCTGATAAGACACATAATCTTTCAATATCAGAGTTAATTGAACCCTTTCTTTCAGCATACAAAAGACTATAAATTCCCATTGCTTCAACACCAATTAAAGGCATATATAAAGCAGCTAGAATTTTTTGGTGATTAGTAACAAAAGATCCTTTAGTATTTACGATGAATTGATCTTTTCCTAACATACTGCCTCCTATAAGCCGAAAATCCTTCAGCATAACTATTGTAGCATAATCTAGCCTATTATGATTTAAAATATGCGTAAAAAAAACAGCTGATTTTGTTTTTAAAACCGAAACATAGTTTGGTGATAATGGTTATAGTTATATTCTCTAGCCAAATTAAAAACTTATTTCTGTTTGAATATATGAAACTAGAAATAAGTTCAATAATTTAAAAGTTTTTTAACAAAAACATGTAAACTAGTTTATTTTTTACTATTTACCAATATATTAATAACCTAGTTTATTTAAAAGCTCTTCAACTTTTATGTATAAATCATCGAAGTTTTCAAATGGTATATAAGGTACATTATGAAGATCACAATGTCTTGCAAGTCTTTTATCTTTAAGAGCAAACACATAATCAGCAGCTTGGGCACCTTTAAAATCTGAATAACTATCGCCAATAAAAACAACTGTCTGATACTTTTCGCCAAATTCTCTAACATATCTTTCTTTATCCAAGGCATTTTCAGAATTATATTTATTTAGAACCATTTTAGAACTGGCGCCATCAAAAACAACATAATTTGATATTATACGCTCTGGATCTACTTTTATATCATTATATTCCAATAAAGTAAGTATATTTACATCAAATCCAGAACTTATAATATAAAAATTATCATATTTTTCAATAAACTTTTTAAATCCCTTATCAATACCTACTTTACTAGTTAAAATATCTTTGTATTGTTCCTTAGTAATATTTGCTTTAGAGACTATTGTACCCATATATTCACGAATAGTTACTTTTCCTTCACGTAATTTAATAACCAAATCCTCTGTTATATCCTTAATAACTGTCCTTCCAATAGTTGTTGTACTATCAACATCAGTTATTGTTCCATCAAAATCAATTAAAAATAAAATTTTTTCCATTTCTTCCTCCACATAATAAAATAACACATACACTATACCATCAAGTTGATAATTGTCCAAATTAATTAAAAGCTATCATTTTTTAGTAACACTGTAAATTCTTCTATCTCGAATCTTATTTATTTAACCTAAACTAAAAATATATTAAAAAAGTAGCATATTTTTAATAAACACGCTACTTTTTTCTTTTATGTTCCAACCATAAATTAAAGCATGTTTTATAAGTTTTAACCGAAATTTATAGGTGGTTTTTATTGATTAACTATTCATCATTTGTGCATTTTACTATAAAAATACTACATATTAATTTGTAAATAAACATTTAATCAACTTTTATACAATATAATTACTCAAAGATTGCTCTACCCATAACAACATTGTTAACTCCCAATGCTGCCAATTTTTTTATGTTTTCTGAATTTATTCCACCATCACACCAAACATCATATCCCAAATCAATATATTTAGAAACTTTAGTCATGAGCTCTTCTCTAAAATTTTGATTTAAATTATCTGGTTCACTTAACATAAGTAATAATCTTGGCTTATAGTCTAAATAGTATGTTTTCTCAAATTCAGCTGAAGGATTTAATGCGATCCCCACTTCAATACCGTGTTGTCTATAAGCGTTAATGACATATAAAGGATATCTAAGATGATCAATATGAATAAACACTATCTCGGGTTTGCTTTCAACTATAAAATCTAAATAATCCAAAGGGTTATTCACCATTAAATGAACTGAAATTCGAGATTTTGTAGCACCTACAATCATGTTATAAATAGATTTTCCGAATGTTATATTAGGAACATAGTTACCATCTTCAATATCAATATGTATGTAACCAAAAGAGTCATCAATAAAAGCTATTGTTTTTTCAAAATTTAATGATTTAGAACTAGCTATTGATGGATGAATGATCATAGATTCTCCCTGAAATTTTTGACAATTGACATGAATTCTTTTACTCTTTCTAAATCTACATGATTTTCAAAAATTCCGTCAACTTTAAAGGTTGTACCTACAACAGCCCCATCAGTGAATGATAATTGTTCTACAACATTTCGTGGATTTACACCAGTATTTGCAAAAACCACCTGATTTGGAACAGCTTCAGCAACTTCTTTTAAAAATTCGGTATTTGTCTCAGAACCAGCTGTTAAACCAGAGATTAATAAAGCATCTGGTTTATTATTGAAAACTGTAGACTTAGCAATGCTAATTAGATCTCTATCTCCTAAATATGCAGCAGCCTCTGGAACAATATTAAACAATAATTTAACGTTTTCTGCTCCAATAGCATATTGGTGTCTAACTGTTTCTCCAACATTAGTATTCCATAAACCAAAATCCGAACCATAAACACCTGTAAAGATTTCTCGGACAAAAGAAGCTCCTGTAGCAACTGCTAAATCTAAAGATTTTTTAGCATCCCACAAAACATTAACTCCGAAAGGAACTTTAATGTCTTCTTTTAATTCACCAATTATTCTAGCCATAGCAGCTACTGTTGATGTTCTTACATCAGTTAAGTAAGGTAATGAAAACTCATTAGAGAACATAACTGCATCAACTCCACCTTCTTGAAGTTTTAGTAAATCTTCTCTAGCAAGTTTAATAACTTTCTCCATACCACCTTCTTTATCATAGTGTGGATCCCCTGGTAAAGCATCAAAGTGCACCATCGCAATAATTGGCTTGTTTGTGCCAAAAACTTCTAATAACCATTTTTTCATTTATATATTTCTCCTTTTTTATTTTCCTATTATTTGAACAAAGCATGTTCTGTCTCTAACTCTTTGCTGATCCCAATCAACAAAATAAATATAACCAACGAGTCCTACTTCTAATCTACCGTCATTCACAGCAAATGTTTGTGAATTACCGAAAAAACTAGCTCTTAAATGAGCATCTGTGTTAAGTGTATACATTCGATGAGCATTCATATCAACCTCAGCAAACTTTGCATGCTCAGGCCCTGGATGATAATATTGCCCTTCAGTTTTACAAACAGGTACTAATTTATCCATTACATTATTTAAATCAATTTGCAAAAATTCTTCCCCATAATAATTTACATCATGTGAATATTCTTCAAATATTACTGAACAAGTTGTATGCGGAGTGGTTACAACACATATACCATCATTAATTCCACTTTTTTTAATTGCTTCTCTAACTTTATCCGTTATTTCATGATATGTTGGTCTTTGACTAACAGAAGTAAGAGTTAATTTTTCACTAAATACTTTCATTTATCATCACCACTTTTATCTCTAAACTCTTTAATTACAGCTAACATATCATCAATTAATTGAATTGGATTTTCAGCCTTCATTATACCACTTGCAGCTCCAGTTCCCTCTGAACCAGCCTCAAGTACAAATCTAACATCATCTGGAGTAGATATTCCTGCTGCTTGAACAACAATAATATCAGGATTTACTTCCTTTACTGCTTTTTTAGATAAATGCATATAATCTAAATCAGCAATTTGTCCGCCTCCAATTAGTTCTGTTTTTTCACAAACAACAACATTTGGATTCAACTGCGCTAAAGCTTTACAGTCTTCAATTGAACTTCCACACATAATAGTGAATAAACCTAGTTCGTCTGCCCTTTTTTGAGCTTTTGTCAATTCAAAAAGGCTCATAGGATTTTCTGCATGATTCAAATTCACAGCTCTTGCTCCTGCTTCCTTTAATGCTTCTGGCAATACCTTCCCCATACCAGGGCCAGGTTTTATCCCATCCATTCTTTGGGCAGTTACAATCAAATTTTTTGTGTTTTGGGCTATTAACGGAATATCAACTGCTTGACAAGTAAAAAACACATCTACATCATATTTTTCAGCTAACTTATCTACTTCTTTAGCTAAATTTAAAGCTTCTTTACCATACATATATGACTTAGTATTAACTGAAAAATATGGCAATCTGATTTTTAATCCCTTGTCCATATTAACCTCCTTTATTTATTTCTCAGATTAATAATTTCTGATTCAATTACTTTCAAATTATTAATTAAATGCAATTTTTTATTCTTTTTTTGACTTCTCGGAAATAAAATACGGCTTATTAATGGTCGTTTTTTTATAACTTCAAACTCTTCTGAATAACTGACATTTATACCTTTTTCGACTTCTTCTATATCAAAACTTATAAAATAAATTACATCATCACTTTCGAACTTAACTTTATAAGCCTTATTCTCTTCAAAATTTTCAATAGTTACAACCATTTTTTTGTTTCTTTTGGGATTATATGACTTCAATATTTTTTCATATTGTAACCCTTTTTTTATTTCATAATTTTCAATATTTTCATCAATAACATTATTTTGTTTTAAATCACTTATTAAACCTTTTTTTATGAAAGAAAAAAATTCCTCTGAAGATACTTTTAATACTTGTTCTACTCTCATATTATCTTTCTAATGAAAAATCATCATTTATATTCCTGATTGCTTTTTCAACTAAAGAAACAATGCTTTCAATATCATTTAAATCTACAACCTCAACTTGTGTATGTGTATATCGACAAGGAATACACATATCAATTCCAGCAATTCCTTTTCCTTCAAGTTGCATATATGCCAATTCAGTTAATCCACCGAATAAAGTAGTTCTTTGTAATGGCACATTATTTTCTTTGGCAGTTTCTTTAAACAATTTTACTAGTGATGGATGAGGTATAGTTCCATTTAATGTTCCACGTCCATGAAAATTATAAAGACTCATAGTTGCTCCTCCACCTAATTCTACATGACTGGTTTTTTCTGAACCTGGTGTACCACCTTCTGTAGCTATATCTAAACAAATAGCAATATCAGGTGCTACTGCTCTTGCTGCCAGAGTTGCTCCTCTGATTGTATATTCTTCTTGAACGGTTCCTGCAAAATATACATCACATGAAGCAGGGTCTTTAGCAAACTTTTCTGCTAGTATAAGCAAAGCTGTCAAAGCAGCCCTATTATCAAATGAAGTTCCATTTGCTCTATTATTTTGCATCATTTCAAAATATGGTCGATATGTCACAGGACATCCAACATTAATTCCTAGAGCTAACACTTCTTCACGACTATTACAACCTATATCTACAAATAATTCTGTATATTTAGGTACTATATATTTTTCTTCTGGAGGCGTAACATGATGTGACTTATTTCCAATCACACCCTTAACGTACTCATTATTCTCTGTTTTTATTAAAACTCGCAAAGAAGGTAAAGTTTTTTCAGGAATTCCACCTACACGATCTACTTTTATAAATCCCTTATCAGTAATATATCTAACCACAAAACCTAATTGGTCCATATGAGCAGTTAATAGAACTTTTAATTTATTGCTCTTGCCTTTAACACCTGCATAGACATTGCCAATAACATCTGTTGTTGATTCTAACCCTATTTCTTTAAATTTATTTCTTGTATACTCCGCAACAGCTTGTTCGTGACCAGACAAACCTTGTATTGTTGATAAATCACATAATAATTTTTCTATTTTTTTCAACATTTTTCTACCTCCGTTGATATGAATACATCATATAAATACATACAGTTACATGAAGTAACTGTATGTATTGTTAACATAAACTAGCTTTTATTCAGCAGTTTTCTTTTCATACAATAATCCAAGAACAAATATTGCTACACCTGCTAAGACCATTAATATTACTCCTAGTGGAGCTCCGAAGTTTTTAACTAAAACTAATAATGGACCTGCAACAGGGTTTACACCTGTAGAAATAGCTAGTGAACCAGTAGCTTCATATCCCCCCGCAATAGCCAATGTATTAATCATTGGTGCAAATAATGACATGAAGAAGTATACTATAACAATTAGTATTGATCCTGAAATCATTGTCTTAACCAAATCGTTTCTATGAATGATTGAGAACAAGCAAACATAGTACGCTCCTGCAGCCAAGTCTGCACCTGGCATAACAGTATTAAATGGTAATAATGCAACAAGTAATGTTACTGGAACAATAAGTACTGCAGCAGTGATTGTTGTTGGATTAGCTAATGTAATAGCAGAGTCCAATCCAATATAGAATTCTCTTCCTTTAAATCTCTTTTGCATAAACTCTTTTGCTGCTTCAGACAGAGGTACTAAACCTTCCATCAAAATCTTAACCATACGTGGTAACAAGAATAATAATGCGGCAACACCTAGTCCGTTAGAAAGAATTGTAGATACATCAAAGCCAACAATGATACTTAAACCAGCACCTAATAAAAATCCAATAGTTGCAGGCTCTCCAAAAATACCAATTTTCTTACTTAATGACTCAGGATTTACATTTACTTTATTTAATCCAGGAATATAAGAATATATCTTATCAAGAATTAAACCAAGTGGCAGAGTTGATGCGGCAAAACATTGAGGAACTGATATTCCTGGAATTCCCATTTCTGCTTCAATATACTTAGCACCAATATCACCAAATTTTAATGAAACCGCTGCCATAACTCCCGCCATAACATAACCATAAATTACATTGCCTGTTAATGTATAAACAATTCCACCGTAGAATGCATAGTGCCAAAAGTTCCAAATGTCAACATTTAATGTTTTTGTTAAATTTAAACTTAATAAAATAATATTTACACCTAATGCAAATGGAATAATAAACGTACCAACAGGATTAGCAAACGCAATTGTCGCCCCTACCATCCAACCAGCATCTACATAATTCATCTCCAAACCGAAATTCGCTAATAAAGCATCAGCAATTGGAGTTAAATATTGCCAGAATAACCCGATGGCTAAGTTTAAACCAATAAAACCAATTCCAATAGTTAATCCGATTCTAACAGATTTTGTAATTCCTTGGCCAAAAACTAGTGCTACTAGCATGAACATAATAGGAACTACAACTCCAGAACCCAAACTCTGAATGTATTCAAAAATGAACATATATTATTTCCTCCTTTTGGACAAACAATAGTTTTGTAAAATTACATTTAATCTTGTGCTTCTTTAAGAATTGCAAGAATAGTTTCGTTAAGCTCTTCAACCCCAATACCAGTTATATACGGAAATGCAACCACAACAGGAACATCTTTAACTACCAGATTAGGCATTGAAGAAACGATTAAAGTGGCTCCTTTTACGTGGCTATCAACTTCATGTAAAGTGCACTGGACAATATTTCCTTTAAGATCGTTTTTATCTAAAAGTTCTTTAATTTTTGAGGCAATCACGGTAGAAGTCGCTACACCACTACCACACGCAACTACTATTTTCACTTCATTCCTCCTTTCTTATTTATTATTTAAATTATTAAACTACATTACAAAACTAATGAATGTACCTAGTTAAATAAATTATAACTGTTTTGACTTTCTTAAACAATGTTTTAAATAATAAAAATAAACATAGATTATAAACTCAGTTTGTGTTATTATACAAATAAACAATAATAATTATCACTTTTTTAATTATTTTGACTGTTTTTTATATTAAAATAAAAATGTTTTATATAAATTGTTTTTATTTAGCACTTTCATTGGAGGTAAATACTATTAATATTCTTTCACAAGAAAAAGTTGAATCTGTTATTAAAACTTTCATTCACTTATTTAATTATCAAATTGACTTCACAAATAAAGATGGGGTTGTTTTTGCTTCTTCTAATGAAGAGAAAATAGGAAAGTATTTTGATTTAGCTCAAAAAGCATATATGGAAGAAAAAAATATAATAGCACCTAATAATCAAACTTCAGAAACGGCGACTAATAATATTGATTCCAGTACTGTATATTCACCTATAATCCTACATAATATGTTCATTTGTGTTGCAGTAGTTCATAATTGTGTTAAAACTCCTGATTTAATTATAAAGATAATACATAGTTATATGGACTTATTGTTTAATGAAGAGAAAACGCGTGTTTTTGATATTCGTGATCGTTCTTTCAGAAGTTTTGGTAGAAGTTTAGTTAGCGTACTTGATCATAATAAGTATGAAAATATCTTATCAAATTCAAGATTATTATCATATCCTGAGAATAGACCCAGATTAATTCTTGCTGTAGATTTATCGCATGAATTTAATCAAAGATATCCTTTCCCTTCGGAGTTTGATATACAAAACTATCATGAATACATATATCATTCTTTCTCTGTGTATTTAACTGGAAGGCATATATTTTTTCAATATAACGAAGAAATATATATTCTCATTTATGAAATACCAAAAGAGCAAATATTCAATATTAACGAAATATATAATACCTTTCTAAAATTTACAACGGAAAAAATAACAATTGGAGTCGGTTCTTTAGTCAATAAATTTAAAGATTATAATTCTTCGTTTAATTTGGCTTTATATGCTCTGGAATACGGAAAATTATTAAATCCAAATACCAAAGTACATGTATGGAACGACTATAAAGCACAAATGCTTATATTAACTGGAAACGATAACATAAAAAATGAGTTGCTAAAATCTTCTTCTGAAATACTAGAGTATTTTAATAAAAACAAAGATATAGAGGAAACAATTATTGCTTTTTTTGAAAGTGGAACCAACGTTAACAAAACAGCAAAAAAATTACATTTTCACAAAAACACAATTCTTTATCGTCTAAATAAATTTAAAACTGATTCAAACATTGATATATTTAATGCCAAAAATTGCGCTGATTTATACACACTTATTATTCTATTCAAAGAAAAAAAGCTATTTAATAAACACTCAATTAATGAACAATTCGATTAATAAAATGACACATAGATAACAAAAAAAGTGTGATATTCCTAAAAAAGAAATAATGAATCATATGACCTGATAATTAAAAGTAGAAAGAAGCATCAAAAGTAAATCACCCAAAAAAGTAATCATATTAAATTAAAAAGAATACCTCACTAATAGATTTGCATTTTCACCATAACTGAAAAAAATAGACATAAATTATTTAAATCATTTGGCTTTAAAAACAAATTGCTATTAGTTTTTTAGAAGATTTTTTGATACTGATGACAATAAAAAATGCTAACTATAATTAGCATATAAAAGTGATTAAATTTATAAGTGATTTATAGCAACGCCTAAAATCATTGATTATTGAACAGTGTTTAAATCATTCAGTCATATTTTCACTGATAAAACATTTTCAAAAAAGAAAACGCGCGCAAGTTACATATCTAAAGCTTTTTAGTTTATAACTTAAAAACATCTTTCAATTTTAAAAATTATTTAACAAGACCTGATTTATAAAACATTATTTAAAATTCTTTTTTTATGTTTCTATATAGGTTTTACTAACACTATCAGAAAATAACTTCATAAGATCTTGCTTGTTATCACATTCAATAATAATTTTTAAAGTTTCATAATTTCTAAAAAGTTGCATAAGATCCTTTAAAGTATTTAAGTGTGAGCCAGCTTCTTTCAACAATAACATAAAACTAATTTTAACCTCAATTTGTTCATCAGGCTCATCCATTCTATTAAATAAAATTGGTTTCTCAAAAACATTTACTATGATTGCCTCTTTTTTTATATACTTAAACTCTCCATGTGGCATAGCAACATTAAATGAATTGCCATCTAATATTAAGCCTGTTGGATACAATGTTTCACGCTCAATTAAAGCATCGCTAAATCCTTCAATAGTATAGTCT
>JAAZJL010000043.1 GCA_012800355.1 Erysipelotrichia bacterium | reverse complement strand
TTGCAGGACCATTCATATATTTGATTCCTCAAATTCTTCTATCTTGGGGAACAAGATGGGGATTCTTGAAATATGCTTATAAATATGGAACATTATTAATTGCTAAATTACAATCATCAAATTTATTTAACAGCTTCGTTGAAGGGGCAAGCATAGTCGGTATGATGGTTATTGCAGCAATGACATCTAGTTTCGTAAGAATTAATTTAAAACCTGTGTGGACATTTGGAGCAAAAGAGATTGGATTACAAGGAGTATTTGATGCTATCTTGCCAAAATTACTGCCACTGTTATGTGTGTTATTCTTCTATAAGATAACAACAAAAAACAAAAAAGGCATTTACATTTGCTTAGCACTAAGTTTTGCAGCTGGTTTCTTAGGTGTAATTTTAGGATTGCTATAATTTAATTAGTTTTAAATTTAGATATTAATCTTACAAAAAATTTGATTTTATCAGACATGTTTAGAAATAAATATGTCTGATTTTTGTTATACACAATATTTTTATATATTCAAACGAGACAATAAATCTAATCTTCTTTTTATTCTGTATTAATTTTAATAGTTTGTAAGTTGATAAACATCCTGTTTTACTAACTAAAATTCATTGAATTCGTCAATTTTACCAGTAAAACTAAAAACATCTGTCAAACTTAATCAGGATTTTTATCGTAATTTACTCTGGTATAAGAATCTTCATAAATGACTTTGTATTTGTTAATTTTAGGAACATACATTTATATAATTGATGAAGAATTAAGAGAAAGTTTGAAAAAATTAATTAGATAAATTATATTTAAAAAGTTAGTTTATCTCTAAAAGTTCAATTTTTGGAATTAACAAAATCCAAAGATTGGACTTTTTTATATTGGTTTATAAACTTATAATAAAATTAAGAAAAGTATAAATATAAAATTAAACGATTAATTAACGAATAATATACCTACACATTTTAAATACTACAGAATAATTGATAGTATTTAATATCCTTATAAGTAACTTGGCAACACAGGGAAGTTTTGTGAAAGATTTTTTTAGTTCAATTAAGTTTATCTATTGAGAACAAAAGAATTTTACTTATTATTGTGCTTATGTTGATGATAATGGAGCTGAACTTGTTAAAGTTCAAATTAAAGAATTATTTAATTTTTTTACACAAAATAAAGATGATGTTCTTTTAGTTAATCTTTTTGTAGGTAGTGGCAATGAGTTTGTCAAGTTGATGGATTAAATCTTGGTTTATTGATGCAATTTGTTTTTGCTCTTAAAGCACTTACTAAAGATGTGATAGAAGAAATGATTAATGAAGCAAGAGCATCAATTTTGTATGTAAATCAACTCATAAAAATAATAGTGATGAGTTTGATTCGTTTTAAAAGATCATAATAGAAAGGGAAAGTATAAAATATGATTAAATTAATGAGAGTTGATGATAGACTGATTCATGGTCAAGTTGCCGTAACTTGGACTAACACCATAGGTGCAAATTGTATTTTGATTGCAAAGGACAATATGAGCCCTTTAGAAATCACTGCATGCAGAATTAGTGTTCCTGCTGGTGTAAAGCTTGTTATTAAAAATGTGGAAGATTCTATAGAGGCAATTAATAGTGGTGCAACTGATAAATACAATTTATTTATTGTAATAGATAGTGTGACAACAGCTTACCGCTTAATGAAGGCTTGCGAACAGGTAAAAGAACTCAATCTTGGAAGAACTATAAAACGTGATGGATTAGAATCTATTAGTAAATTTGTTCATGTCACAAAAGAAGAGAAGGCTATGCTGAAGGAGTTAGTAGATGAAGGATATAATGTTTATCTACAAACGATACCTACAACATCTGCAACATCATTAAAAAATATATCTTTAGATTAAAATGTAATTTTTGAAATTAATCATTTTAGAGATTATATATAATTTGTTTTTTGGAATTTGGAGGTGTATTAATATGGTTTAATTTAACTGTTGTAGAACATATCAAATTAAATTAAAGAAAGGAGGATAAGTTTTTATGTCTACACTCGTTCAAGCTTTTTTACTTGGTCTACTAGGAGCTTATTGTCATCTTGATTGGGCAGTTGGCTCATTATATTTAAATAGACCTATTGTGCTTGCGCCATTGGTAGGTTTAATTTTAGGTGATCCTACTACTGGTCTTTTGTTAGGTGCAGAACTTGAAGCACTTTTCTTAGGTTCTGTTACAATTGGTACTTATATTGCCCCTGACGCTGGCATTAGTAGTATTTTGGCAACTGCATTTGCGATTCATGCTGGAATGGATACTCAAGCAGCGTTATTGTTGGCAGTTCCAATTGCAGTTTTAGCAACATCTCTTCAGAATGTATTATGGGCAGGCTATTCTTTCACATCAAAGATTGCTGATGATTATGCCGCAAAAGGTGATGAAAAAGGTGTTTATAGGGTTATGTGGTTTGAGGGAATACTTAATGCTTTGCTTAAGTTCTTAATGGTATTCCTTGCATGGATTTATGGATCTGATTCAGTTGTTGCAATCATTAACAAGATTCCAGCTGTTATTTTGAATGGTATGGCTACCGCAGGCGGAGTACTACCTGCAATAGGTCTTGCAATGTTGGCATCAACTATGATGAATAAAAATAATGTAATCTATCTTCTTTTAGGATACATTGGAGCAGCATATTTAAAACTTCCAACAATTGCACTTGCACTTATTGGAATAATTATTGTTGTAACCAAATTTGATTTCTCAGATTTCAAGAATGTTCTAAGTGCATCTTCTGTAGTAGGAAAGGAGGTCGACGATAATGAATTCTAACACAAAAGAAATTATTACTGATAAGGATTTAAGACAGATATCATGGCGTGCGCTACAAGGTGCAACATCAGTAAATTACGAGCGTTTCGTTAACAAACCTCTTCTATGGCAGATTGGTCCTGCTTTGAAAAAAATATGGGGTGATGATAAAGAAAAATTTAGTGAAGCTCTTCAAAGGCATCTTGTGTTCTTCTTATCTACTCCTCAAATTAAAAGCTGGTTTGGTGGCTTATTTGTTGCGTTAGAGGTTGAATTAAAGGAAAATCCTGATATGGATCCTGCATATATTAATGCTGTAAAAACATCGTTAATGGGGCCATTATCAGGTGTATTTGATTCTATATTTTTGAATTGTATTCGTATTGTAGCTTGTGCTGTCGGTATTTCATTTGCTGCACAGGGTAGTTTTTTAGGGCCAATTTTATATGCTTTAATTTACAATATTCCTGCATTTATTATGTATTTCGGTACAGCTAAAATTGGCTACAGGATGGGAACAGCAGCTGTAACTAATTTACAAGAATCTGGTTTAATAAATAAGGTTCTTGAAGCTGCATCAATCCTTGGATTAATTGTTATTGGTGGTATGGTTTATAGTAATATTGGTGTAAATCTTGCATTAACATTTGGTCCTCCAGAAGCATTGACATCACTAAATGATGTTTTAAATGGAATTTTCCCTGGATTATTGGGCTTTGCGACATTCTTCCTATTCTATTGGTTATTAAAGGCAAAGAAGGTAAATACGCTTTATCTAGTATTTGGTACTTTAATAGCAGTAGTTGTTCTAGTTGCTTTAGGAATTATGTAAATTTCGATGAAATTATGTGCGAGAAATGATTTTGTAGGATGTGATTAGTGTCATGTCCTACAAAATTTCTCGTGTTTTTATTTATAATTAGGAGTATATATGAAAACTTTATGTTGGTTAATAAGTGGTCATCCATCTATGGATGACTCTGTAAATATTATTGATGCATATGTAAAAGGAGGTTGCGAAGGTATTGAATGGTCAATACCTTATTCTAATCCTTATATTGGACAAGCGTATCGCTTTGAAAATGAGATTAACGCTTATAATAACTGCCCAGATATGGATAGACATTTGGAATTGCTTGCTAAAACAAAACAAAAATATCCTGATTTAGAAATATTTGTATCTATTTGCAAGGAAAATATTCTTACAATTGGCGTTGATAGAATGATTGATTTCTGCAATGAAAATAGAATAGATGGAATAATTACAATTGGTGAATATGAACAGGAAATGCTTGAAAAAATCCATGCTGCAGGAGTAAAAAACGTTACAGAAGTATCTTATTATATGACAGAAGCAGAACTGAATGGTGCAAAAAATGGTACGGGTTTTGTAATAATGCAAGCTTTCCCTTATCCACAGGAAATTGAGGCTGGCTATACAAAAGAAAGATTGTTTGAATGTATGAAAACATTACGTGAAATTTGTGGTGATCGTCCGATTTATTGTGCTCAGGGAATTAGAAAACATGAGGATGTTGAATTTATTAAATCTGCTGGTGCAGATGGCTTTATTTTAGGGAGTTCTTTATTTAATGAATATGATAATTTAGAAGCACTTTCTGAAACAATTTATGGTTATAAAAAAGTTGGTGAATAAGAGGAGAAAGTTTTAATGATTACATTGAAAGATAAGATTCTGGGAGGATTACTTGGTGCTTCTATTGGTGATTCAATGGGGGCTGCTACTGAGTTCATGACTATTAAACAAATAAAAGAATGGTTTGGTGGTCGTGTTACAACCTTTGTTGATTTACCTGATCATATATGGTTAAAGGATTCTATAAAAGGGATGGTAACAGATGATTTTTCTATTGGTTATTATACTGCAAAGTCTATGATTGAAAAAAACAAAAAAATGTGTGATGAGGTTGCACTTGATGCGTTAGTGAAATGGAGCAGTCATCCGCTATATTCACAATGTGTTGGACCAACAACTAGATTAACAATCGCTCGACTTAAAGGTGAAGAAATTCAAGAAAAAAAAGAAAGATTATGTATGAACCAAAGAGTAACTAATGGTGGTGGCATGAAGTCAGGAATTGTTGGGTTATTTAATCCTAATGATATTGATGGTGCTATTGAGGATGCTCTTACAATGTGTCATATAACACACAATAATACAATCGCTTTATCAGCAGCGTGTGCGATTGCCGCTGCAACAGCAAAGGCATTTGCAGATAATGTTTCTTATTTAGAAGTAATTGAGGCGGGAATATATGGTGCAGAAAAAGGCTTTAGTCGTGCGGTAGAAATTGGAGCTAAACCTGTTGCTGGTTGCAGCATTGCCAAGAAAATTGCTTTAGCTGTTGAAATAGGAATGCGAAATCAGGATGATTTTGAAGGCGCTATGAAAGCAATAGCAAGAACAATTGGGTGTGGTTTATATGCTTATGAGGCTGTTCCAGCTGCGTTTGGATTTATAGCAGCTTGTAAAGGTCAGGCTTTAGAGACAATTCATATGGCAGTTAATTGTGGTGATGATACAGATACAGTTGCTTGTATGGCAGGATATATTGTTGGTGCTATGAATGGTGCTGATGCTTTTCCAAAAAAATATCTTGATTTGATTAATAGTGCAAATGGGTATGATCTTGAAAAAATGTCTGCCGATATTGAAACAATGATTTAATATTAGGAGGAAATTAAAATGACGAAATATGATAGAATCCTTGGTGCTATTGTTGGAGCAGCTGTTGGAAATGCTATGGGAGCACCTCTTGAAACTAGACCTCCATATCTGATTAAAGAGGAATTGGGGAAAGGAGAATTTATACATGATTACATTGAAATGCCATATGATTCTCCATTACAAAATATACCATTAGGTACAGTATCTTATGATTTTGCAATTTCATACTTAAGTATGGTGGAATTTGTTAAAACTGGTGGTGTTACAAAACAAGCAGCAATAAATGCACTTTTAGAACTTAAGAACAATCGCAAATATGAGATTTATTCATCACGAATTGATACTGCCTCAGCAGTTGGAATAGAAAATATAGAAGGCGTTGAACGTGAAAGAACTCCATATGATGATTTACCAGTAGACAATAGATATCTAACTAATAGTGCTGCCGCTAAGGCATGGTCTTGTGGTTTGTTCAATCCAGGAAATATGAAAAAAGCAATTAATGATGCAATTTTAATGTGCAAACCAGCTCATGATAATGTAATTGCTTTGTCAGGCGCTACTTCTATAGCAGCAGCGATAGCTGTGGCTATGACTAATGGGGCAACTATTTCAGATGTCGTTGAAGCAGGAATTATTGGAGCAAGACAAGGTTACAAGAAAGCTATGCTAGTTGCTAAACCAGCTGCAGGAGCAAGCATAGAAGAAAGAATTAAACTTGCTGTTGAAATTGGTATAAAGTATTCTAATGATTTTGAAAAATGTATTATAGAAATGACAGATTTGATTGGTACAGGGGTAAATGCAAATGAAACTGTACCATCAGTATTTGGTTTCTTTGTCGCCGCAGGAGGCGATGTAATGAAAACTATATATCTGGCAATTAATGCTGGAAATGATAGTGATGCAACCGGTATTTTAGCAGGAGCTTTATCAGGCACATTCAAGGGAATACACGATATTCCAGATGAGCATCTTCCTTTGTTGGCGAGCGTGAACGATATGGATATTGAACAGTTGGCAAAAGAGATTAACATCATTGTGGAATAGTTAAATTAAAAAGATTATCTAATAGACTTATAGAATCTTTTAACAGGTTACCAAAAGATTTAAAAAGAACAGTTATAGGGTTTAAATACTTTGATTATATTAGAAATAGGATTTTATGGATTATCAAAGCCAATCAATCTATATTAGCAATAGCTATTTCTAATGAAGAATCACTTGAACGTTTTGTATGCAATCATATGATTCAATATAACTTAAAATTTTCAAATCGACTATAACAAGGAGGGAGATAATGAAAGAGTTTTTAAAGGAAAACCCGATTATTGGAATGGTTCATTTGCTGCCACTTCCTGGTTCGCCAAAATATGGTGGATCAATTGAAGAAATAAGAGAACAAGCAATAAATGATGTGAAAGCTTTGTTGAATGGTGGAATCAGAAGTATCATTATAGAGAATTTTAATGACAATCCTTATGATGATGGTATTGATGACTTTTCTTTTGCGGTCATGACAATGATTGCCAGTGAAATAAAAAATAAATTTGACTGTAAAATAGGTGTCAACATTCATTTTAATGATGTGGAAAAAGAATTTGCTTTGGCTTATGCAATTGATGCAGATTTCGTTCGAGTTGAAGTATTTATTGATAACAGGGTAGGCATTCAAGGAATAATAACAGCAAAATGCAGAAAAGTAATTGAGATGAAAAACAGATATAATATAAAAGCAAAAATTATGGCCGATATAGATGTAAAACATACTACAGCCTTAGTAAAAGAAAACATTGATGAATTGGCTTATAGGGCTATAGCAGAAGGTGCTGATGCAATTATATTAACTGGAACAAAAACAGGAGAAAATCCAGAAATTGGTGAGGTAAAAAGAATCAGGGAAATAGTTGGAGATTTTCCTATTGTTGTTGGAAGTGGAATTAACAGTAAAACAGTAAAGCAATATCTGAAATATGCAAATGGCGCAATAGTTGGTAGTTCTATAAAAATTGATGGAAATGTCAGAAATCCTGTCTGTCAAGTTAGAACAAAGGAGTTATTAGAAAGTTTAAATCAGTAAAAGGATTATTGGCAGTTATAACTACAAAAAAAGTATTTTATAGTTCATTTTAGATATTAATATAAACAATTTATATGCCAGTAAAATAAAAGGTTCAATTTTTGGAATCATCAGGTTCAAAAGATTGGACTTTTTTATTCATAAACGTGAATATATAATAAAATTACAAGAATATAAATATTAATAAAGGAGGAGATTATGCCACTAGTAAGTGAAAAGTATTTGTTGTCTCTGGCTGAAGAAAAGAAATTTGCTGTACCAGGGTTTTTCCCGTTTAACTTAGACTTTTTAAGAGTTATTATGGAAGTTTGCGAGGAAGAAAGAAGTCCAGTGATTATTTGTCAAGGACCAGAGTTTATTGAAAGTTTTGGTGAAAATCTTTTTACTGAGGCCTGTAAAATTGCTGCTGAGTACTCGTCAGTTCCAATGGCTTTGTCTGTTGACCACACATTTGTAACGGATGAAAGCACTATTGATAAATTAACACACACAATTGATTTGGGTTGGGATGCTGTTATGTTGGATGGCTCTTTGCTGCCATATGAAGAAAATGTCAGGCTGACAAAGAAAATGGTAGAAATCTGTAAAGAAAAAGGAGCCAATTGTACTGGAGCTTTAGGTGAGGTTAGAAGATTTTTTCCACAGGCACAGATGTATAAGGGTCCATTTGAGGAATCGTTTGTAGCACCACCTGAGCTTATGACTGATCCTCAACAAGCTAAAGAGTTTGTTGAAGAAACTGGAGTTGATGTTCTAGCTGTTGCAGCTGGTCAGTATATTCGTTCACTATGGGATGGAGAAAAACCTCCATTTAACAAGACAGCACGTCTTGATATTGAAAGAATAAAAAAGATTAAGGAATTAACGAATGCTCACTTGATACTGATGGGATCAACTCATGTCAATGAAGATGATTTAGCACTAGCAGCTCGTAACGGTGTTAATATGATTAAAATTGCTTCAGAGTATGCCATACTTTGGTCAAATGAAATTCGTAAACTATTAGAAGAGAATAAAAAGGTAATGTTCCCTGAAGATATCCAAAAACCAGGCTTAGCAGCTGTTAAGGAATCAATGAGAAGATTCATCAGATTATTCAACGCTAATAACAAAGTATAATATTAATTTAAGGAGGATAATATGAAAATTTTAGCTGATGCTATTAACTGGTTTGGCTCACTTCCAGGTCCAGTTATGATGTTCTTATTGTTTTTAGTAATTAACCTAGTATTAGGAGTAGGTATACAAAAATCTATTAAAGCTGCATTTATGTATGCTTTAGGACTTTTTGCTTTATCAACATTTGCTTTCAGTGTTTTCCTAGCAACTGTTTCTGAAGTTGGTAATGCGATGGTTCAAAATCTTGGTTTAACTAAAACGATTGTTGACTTTGGTAACGGTGTAACGCCAATTATTATGTCTAATCCAGTTATAATTTGGGCAATTCCAGTAGGGATAGGTATCAATATACTAATGTTAGTTTTAAAACTCACTAAAACATTAAACGTTGACCTTTATAACATAATGTATTTCTGGGGATCTGTTGGGGTTTTGACTTACATCGCAACTAAGGGCAATTTCTTATTTGCAATTTTAGCAATGGTTATTACAGGTGCCGTTACACTTATAGTTGCAGACTGGAATGCTCCACATATTCATGAGGTATATCCTCAATATAAAGGTCTATCATTCCCTTATGTTTACAACTGTTTCTATGGACCGATTGCTTATGTTTTCAACAAATTATTTGATATGGTTCCATTTATTCGTGATTCAAAATTAGATGCTAATCAGATTAAAGAAAAAATGGGTCCAATTGGAGAACCTGGAATCATGGGATTTTTCCTTGGAATTGTTATGGGATTGTGTGCTGGCTTTGGCATAACTAATTCTTTAATGGTTGGAATTAAAATTGGTGCAGCATTATACTTTGTGCCATTATCTACTAAGATTCTGATTGAAGGATTAAATGAAACTACAACAGTATTGACAAAATTTGCTAAAGACAAATTCAAGGACCGTGAAATTTACATTGGTCTTGATGGTGTAGTAATGTCACATTCACCTGAATGTCTAGCTGTAGGTTTATTATTAATCCCAATTGCTTTAGTTCTATCAGTTATTTTACCTTGGAATAACGTTCTTCCAATTGGTATGTTGTCTGTAGGCTTTATCTTGGCTGCTGGATTTATGCCGTTCTTTAAAAACAATATGCTAAAAGGTATCATTTTCTGTGTAGTTGTAGTAATATGTGAATTAGCAATGGGTGAAATAATGGCTCCATTATTTACACAGATCGCAATGGATTCAGGCGTAGCAATTCCATGGGGATCAGTACAGATTACAAATGCTGCTAACTTCCCTAACTTGCTAGCTTGGCTGTTTAAACTGATAGCAGGAGTATAGGATAAGGAAATATAATGGATAAGAACATTTTGGTTATTTGCGCACTTGGATTTGCGACTTCTACAATGGTTAAAAAGAATATTGAAGACTTTTTAAAAGAAAACAACATCAAGGGATGGAAGATTGATGCTGTTGGTGTTGGCATGTCCAAAGAGCCTATTAAAAATGCAAATATAATTGTTTCAACAATAGGTTTAAAACAAGAAGATTTTGATGTGCCGATTGTAGATGGATTATCACTGATTAGTGGGATAAATGCAGAGGAAACTTTAAACGAGATTGCGGAAATAATTAAAAGTATTGATGATTAGTTATATGGCCCACTGTTAATAGTGGGCCATATTTAAAGGAGAGATTATAGTGATTTTAAATAGTGACAAATATAAAAATATATATCTATTAAAAACTGATGGAGGAAACAATTCAACTGAGTTATTGACAGAGTTGGGTCAATATGCTGTTGATAATGCTTTAGCAACTGATGGCTTTGTAAGAGCTCTATTAAAGAGAGAACATCAATATCCAACGGGAATTCAAGCAAGTTTAGGAATTGCGATACCACATGCTGATCAATGCTATACTATCGAAAACACTATCATTGTAGCATTGCTAGATAAACCAGCAACTTTCAGGTCTATGGGTTATGGAACAGAAATGAAGGTTGAAGTTGTTTTCATGCTTTTATTAAATGAAGAAAATCAAGTGAAAGTTTTAAGTGAACTTGTCAGGTTTATTCAGGATGAAGAGAAATTAAAAGAGTTATACACTGAAAATGGTTTAAACTGTATGTATGAAACATTTGGGAAGTATTTATAATGAATAATTATTTTGTTAGCATCATTCAAGCATTAATAAACCATCAAGGGAAAATCAGCTATGAAGAATTACAGGAAGATTTAGGTACTTCTGTAAAGATGATTAATTATTATATTGATCAGTTGAATTTTCTGCTTAATGAAAATGGCATTGGAAAAATTCAGAAAAAAACAAGAACTGTTGAAATCAATGAAGAAGCAATTGATTTGTTGATTAAATTTGTCGAAACAACAGAGTATTATTTTAATTCTGCTGAAAGAGCACAACTGATCATTATTATGATAGGTCTAATTAAGAAATTGAATTTGACAGATTTAATGAGCATAACAAAAACTACAAAGAATACTGTTTTAACAGATATTGAAAAAATAAAAAAAGAATTAATTGTTGATGATATTTATTTGAAATACAATAAAAAGAATGGATATTATTTTGAGGGTAATGAACTTTTAATTCGTTATCATATTTTATTTTCTTTACATAAAAACAACAATAAGATAATAAAAGCAATAAAAAGAGACATTGTTTTAGAGCAATTTAACAAGTATATAAATGATGAGAATGTATTGCCTAAAGTAATAGATATTGTTCTTAAAACAGAGGATGAAAGACATACATACTTTTCGATTCAAGATTTGGCCATCTCAATTATAGCTTCTTATGTTAGAAGCAAGATAAAAAAAGTTGAAGTAATTGACATAGAATTGAATAAAAATGAACTAAATACAATAAGTAAATTAGAGAAAGCTGGTTTTGATTTTAATAAGCAAGAAAAACAATATATTAGTTTGTTATTTAAATCAGCAAAAATTGGAAGTTTTACTGTCAATACTCGAAAAGAAATCATTGATTGTGCAAAAGAATTAATAGAAGAATTTGAGAGAGTATATGGTGTAAGAGTAAAAGATAATCCTATTTATCAAATGTTTTTATCGCACATCGAATCTATGTATTATAGGACAAAATATCATATCAAGGTATCTTCAATAATAGATCAAACAAAAGCGGTCAGTGGATATTATATAACAAATAGGATATTAAATGATGTTGGTGAAAAATATGGCTTAAGATTTGATGAATACGAAATAGAATTGATGAATTATTATTTTGAATGTTTGAAAAGAGAAAGTGAAGAGAGTATTAGTAAAAATAACATCATCGTTGTTTGTGCTTCTGGATTTGGTAGTTCTGCATATGTAAAATATCAAATTGATGAACTATTTAATAATGAGTTTCAGATTAAAGTAGAAAATATTAGAGGGTTAAAAAAGAGTGTTAACGATCAAACACAGTTAATTGTTAATGTAGCAGGAAATAGCGCTATTGGTGAAATAAAAAAATATGGAATAGAATATATTACTGTTTCTGTAGTTTTATCAGATACTGATAAAAAGAAATTATTGAATTGGCTACTTAAAAATCCAAGCAGTAAAAACATTGAAACTTTACATGGAATCATTTCTATAGTTGGCACGGTTTCCGATATAAAAAACAAAGAATTATTATATAAACAACTATATAAATATCTGAATGAAAAAGAAAAAGTAGAATATTGTTTAAATGATTTGATTAGTTATGAATATATTAATAAAATCAAACAATGTGATGATTTAAAAGAAGCAATTAAAAATGCATCTAAACCACTAATAATTGATGGAATTATTGATGCGAAATATTGCGAAGATATGATAAACACAATTAATAAATATGGACCATATTGTGAAGTTGTTGA
>JAAZJL010000042.1 GCA_012800355.1 Erysipelotrichia bacterium | reverse complement strand
TTTGAATCGGATATATCTCTTCAAAGACTTCACGGATGCCTTCTTCTTCAAACCATCTATAAGATTCTGTTTGAATTTCTACAAGATTTGGAAGTTCTAGGGTTCCACTTACTTTAGAATAGTCTCTACGGACTGCCTTACCACGTACGATTTCACGATATGGTTTTTTGCTCATTACAACGTCCCCTTCCTTAATATTTTGGGCAAAAAAACACGATTCTTACCCATTTTAATATAGTATTATGCAATTATATATAATAACAATATACTATGAA
Organism: Erysipelotrichia bacterium; assembly: GCA_012800355.1. Taxonomy (GTDB): domain Bacteria; phylum Bacillota_I; class Bacilli_A; order Erysipelotrichales; family Erysipelotrichaceae; genus UBA1783. Next base: position 1,425 of record JAAZJL010000042.1, on the reverse strand, counting down.
TTTGTCAACTCAATTTTCATTCACTTTTAGATGCTTTAATTATCCAATATCCACCTTCTTTATTAATAACTTCTACCACAAAATTTATAGACTGTAGATACTTAATTGCACTTTCAGCACCCTGTTTTCTTTTTATTACCAGATACATAATTCCATTTTTATTTAAATGGTCATATCCATCCGAAAATATTTTGTATATTACCTTCTTGCCTGTTCTTATTGGAGGATTAGAAACTATTACATCAAAGTTTTCAGCAATATTTTCAAAGCCATTAGAACAGATTACTTTGTTTTTTTGATGATATAATTCACTATTTTCTTTTGCCAAGGCCACTGCGGTTTCATTTATATCGACCATTGTTAACGATATTTCTGGTTTATATTCCTTTAATAAAATACCGATATAACCTAAACCACAGCCCATATCAACGACACTGCCATTAATATCTTGTTTTAGTAAAGTTTCTAATAACACTCTTGAACCATAATCTAAAGTGCTTTTAGAAAAAACTCCATCATCAGAAATAAAAGTCCTTAAAACGCCCGAAAACCGAAAGTCAATTTTCTTTCGGTTTATTGTTTTGTTTGGATCATTGGTAAAATAATAGCTCATCCATTATCCTCCATTTGATAAAACAAGGCCGAATTAAATATCATAACTCAGCCTTGTTATAGATTAGTTGTTTAGACTTATTTGTATTCTACAACAGCGCCAGCTGCTAAAAGAGCTTCCTTAATAGTGTCTGCTTCTTCAATCTTAACGTTTTCTTTAATTACTGATGGTGCATCAGGTGTACAAGCGTCAACAATTTTCTTAGCACTCATTAAGTCAATACCAGTTGCTTCTTTAACAGCTTTAATAACAGCAATCTTAGTTTGGCCTACTTCTTTTAACATAATTGTAACTTCACTTGGTCCTGTAGCAGCAGCTTCTTCTACAGCAACAGGTGCAGCAGCACTTACGACAGCAGCAGTTACACCAAATTCTTCTTCGATAGCTTTTACTAAATCGTTAAGTTCTAAAATTGTCATCTCTTTAAGAGCAGCGATAATATCTTCATGTTTAATTTTTGCCATTTTCATTTCCTCCATCTAATTATTCGGCATTTTGTCCAGTTGCTGGTTCTCTGTCAGCTATAGCTTTAACTGTAGCAGCAAATGAACGGATTGGGCTTTGTAAACATCCAAGTAGCATTGAAATCATGCCATCTCTGTTTGGAAGGGTTGATAATGCTTTTAATTCAACAGCGTTAACAACTTTTTTGTCTACGATACCAGCTTTAATTACTAATTTGTTATGCTTCTTAGCAAATTTGTGTAAAACTCTTGCTGGAGCTACTGCATCAGCAGATAGTGCCATAGCATTAGGACCTTTTAAAGATTCTAACAATGAGTCATAACCTAATTTTTCAGAAGCACGTTGAA
>JAAZJL010000041.1 GCA_012800355.1 Erysipelotrichia bacterium | reverse complement strand
CAGGAGAAGTTATATCATCTTGATAATATTCAATAGCAGTAGTTAGGTTTAACTGTTTAAATTTTTTTTCAAAATAATTGATTAATTTTATTTTACCTTTAATGTTTGTTTTGCCACTGTCAATAGAACAGATGTATGTTAATTCTTCTAAATATTTTTCTAAATTAAAATTATTCATTTGGCTTTGTATCCTTTTCTTTTTTCTTTTCAGTGGTTTTAGATTTGTTTTTTCCATTTTCAGATATCACATCATCGAATTTCTTTTTTACAAAATCAGTTAAATCAGTACTTTTAGTTTTAAGATATTCAGAAACATAATCTGAGGCTTCTTTTAAAAAAGTTGAGATGTCATCTTTCTTTTCTTTTAGATAATCAGAAGTAGTGCTAATGATTTTATCTTTTTCCTGTTCAACAACATCAGAGACAATCTTAAGTAATCTTGCCCCAATTTCTTTTGACTGGTCATCTAAATCCATTAAATCCTTGATGATTCTGCCAAATCTTGTTAAACCGATAGTGGCAAAATCGTATAACATTTCAATATCAGCAGCATGTAAAGTATTGAAGAAATCATCAACAAACTTTTCTCTTTGTTGTAAATCAACATCTTCCAAAAATCTATTTAATGCAGCTTGAACCATGATTGCTTCATCAGTAACTTTATCAGTTCTAACAAAATCGTTACCTTGCACTAACCAACTGTGAGCTATGTGCTGTAATACTAATAAATTATCAGATTTAACAATGATTTTATTACATGGTCTTTCAAAGATTAAACCAAAGACACTAAACTCAGGAACGATTTTAACATATCGATTAATAGTATTATCATATTGTTGTTGATCAAAAAGTTCATCACTTATTCCAGGACCATCATTGTCAAAAATCATAATAATTTTGTCTTGAACTCTTTTATCACATTTTAAAGCACCATAATAGGCTAAGTTTCCACCTTTTGAGTGTCCACCAACATAAAATTTGCCAATATTTCGAGCTGTTTCATTTAAATATTTGATGGCTTGTCTTTGGGCACTGACTTCTTTATAACTCATCTGGAAATCTTCATGCCAACCAACAAGGGTATCATCAGTTCCGCAAAAAGAAATATAAGTTGTTTTGTTATCTAACTTGATATGAACAGCACTGAATTGTTGAGTTGTTTCTCCATCAACTTGGTGAGCATAGTATTTAAGTTTGCAGTCTTTAAATCTTTCAGTTTCACCCATATATTTTAATACTTCAGGTGCTCTAGCAATTAAACTTTTGCTTTTTTCAATTTCTTCCATCGTATGACTTTCAAAATATTTATCAGCAGCTTGTTTGATTGTTACTTCCTTGCCGCTGCTATCAACAATACCATCTAAATTGGTATAAGAAATATAAGCAAACAATAAATTATCTACAAGATTAAACTCATCTTGCTTAAAAGTTAAATCACCACGCCAATTTAAGTAATCAATCATGTTCATAAAAATATACCTCACTACATATTAATATTAACTTTAATTTGATAATAATGAAAGATATTTTTTGATGTGCTAAAATAGTTTTAGGAAAAGGTATATTTATGAAAAAGTTATTAATAATTTTATTGTTAGCTTTATTAGCAGGTTGTCATAAAGAGGTGACAATTGATTTTGTTTTAGATGAAAAAATTGTCTACAGTATTACTGGTCAAGATAAAGTGGACATTTCTTCTTTAGAAAACAAAAAATATAAAGAGAATGAATATCAAATAAATGGTTGGTATTTTGAAGATGGAACGAAAGTAGATTTTTCTATACCAATTACTGATAGTGCAACAATAATTGCTGATTTCACGAAAATATATACTGTTAATTGGATGGTAGAGGGACAACTTTCAAAAACTGAAAAAGTTTTAGATGGTCAAGAAGTCGTACCATACGATTTGCCTACAATTGATAATTATCTTTTTAGAGGTTGGTTTGATAAAGACGGAAAAAGCATTGATGAATATGAAAAATATCAAGGCAATGTAACATTTAATGCTAAATTAGAATTTACCCTAGAAAAACTAGTTTTAACAAAAGAGACTATTTATTTTAAAAATGTTTCTGTTCGTAGAAAAAAAGCAGGAGTATTTAATAATATGGGCTATCCTATCAAGTTTACTTCTTCTGATCCTTCTATTGCTACTTATCATAATAAATACATTTATGTGCATAAAGCTGGAACATGTGTAATTAAGTGTGAAACAGAAAGTGGAATAGTTAAATATTTGACAATAGTAGTTGGAGAATAATTGTTGAAAACTAACTAGAGAAGTGTTAAGATATTAACACTGACTGAAGGTTTAGCTCAGCTGGGAGAGCACTTGCTTGACGTGCAAGGGGTCAGGGGTTCAAGTCCCTTAACCTTCACCATTGAATTTAAAAAGCCTTTGTTTATAAGGCTTTTTTAATTTTATAAATTGTTTTAGGTACGATTTAGGTACGAATTGTTATTTTAAACGAAGTGCTAAGCAATGTTTTTAAAAGTGACTATAAACTTATAGCTGATGCCTGTGTTATTGCTCAAACTGAAATGAATAAGAATGCCAACATCGGCTTAAAGGCAATAGCTCCAAAATATGATGATGACAGAGCGCATAGTATTGTATGGGATATGGCGCAAAGAGATTTAAACTCATTTAAACAGGCATATCCAGCATATACTGACAATTTCTATCAAAGCACTGTAGATGAAGCAGTAAAAGCAAATGTTGATTTTCAGTGGAAATCTGGACTTGAACCAAAAGTAACAAGACTGGCTAAATATGATTGTTGTAAATGGTGTCAGAGTTTAGAAGGTACTTATAGGTATGAAGATGTCAGCGACAGCGGAAACGATGTCTGGCGCAGGCATAGAAACTGCCGATGTCTGATAGTTTACGCTCCCAGAAAAGGTAAGGCGGTTGATGTCAAAACTAGAAAGCCGGTTGATAGCGAAGAATTAAAAAGAAGGTTAGAATTCGGCAGTCAAAGCAAAATTAGTTTAAGTGGTAAAACAAGAGAAAAACTGTTTGAATTAAGAATGAAAGATTTAGATATTGCCAAGCCGAAGGATTTAGAAAATGAGTTTGCAGATTATTTGCCGCTGGATTTAAGGAAATTACAAAGGAAATCGCTTATTGAAATTTTTGAAAATACTAAAGAAACTGGGTTTGAGTATATGGTTATTTTTGCTGATGGGAAAATTGTTAAAGGCCCCTATACATCGGGCATATACAAGAGAGTATATTTTACACTTGAAAACATAAAGGGAAATGATATACAATTATTACATAGTCATACCAATTGTTCCTTGTTGTCTCTTCAGGATTTAACTCGTTTGTCTATAGATAGAGTATCCTCAGTAGGCAACGTTAATAATGTTGGTGATGTCTATATAGTTTCGATTGGCAATGGTATTAAAGCGAGTGAAAAAGAAATAAGAGAAATATATTCAACGATTTATACTGATGTTGTTAACGATTTGAAGTTTAAACTAACAGAATACAATCCCAGAGAAAAAACATATATTTTAGAAAAAGAAGCGTTTTATAGATTAACAAAACATTTTGAGTGGAAGGTTCAAGGGGGAAATCTTTATGATTAAAAAGTTATGTGATGAAATTTTTAAAAAAGATATGAACAAGCATCAATTGAGTGTTGCTTTTTTCACCGCCTCTGATGAACTTGCAAAAAAATTATCAAAAAAACAATGGGATGAATTTGTAGCAATTTTCGTAAAGAAATCGATGGAAGCCGAAGAAGGCGACCAGAAATGGCTATAAACTGTGATTAAACTAACCGCTGAATAAAGCGGTTTTTATTTGGAAAGGGGTGTAATATGTCTAAAAAAGGAAGGCAAACACCCACCAGGAGTCTGATACTTCCCTACGATAGAACTGATGGCCAAGAAGCTATAGATTTATGCCATAAGACAAATAAGACTGCTCAGGAGTGGCAGTCTTTATTTTTATGACATTTTAGTAATAAATAAAAATGGTTCATGAGAGAAAATATTTACCCATATTAAATGATTTACAAATGTTAATATTCTACATGAAAAGAGGATATTAATATGCAAAAAATTTCAGAACAGCAACAAATTAAATTAGGAGAAATAATTCTTAATATTTCTAAAAAAGATAATTTTAATTTATTATATTAT
>JAAZJL010000040.1 GCA_012800355.1 Erysipelotrichia bacterium | reverse complement strand
GTATTATTATTTTCTGAAAATAAATCTAGTTGACTATCTTTTTCTTCCATTTTTAAAGTGAGATTATACTTAGCCAGCAAATTATCAATCGTCTTGATTTTACTGTCACATAAGAAAGCAACAACCATTAGGTCAATGTTGTTTCCATTTATTATAAAATTATTTTTATCAGCCAAATGATACCATTTTTTTAAATCATAAAAAACTTTTTGTTTGTCATTTGCTAAATAATCAAGGCAATTTTGACAATTGATAAAATCAGAAAATATGATATTATAAGCAGCCTTCTCACTTATGATACTGATTAAATGGTTGTCATCATTAATACAAAAAAGTGTTTGGCCAGTTAATCTTTCAAATTCAATGTCAGAAACTAAACTGAATTTTCTTTCTTTAAAAGTTTCCTCAACCGCATCTTCAATTTCGCTAACATCAGATAAATCTACTTTGTTAGCTAGTGATTTCATTTGATATTTAAGATAAAAATCATAAGCATCTTTTGATTCTTTCTGATATAAAGTTTTGCTTAAATCTATATCGCTTAAATCCGCATCAACAATAATGGTAGCTAACTTTTTTGATAAATAAGCTTTTTCTTTATCATTGATAAGGTTTTCCTGTAGTTTTCCTTTTATCTTATCAATGTTTTCGTAAACACCTTCAACACTGCCATATTCTTTTAATAATCTAGTAGCTGTTTTATCCCCAACCATTGTTACTCCAGGTATGTTATCAGAACTATCTCCAGCCAAACCCTTTAAATCAATTATTTGTTTTGGAGTTAATTCATATTTTTCTAGTACTGCTTTACTATCCATTTTTGCCATTTCAGTAATACCTCTTTGCATTAAGAAAACATCAATGTTGTCATCAACTATTTGCAATAAGTCTTTATCTGAAGTCAATATTGCAACTTTATAATCTTTAGTTTGCTTAGCAATAGAGCCAATGATGTCATCAGCTTCTAAACCACTTTTTTCATAGTGAGTGATATGTAAAGCTTCCAAATATTCTCTAATTATTGGAAATTGAGTTTTCAAATCTTCAGGAGTAGCACTTCTAGTGCCTTTGTATTCTGGATATATTTGATGACGATAAGTAGTCTTATCACTATCAAAAGCCACAAATACATATTCTGGTTCAATATCTTTTAATGCTTTTTGCAGCATCAAAGCAAAACCATAAATTGCATTTGTAGGTATGCCTAAACTTGTTGACATACTTTGTCCATATACTGTGGCGTAATAAGCTCTAAATAACATTGAATTTCCATCTATTAAAAGAAGTTTTTTCATCACGATTACCTCCATGTGAAAATAGAAGTTGTTAAACTTCTATTTAAAAGCGTTTTCTAAAGCGGTAAGATTTTCATACATTATTGTAATATAGTCTTTGTTTTTTTCAATATCATCACTAGATAAAATCGATAAAGAAGAAAGTTCAATTACCTCAAGTTTTAATTCATTTTTTATCTGATTATACAATTCTAAATATTGTTCAGGTAAAGTATCATCATAAACAATATACTTAACTCCACTTTCTTTAATTTCATGTTTTATGAAATCAAGTTGCTCTTTTGTCGGTAAAACACCATATTTAGAGACTACTAGTGGATATAATTCAACACCATATAGCTTTTGCCAGTTACCAAAGCAAGGGGTAACTGTAATAAATTTTACATCGTCCAATTCTCTTAAAGACTGATATTCAGCATCCATTCTTATTAAGGTAGTTTGAAGTTCTTTAAAATTGCTTTCAAAAGTCAATGTATCTTCAGGATAATAGTTTATTAGCCATTGTTTGATTGTTGAAGCCATTGAACTCATCGCAATAGGATCTAACCAAATAAAGGGGTCTTTCGTATACAAATCTACATACTGAAAACTTTCCTCTTCATAATAATCAGATTCTTTAAAAGTTACACCATTATCTGTTATCACTTTGGTGTATCTTTTAAAATTATAAATTGCTGACAAATTAGCTAAATCGATTACTTCACAATTATAGTTGTCAAAAAGATCCTGATAAACATCCAAATAAGGCTCCAATTCATTTATATATAAAAATAAAGTTGTTTTCGATAAAATCTCATCATAGTTTTTTACAATTTTGCTAGTTTGAATATATTCATTAGTACTAATATACTCAACATCTACTTTATCTCCTGCAATTTGTTCAACCAAATATTTAACTGCATAAACAGTGGTTGTGATGGTTGCTTTTTCATTTACACAACCTGAAAGGTTAATTGTTAAAAATGCCATAATTAAGATTACTAATAGTTTCTTTTTCATAACATTACCTCCAAAATTAATTATACCACATAACTCCATTTATTATATATTTCAAAACATATTAATCAACTAAAAAACAAAAATGAGTGTGTACTCATTTTTATTGTAAATCTTCATTCCAAACACTTACATAGGCATGAATATTAGCGGATAATACACCTTCAATCATATAAGTGTTGATAATATTATTGTTGAGATTCTCTTTAGAAAATTCACTTATTTTAATATTCTTTAATTCAATTTTGTCTTC
>JAAZJL010000039.1 GCA_012800355.1 Erysipelotrichia bacterium | reverse complement strand
CTGGACAATTGTTTTGATATTTTTTAAGGGTATTCAGCAATTTTGAAGCAAAACCAAAATTACCTTCCATAAACTCAGAATTATCTTTTGGTCTATTTACACCAGCTAAATTGAAGACAAAATCACATTGTTGACAAAATACATCTAAAAGCTTTTCATCAGTATCAATATCGTATTCAAAAACCTCACTAACATTAAAACTACAGGTTTTATTTTTCCCATCTCTTACATTCTTGAGGTTTTCAACTAAATTTTTACCAACAAAGCCTTTTGCCCCTGTAATTAAAATCTTCATTTTTCTAATTACTCCTTTACTGTAATTGCTGCTTAATATAATCTAACTTTAAAAGTTTCTCTTTAATTTCTTCAACAGTTAATAGTTTTGTGTTATTAGAATTAAAGTCAATAACTTTCTTTCTTTCTAAGTTGCCTTCAATAAAATATCTATCATAATTTAAATCACGTTTATCACAAGGAACGCGATAAAAATTGCCCATATCAATAGCATTGGTACATTCTTCGCTAGTTAATAATGTTTCATACATTTTTTCACCATGACGAATTCCAATTATTTTAATTTTAGCATTAGGATCAAATATTTCTTTAACCGCTACAGCCAAATCACCAATTGTGCAAGCAGGAGATTTTTGTACTAAGATATCTCCTGATTGGCCGTTTTGAAAAGCAAAAACTACCAGTTCTACTGCTTCCTGTAAAGACATTATAAATCTTGTCATTGTTGGGTCGGTTACAGTTAATTCTTTGCCCGATTTAATCTGCGAAATAAATAAAGGAATAACTGAACCTCTTGAACACATAACATTTCCATATCTAGTACAACAGATTGTTGTCTTTTCTGGAGAAACCGTTCTTGACTTAGCAACGATAACTTTTTCCATCATCGCTTTAGAAGTGCCCATCGCATTTACTGGATATGCTGCTTTATCTGTTGATAAGCAGATAACCTTTTTAACCCCAGCATTAATGGCAGCAGTTAAAACATTTTCCGTTCCTAAGACATTCGTTTTCACTGCTTCAATTGGGAAAAATTCACACGAAGGAACCTGCTTTAAAGCCGCAGCGTGAAAAATAAAGTCTACCTCATTCATTGCGTTAGATAGACTGTTTATGTCTCTAACATCACCCAAATAGTACTTAATTTTTTCAGTATATTCAGGATACACTTTTTGATAATGATGACGCATATTGTCCTGTTTTAATTCATCACGAGAAAAAATTCTTATTTCTTTAATATCTGTTTTTAAGAATCTCTCTAATACGGCATTTCCAAAGGAACCAGTACCGCCAGTAATTAATAATGTTTTGCCTTTAAACATACTTTCACCTCTAACGCACTTTATTCAATAACTTCATTATTTAAAACTTTTTTAATCAACTCTTTTGCTTGATTTACAGATTTTGTATTTAAGATAACCATACTAAGTAGTCTGCAACCCATAGCATGACTAGGTCTAGAACCACCAGAACCCTTTAAATGATGTTGAGTTACCTTCCAAACCGCCATGTCATTCAACTGCATTTGTGCTAAAGCATAGATTGAATCAATACTGATATCGGTAAAGAAAGTTCCTTCTACCGCTGTTAATAGCGAACTAATATTTACAATGGTTGAAACAGAGGTAACTTGCTTAATTAAAGCATCAACCACAATAGCTTGATGTTCATTTCTTCCTAAATCACCAATATTACTGCCATCAGGTTTTTTTCCATATCTTTCTCTGACATATCCAATAGCTTGACCACCTGTCAAAACAATTTCTCCCTCAGGAAAATGAGCATACTGATGAGGTTCATAAGTTTTTGAGTCTAACCCTGAATAAGTATGAAACTCATAAGGATTGTTTATTTTAAGTCCACCTAAGGCATCAATAATCTTTACAATTGATACAAAATTAACTCTGAAGAAATAGTTTATTTTAACATCAAATAGGGCGTTGACTGTCTTTTGCCAAGCACTAATACCATAAACAGAAGCGTGTGTCAGCTTATCCATACAGTTACTATCACCCCATAAGGCAACATAAGAATCTCTAGGAATTGTTATAATTAATACTTGTTTAGTAGTTGGATTAGCAACAAGGAGCATATTAACATCCGTTCTTCCAACATTACTGGTATTAAATAGATTTTTATAGTTTCTACTATCTGAACCACCAATTAAAATTATGAATGGTTCAGTTGTAATATCTCCAACATTGGCACTATCATATTCTAAATTAATCTTTTGAACACAGGTGTAAATCACCTTTGTTTTTTCTTTAAAGGTCAAGAAGTCTTCGTTTTCCGAAACGATATCAGCATATGATTCATTTAACAAAATTGCATCAATTTCACCAGCATATAAAGCCTCGACGATTGAATAAATATCATCATAAGATTTACTTTCAACTGGCTTTCCTTCTAATTCTCTATTGATGACCTTTAAAGCATAATCTTGATATTCAACATCCAGTTGAGATTGAATGCCTACAATTTTACCCTGCAGGCTATGAATATCATTAATTTCACTTTCAGTTAAAACATAAACATTTATCATCAACTCACCTTCAGTTGGAATCTCTATAAACATTCTTTCTAGCTGACCTTTAGAATCATGAACCAAGGTAGTAACCATTACTAAACTATACGCTAAAATTAAACATAAGATTGTTTGCAATATCTTATTTAAATTATTTATATTTGGCAAAAAGGCAATGATAGAAAAAAATGCATTTACACCAATCAATACATAACCTAAATATTTAAGATACTTCTCTGGTAAAAAGGTGTAAGAAGCAATCAAGTCATATAATTGTTTAGAGTGAAACATTACTCCTATCATAACAGTCATAGAAATAATATAAATAACCCATCTGATTATTTTTTTTATTTTCATCTTCTTTTTATTTTTCTCTAATTCTTCTTTCTTTCCATCACCTTCATTTGAATTCTGCATCTCAATTTCTGGCTCTGATAAATTGTTTTCTTCCTTTAAATCAACTGAAAACTTCATATCATTGGAGCTATTTTCTTCTTTTATTTCTTTCATAACATAGCACCTCATTAATATTATACATTATTCCAAAAAAAAAACATATTTTAGTATTTAAGTGGTGGTCCGATAGGGATTCGAACCCTAGACCCACTGATTAAGAGTCAGTTGCTCTGCCACCTGAGCTATCGGACCAAACGCTTAATTATAATAGCACTAAACCGACCTATTTTCAACCAGTTTTTAACACAAAGGAATCGAAATGATTTAAAATAAAAATGGGTTTGCCAACTACTAGGAGGAAGTTAAAATGACTGTTTCAAATTTCTTTATTAAGATATATATCTATCTTTGTACTAAAGGTGATGCTATTAGAGCTAGTGGTTTATCTACTCCTGAAAAGATAAAACGTATTGATAATATCAAGTACAATGACTCACAACTTTTAGATATTTATTATCCTAAAGATACAAATACACCTCTTCCAACAATAATCTCCATTCATGGAGGAGGCTGGGTATATGGAAATAAAGATGATTATCAGTTTTTCTGCATGGATTTAGCTACCAAGGGTTTTACAGTCATAAATTTCAATTATCATTTAGCCCCAGAATTTACCTATCCAACCCAGTTGATTGATTGTCTTGATTTATTTAAATTCATCGAAAATAATCACCAAAAATATTTCATTGATCTTAATAACTTATTTCTAATAGGCGATAGTGCTGGTGCTCAAATGGCTCATCAGCTTACTGTCATTTGTACCAGTAAAGAATATCGAGATATTATGAATATTGGTTGTAGCAGTCTTCAGTTCAAAGCTTTGGGACTAAATTGTGGTATCTATAGTTTAGAAATGGCCAACACAAATCCTTTTATCAAAGCAATGTTATCTCCTTATCTAGGTTGGGAAACTAAAAAATATGGTAGACAACTCTATCCACTATACTATCAAAATAATAACTTTCCTCCTTCTTTTGTATTTACCAGCAAAAACGACTTCTTTAAAAATTATCAAAAACCATTATTGGATAAATTAAAAGAAAATAACACTGAACACTGCTTTAAAATATATGGCGAAAAAGAAAAAAAGATCGTAGGTCATGTTTTCCATGTTGATATAAAAACCGCTATTGGGCAAAAAGCCAATAACGATCAAATCAATTTCTTTAAATCAAAAATAACAGCCAAAGACTAATTGGCTGTTTTTATTAATTTAGCAATATAGAAACCATCTGAATCATAATCAAATGGAAAAATAGTTTTTTCACTTTCTAAAGTATAATTGGTGTTTTCTTTTAAAAACCCCTGTACTTGTTTTTCATTTTCCTTTTTGTTTAAAGTACAGGTTGAATACAGTAGCACTCCATTTTCTTTTACCATCAAACCAGCTGCCTGCAACAGCTTTTTCTGCAAATTCACTAAGTCATCTAAATCTTCAGGTGTAGTAGTTATTTTTATTTCTGGTTTATGTTTTAAAGTGCCCAGTCCACTACAAGGAGCATCTAATAAAACTACATCAAAACTGTTTTCTTGATATTTTTCATTAATTTTTGTGCCATCATAACAAGAAGTCACAACATTATTTAATTCATATCTTTTGACATTTTGTTTTATCAATTCAACTCTAAAATCGTAAATATCATTACTCACCACTAAACCAGTGTTGTTTAACTCCATTGCCAATTGAATTGTTTTTGATCCTGGCGCTGCACATAAATCTAAAATCTTCTGATTTTCCTTAACTTTAATTTCTTTAACCGCCAATTGACTAGATTCTGATTGTATTATTACTTGATTATTTTTAAAATAATCTGTTTCAATAATATTGCCTCGGAAATATAAGCAACCTTCAACAAAGCCACAATAAAATCTATCATCTTTTAAAAGTTGCTCTTCATTAGTTAGTAGACTATTTACTTTTAAGGCTACTTTGCCATCTTTTAAATTATCAAAACAAATCTTTTCACAAATATCATCTCCATAATGAGCATTCCATAAATCTACTAACCAATCAGGATGAGATGTTCTAATAGCTAAAGGAAAATCATTAATATCATTTTTGGAAATCTTTCTTAAAACAGCATTGACAAAACCAACATAACTAGCGGTCTTTATTTTCTTGGCAATATTAACTATCTCATTAACTGTCGCATATTTCGGTTTATCTAATATTAAAATTTCATAAGTTGCCATATCTAACAATTGACATATTTTAGTTGGGGGCAATTTTTTGGTGTATTTGCTCCAGATGGTTCTAACTAAACGATAATTTCTTAATGTGCCATAAACAAGTTGAGTAACAAGTGGTGAGTTGTCTTGACAGTTTTTAAGTACAATATTAGAAAATTGTTTATCAATTGTTATTTTACACAAACAGTTAAAAGCTACTTCTCTTTCACTCATCTTCTACTCCTTAATCTAAAATATATGGATCAACATCAATTTGCACTGATAATTGACGTTTATTAATTGATTGTGCTTCATACCATAACCATAATTTTTCTATTAGTTGTTTTTTATCTTTGGATTTAATAATAATACGATAACGGTATTCTCCTTTTATTTTTAAAAGTCTTGATGGGCCTAAAACCCTAATACTTGAATCGTTTCTAAAATAATCACTTGCTGCAAAAGCTTTGTCCTTGATAGTTTCATCATCTTTTCCCACAAACATGATAGCCGCCATAAAGGTATATGGAGGATATTTACCAGCATGACGATAACTCATTTCGTTATTGAAAAAAGTTATATAATCCTGCTTAACAGCTAATCTAATACCATAGTGATTGATATCATAAGCTTGAACATATACTTCTCCAGGATTACTACTTCTGCCACTTCGACCACTAGCTTGAACTATTAAATCAAAAGTTGTTTCAACACTGCGATAATCTGTTCTATGTAATGGGCCATCAGCATTAAAAATGCCTACTAAAGTAACATTAGGAAAATCCAATCCCTTTGAAATCATTTGTGTCCCAATTAAAATATCATATTTTTGTTTTTCAAAACTGTTTAAGATCTTACTATGAGCATCTTTTTTTCTGGTTGAGTCGGCATCCATCCTCACAATTCTTGCTTGTGGAAAGAGTTTTTGAATTTCTTCCGTTAGTCTTTGAGTTCCTACACCATAATTGCGCCACATTTTATTAGCACATTTTGGGCAAGTTAAATCATTACTTTGACTATAACCACAAACATGGCAAACAAGTTTATCATCATCCTTATGATAACTTAAAGCTACATCACAATGAGGACACATAACAACATACGAACAACTAGAACATTTAACAATTGGTGTATATCCCCTTCTGTTTAAAAGCAATATTACTTGTTGCTTTTTTTCTAATCTTTCTTCAATCGCTTTCAAAAGAGGGCTAGAAATAATATAGTTTCCTTTTCTTATTTCTTTACTCATATCAACTAAATAGGATTTTGGTAAATCTTGATTAATCCTTTTATCTAAAGTTACCAGCTTATAAACATCTTTAATTGCTCGAGCATAACTTTCTAGCGTTGGTGTTGCACTTCCCAAAATTAATTTACAATTATGCGTTTCACTTCTTTTTATCGCAATATCCCTGGTGTTGTATTTTGGTGTTGAATCTTGTTTATATGAGCTATCATGTTCTTCATCAAGAACAATTAATCCAATATCTTTAAAAGGCATAAAGATGGCACTTCTTGTTCCAACAACAATTTTCACCTTACCTTCTTTAACCAAGGTGTATTGCTGATACTTTTCTTGAGCTGATAAACCAGAATGGTAAATCGCAATACTATTAAAACGATCTTTAAATCTGTTAACCATTTGTGATGTAAGTGATATTTCAGGAACTAAAACTAAAACCTGTTTATCTTTTAAGCACGCTTGTTTTGCTAATTGTAAATATATTTCTGTTTTTCCACTTCCTGTTAAACCATGTAAAAGAATAACATTATTGTTAGTATTGTTAATAGTTTCAATAGCTTGTTTTTGTTGCTTAGTTAAATTGTATGGAGCATCATATACTTTAAACTTCTCAACTTCAATTCTTTTTTCTTTTTTTTCAACTTCAATATGACCATGATTTTTTAACTTTCGATAATGGTAATCACTAACTTTTTCTTTAAAATCTTTAAGTAACACTTCATCATCTTCAAAACCATACATTTGTTTTACTTCTTTATTTATTATTTTAACCCAGTTTTCCATTACCGCTCTTTTGGCACTACTAACTGGTTTTAAGGTTGAAGGTAACATTGATTGAAAACAAGAAATAATCGGTGAAATAGTTTGCCTGCTCATCCATAATCCTAAATCGTATAGTTCATCATTAATAATAGGTTCTCTGTCAATAACTTCTTCAATCGGTTTTAGTTGATAGCCAAGTTGAAGTTGATATTTTTCCAAATCACCAACTTCAAATGTCGAATCCACAAATCCGACTATTCTTTGTCCATTAAAATCAACTTTTACCCTCATTCCTCTTTCGATTTTTCTTTTATCTTGATAATAATATGAAAAAGTACTATTTAGTTGCATAATGGGATGTTCAATGTAAATATTAACAATTAAAGCCTTATTCATCCTACTTATTTTACCATATTTATATGGATATTTGCTTTTTTACACTACAAAAAAAGAGCAGAGAATTTTCTCTGCCCTAATTAAGATTAAAGATAATCTTTGTACTTATTTCTTGTCAATATAAGACCTATAAATGA
Organism: Erysipelotrichia bacterium; assembly: GCA_012800355.1. Classification (GTDB taxonomy): domain Bacteria; phylum Bacillota_I; class Bacilli_A; order Erysipelotrichales; family Erysipelotrichaceae; genus UBA1783. The sequence goes on along the minus strand of JAAZJL010000039.1, from coordinate 10,182 downwards.
TATGACCATTAATAATATTACCAGATAAATAAAAAAATCTCCTGTCTCTGGTAGCAGGTGATTTACTATCTCTATTTCAATAACAGAAATAAAGTCAGAAGTATCAATAAAGTATTTCTGATTATCTAACCCATATCCTTTTGGTGCTTTTAATTCTTTTACATAATATTTGTTATTGATAAGCAAGAAATCATCAAATAAAATTTCTCCCTTTTCATCAGTTGTTTTAGTAGCTACTAGTTCATCATTTTGATTGTATAAACCAAATTCTGCCCCTTTCAGTGGAATAGATAAACTATCCACCTTAATTACTTTTAAACTAATAGTTTTTGGACACTCCACGCTTTTGATTACAACTGTTTCTTGTTGCTTAATTTCAACCTCATAGACATTTAAATCTAAATAATAATTTTCTGGCGGGTGTATTTCTTTAATGTAGTATTTGCCTGGTGCTAAGGCAATCGTTGTGGTTTTACCATCATCATTAGTAATAAAAATAGCCTTTTCCACACTGTTATTTATATAGGCTGGTTGTGTACAGTTTTCATCGGTAAACACTTGATAATAAGCATTAGATAATGAATAGTGACAGTCAATTTCGCTTTCCTTTTCTAAAGTTAGATAGCCTTCAAATAACTCTAATAGGTTATAACCATCCTGCAAAGAGGTTTCAATTCTTCCTTTACCACTGCTATCAGTAAATTCAATTGGTTTTGTTACATCAGAAGATACTTTAATCATAAAATCATCCGCCTTAACATAACCGAAAGGAACTTTGGTTTCTGAAACGATGTAAGTACCAGCTAAAAGTACTGAACTGTTATCAACAATAAATAATTCATCTCCGCTTACTAAATAATCATTGCTGAACCTGAATATTCCTTTTTCATCAGTTTCAAACACCCACTTTCGAATTGGGGATAAATTAATTGCTTCTTCAACTGATTGAAGTTGTTGATTGTAATACTCTACTGTAAATTGTGCTCCCTTTATTTTAACTTCATTTTTATCACTTTTGGTCAAAACTACCCTAATTGGGTCAAATTCAGTTTTAGCTTCGACAACTAAATCTTGGTGAGCATAATCTGTTGGCTGCAATAGAAAACCATAAAACATATCCTGAGTCTTATTCTCTTGATAATTTTCCCAAACAAAAACTACAAAATCTTTAGGAGCATCAGGTTGTTTGATAACCCAATTATAATAGTCATTTACTCCATGTTGATTCCATTTATCCTGCCACCTAGTGTTTTTACCATATGCTCTTCCTAATACAGCATGAGTGATAAAGGCAGAAAGAGCATCAACCTTATTTGTTTTATAGTAAGTGGTTCCATCTCTAGAAGAAAAAGGAACATGATATTTACCACTAGTAAAACCTGACCACATGTCAGGACCCCTTCTTCCATAATATAAAATCTTATAGATTAAAAGATTTTTATCAGAGTTTCTATCTAAGATTTTACTTGTTGATGTAGAAATTTCATGTTGGCCATAATTTTTAATTGCTACTGGTGGACTGATACCACAAATACCACATTCAAATATTCCCGTTCCATAATCAGTGGTCCATAATTTGTATTTATTGCCAGAAAAATATTGTCCTTTACTATTTTTGCCATAAATATGAGCAACTGTATTAACGGTGATTTTTTCAGGAAGATGGGTATCAGCATATAAAGATACTTCATATACTTCCTGATCTAAAATAAAACCTTTTGATGATTTTATTTCCTTAATTCTATATACTCCATCATCTAACTGGTCAACAAATGGTTTTCCAGTAGACTTGTTATATCCAACACCATCTTCAGCAATCTCAAAGATACAAACAACTTCATCATTACTATTTCTCACTTCATATTCTGATCCTTGTAAACTATATTCATTTGGATTTAAACTAATTAAATCTTCATGTTCTTTTATCTTTTTTGTCAAAGTAATATAATTACCTTCCATTTCATTTGCTTGTGCCCACAAAAAAAGTGATGAGTTAAATAACATCATCACTAATATTATAAATATTGTTTTTTTCATTTTTCCCCTTTCAGCATCCTAATTTTTCATAATGCCCCTGTTGTTCAACTGCTGGCTGATATGGCTGATCTACCACCCAGACTTTTTCATCATAAGCCTCTCTATCTACTACTACTTCTTGACCAATTACTTTTTTTGTTAGTTTGTAATAATAGCGATAAAACTCTTCTGATAAACTATTAAAATATTCTTCAGGTGAAAATCCTTCGTAATCTTCCACAGTTATATACGTTTCATTCTCTCTAACAAAATAATAAATTTTAAACTCCTGATAGATATCTTTTAAATGAGTAATGGCTTCATGATGAATTATTTCATAATGACCTTGCTCTTCTATCGCTGGTTTGTAAGGTACATCTATTACCCAAATATAAGTACAACCATCTTCAGCAACAATTATCTTTTCTTCTTCAATATCTTCTTCGTTATTTTCTTTTTTCGACTTCTTTTTATTGTCAGGAATTTGTAGTTCCATAATAGGTTTATCATATGATTTCTTTTCTTTACCACTTAAAGTATTTCCTGTTTTCTTTTTTAAATGAGTGTTAGATTCTTTTAACAGTCCTATAAAAAGAACACAAAAAAAGAATATCAACAATATTCTTATAACTTTATTCATTCTGCCTCCTAAATTAAAAATAGATGTTTTTACATCTATTTCATATGCCATTTAATAATTACCGAGATAAGTTCAGCTGCTAAGTCAACCTCATCATTACAGATAACATATTTATACTGCGATAACATGTTCATTTCTCTTTCAGCTTTGGCTAAACGTTGTTGAACTATTTCTTCTGGTTCAGTTTTTCTTCCTCTTATTCTTCTTTCCAATTCTGCCATTGATGGAGGTATTAAAAAGATAGATAAAGCTTCTGGACACTTTCTTTGTACTTCTTTTGCCCCTTCTACTTCAATTTCCAGTAAAACATTTTTACCTTCATCTCTTAATTTTTCAACATATTGTAAAGGTGTGCCATAATAATTACCTACAAATTCAGTCCATTCTAAAAGTTCGCCATTTTTGATAGCCTTTTTAAATTCTTCTTGACTGACAAAGAAGTAATCTACCCCCTCAGTTTCATTATCTCTTTTTTCTCTGCTAGTCATGGAAACTGAGTAAGCCAAATTTAATGATTCATCTTGAGAAAACTTTGCTCTTACGGTACCTTTTCCAACACCTGAAGGTCCTGACAAAATGATTAGTAAGCCTCTTTTTTTCATTATACTTACCTCCTCTTGGACTACTTTCATTATACAAAGTATAGTCTTCTTTTTCAATGTGATATAATGTTTATTGACGATTAAAAGGAGAATAACATGGCTTTTGATGGAGTGTTCTTACACCAGGTTGTTAAACAATTACAGCCACTTGTGAAAAAAAGAATTAATAAAATCTATTTGATTTCTGATACGGAAATTCTTTTCCTCATCAAAGGTTATCAATCATTTCAATTAATAATAAGTGCTCATTCTTCCTACAATCGCCTTCATTTAACTGATAGAACTTATCCAACCCGTTTGTCCCCTAGCAATTTTATTATTCTTTTAAGAAAATATGCTGAAGGAGGAATAATTAAGAGTATCGCTCAAGCTGGACTTGATCGCTATTTAACTATTGAAGTTGATAGTCGAGATGATATTGGTGATAAAATAACGACACAGATTTATGTAGAGTTAATGGGTAAATACGCTAATGTCATCTTAGTAAAAGATAATCGAATTATTGATGCTTTAAAACATATTCCGCCTTTTGAAAATACTATAAGAACTATTCAGCCAGGAGCTCAATTTACTGTCACTGCTCCTCAAGACAATAAATTAAACCCTTTTGAAATAACTGATGTTAACATTGAAGATAACTTGTCTAAAAAACTGATTGGTTTTTCGCCTTTACTAGCCCAAGAAGTTAGTTATCGATTGCACAGTCAAAGTTACAGTCAGATTATCCAAGAAATCAAAGATTCTAATAGTCTGTATTTGACTATCATAAATAATGAAGAATACTTTCACTGTATACCTCTAACTCATTTGTCACAGCAATATCAACGTTTTGAAATTTGTGAAGGATTAGATTATCTCTATTTCACAAAAGAAGAAAAAGAAAGAATTAGACAGATAACTGGTGATTTATTTAAGTTCACTAGAAAAGAAGTCAATAAACTGACTAAAAAAATAGATAACTTGCTCGTTTCTTTAGAAGAAGCTATGGACTGTGATAAATATCGTCACTACGGAGATTTGATATTTGCTAATTTAGATAAAATTAATAAAGGAATGAAGTCTGTTACTCTCAATGATTTTGAAGGCAATTTAGTTACTATTCCACTAGATGAAAGATTAGACGGTAAAGGAAATGGAAAAAAACATTTCACTAAGTATCGTAAACTATCAACTGGTCAAAAATATATCAACCAACAAATTGATATCGCCAAAGAAAACTTAGAATATTTTCAACTAATCCAGCAACAATTAGAACACGCGGACTTTAACAGTGCTAGTGAAATCCGTCAAGAATTAGAAAATCACGGTTACTTAAAAGCAAAAACCAGAAAACAATGTTCTAGAAAAATAGCAGAACCAAATTATACAAAAATTCAATATAAAGATAAAACTATTTTAATTGGAAAAAATAATATCCAAAATGAATTTATTACTTTTAAAAAATCTAATCGATTTGACTATTGGTTTCATGTCAAAGATGGTTCTGGAGCCCACATAACAATTAATACCAGTGAACCAAACGAAGATGAAATTAGATTTTGTGCAATGCTGGCAGCTTACTTTTCCAAAAATAGACATTCTAGTAGCATCCCAGTAAATTACACTTTAGTTAAAAACCTAAAAAAGATTCCTAACAGTAAAATAGGAAAACTAATACTAAAAGAATATAAAACAATTTACATCGATATTGATGAAGAAAAAGTAAATGCATATCTTTAAGAGATGCATTTTTTATCGTTCAAATAACTTTAATAACTTCATTTTAATCTTACCAATTTTTCCAGAATATGGATGCTCTCTTAAAGGTAGATTGAACTTGTTGTAACCTTGTAAAACTGTTTGAGGATGAGTAAATTCATCAAACCCCCATTTACCATGATAAGCCCCCATTCCTGAATGTCCCGTTCCATTAAATGGTGCTCCTTTTACCATTAACTGTAAACAAACCTCATTAATACAACCACCACCAAACTGTTGAGTGGACATAACCTTATTGGCCCAAGAGATGTCCTTAGTGAATACATATAAAGCTAAACCATGCTCTCTATCAGCAATAACTTTTAAAAGTTCATCTACTTTTTCATCTTCATAAACTACAATTGGCAAAAGGGGATTGAACAGTTCATGCTTTACAATATTTTCATTAATATCAACCGGATAGATAATCGTTGGTGCATATTTAAGATTTGCTTCACTGCCAAAACCGCCATAAACAATTCTATCTTGATACTCTTTAGCTTTTTTAGCACAACTATCATATGCTGCTTTAGTTATTAGTTTTGGATAATCCTCATTATTAACAGCATTTCCAATCTGCCTATCAAATTCATTTTTCAAACATTTTACAAACTCATCAGCTATTGCACTAGCTACAGCTACCTGATTAATATTAATACAGACTTGTCCGCTATTTAAAAGTTTAAAAAAAGCAATTTTTCTAGCAGCATCCTTAATATCACTATCTTTTCTAATAATGCACCAATTTCCATTTTCTCCACCTAATTCTAAAGTTACGGGTGTTAAATTCTCTGCTGCACACCTTAACACATGTTTTCCAATCTTAGGTGAACCAGTATAAAAAATCTTGTCAAATCTTTGAGCTAAACATATGTTCGCAATATCATGGCCACCATCAATTATTGTTACATATTCTGGCTCATAGATATCAGCAACTATCTTTTTTATTACATTAGTGCTGTTGACTGCTTTGCTGCTGGTTTTTATTACCGCGGTATTTCCTCCAGCAATTGCAGCAACCAGTACACCAAAAGTTAATAGAAATGGAAAATTATATGGCGAAATAATCAAAGCTACACCATAGGGCATCTTATAAACCTTAGTTATTAAACTTGGAAAACAAACTAATCCTGAATATAGTTTTTCTGGCTTTGCCCATTTTTTTAGTCCTCTTAAAGTTTCATTAATTTCTAAAATTACTGTTCCAATATCACAAAAAAATGCTTCAACATCACTTCTGCCTAAATCTTGTTTTAAGGCATCAATAATTTCATTTTCATAATCAGCCATCGCTTTTTTTAATTTTTTTAACTGTTTTTCTCTAAAATCAATATCTAAAGTGACTCCAGTCTTAAAGTATTCTCTTTGTTTATCCACTATTTCTTTAATAGTAACTTCATCATACATCTAAAACTTACCCCCTGTATTTTAAAGCAATTTAATTATTTTTACTTCTTATTTGCTACCCTAATTATACAATAAAAAACTTCCCTTAAGGAAGTTTGTTTGTTACTGGTAGCCCGTACGGGATTCGAACCCGTGTATGCATGCGTGAAAGGCATGTGAGTTAAACCACTTCTCCAACGGACCATTTTTTTCAATGCTTGTTAATGATATCAAGAAAAGTGATGATAGTCAACTGTTTTTTTATAATTTTCTGTTTTTCCTTTAAAAAGAAGTGCTGGTAAAATACAGCACTTCATTAAATCAATTCTAACACTGATTTTCAGTTTATTTTATTCTTTTTTTGACAATCTTTAACAAATTTCTGTCAAAATGACTATTTTTCAATGTCCATAATCATTTTTACTCTTCTTAAATGTCTTTCTCCACCATCAAATGGTGTATCTAGCCAAGCATCGACAATGGCTTTAGCTAATTCTTCACCAACAATTCTAGCCCCAAAACAAATGACGTTAGCATTATTATGATTTTTTGATAGCATCGCACTTACTGGTTCAGAAACGCATGCTGCCCTAACTCCCTTAACTTTATTAGCAGCCAAAGAAACACCAATGCCAGTACCACAAATAGATATACCACAATCTACTTCTTTATCTCTTACTGCCTCACCAATTCTTTTGCCAGCAATTGGATAATCGCAACTTTCTGTACTATCCGTTCCATAATTAACTACTTCATGTCCTTTAGCTTCTAAATGCTTTATTATTGCTTGCTTTAATTCTACAGCTGCATGATCATTACTAATTCCAATTTTCATTCTTTTTTACCTACTTTCTTAATATATAACAACTGAGATAAACTCCTGTTATCTCTGTTTCATCTTTGATTGTAAAGTTAATACTAGCAAAAACTATTTTTGTACCATCATCTGCCAGATAAATCAATTCCGTTTTTTGTGATTCACCATAACTATTGTATAAACTCCAGCAATAGTCCTTAATATTATAACCTTCAATCTCAAAGCTGTCACGATAATCTACAAATTCCATTGACTTATATCCTTCAATATCAATAACACTATTAGAGTTTGTATAACTACAATACTTGTAATCTTTGTTAACGTCATTGTAAACATAGTTTTTAAAACCGAAAACTGTTTCAAATTCATTTTCAGTAATTGCGGTAAGATAATTTTCTTTATCACTATCTGAATATTTTAAATAGTAATATATTTCTCGGATTTCTTTTTTATCTTCATCAGAAATATTTGGATTAGCAATTATTGTTTTACCATCTAACATATCATTTTTAATTAATATCTTCTCCATTCTACGTGTTTGAGATTTAAATGGTACATCAATAATATTAAATGGCCCAACACTTAAAACTACAGCTAGTACCGCTATAAACAAGAAAACATATTTTGGACCTTTTCTAAAGAATGAAGATACCACAAAAGCCAAACCAATCAAGTTAAACATGATTGATAAATATCTTGGAGTTGTTAGTCCATAAGCGTTAATTCTTAAAAACAATGCATAACTTTGCATTAAAAGAATAGGTATCATCACATATCCGCCATATTTTACATGAAATAGCGCTAAGCCTTTTTCATTATTCTGACAACTCAAATAAAATAGACAATAAAATAGTAAAGCAAATGAAGCAAACCAGTTAATTCTATTAATTGGCATTTCAAAAGTAATAAGCACTTTAGCTAAATAAAGATATAATATCCCGACCAAGACATAATACACTGCTAAAGTAGCTTTATGAAGAATATTTTCATAGGCTTTAGTAATTGTTAACTGTTCATCTATTGTTGGTATATAAGATAAAAACAATGAGTTAGCAACAAACACTTCACATACAGTTACTATAATAAGGTAGACCTTACCAATATCCTTGAAGTCATAAATCAATGTTTGAAATGCTAACAAACAAATTGATAGCCCAACAACTATTGTTGTAACCATCACATAACAATAAAGCAAACTGCTTACTAATATTGCAAATAGCTTTTTATTATCTTCAATAAAATACATCAGATAGAAACTGATACACATTTCAACTGTCAATAAACCCATATAACCTAAAAATACATAAGTATTTTCACTAAAGAAATGAAAGACTACATAAGTAATAATTGCCACTGAAATAGAAACAACAATATTAATTATGTTTCCTTTCTTTAAGTTGTATTTTTCTGTAGCCAAAGTTAAAACAAAGGAAGTCAAACCACCCAAAGTACTAGCGATTGTCAAATGCATATATAAATCACCGAAGTCTTCAATGATAATACAAATTACTAGTATTAGTGCAATAATCGCCAAAAAGATATTAGCTAGCAAAAATCTTTTAATACTTTCTAAAAATCTTTCAATTAGTCGAGTAAAAAATTCTTTAATTTTATTCATCTTTATACCTACTTATTCTTTTCATAAATTAATTTCATACCACAATAAGCTAAGTTAGGGTCATAATCATTAATTAAATCCGTTTCTGGATAGATGTATCGACCAAGTCCTCCGGTAGCTATTACAGGGAAATCATGTCCTATTTCTTTTTTAATTTGTTTAATAATTCCTTCAGTTAAACCAATATAACCATAAACAATACCTGCTTGCATACTATGAACAGTATTTTTAGCTAAGATTGTTTCAGGTTTTTTAAGTTGAACTTGAGGAAGTTGAGCAGTCATTTGCCATAAACTGTTAGCATAAATTTCTAATCCAGGAGAAATAATACCATATTTAAATTGCCCTTTTTCATCAACATATAAGAATTTTGTTGCTGTTCCAAAATCTAAAACCATGCATTCTCCTTTATATCTGTCATAACCAGCAACTGCAACGGCAATTAAATCTGCTCCACAACTTTTAGGATCATCAATACAAATCTTCAATCCTGTCTTAATTCCAGCAGCAATCATTAAAGGTTCAACATTAAATAACTGCTTTATGGCATCAATCATATCATTGTTGATATTTGGAACAACAGATGCTAAAACCACATCTGTTATCTGACTTTCATGAATTCCTTTAACTTCTAAGATTGAATGAATTTGCAAAGCTAATTCATCGCTTGTTCTCATTTGTTTAGTAATAAAACGAAAAGTTGTAAATAACTTTTCACCATCAAATATTCCGCAAGAAATATTAGTGTTTCCAACATCAATTGTAAGTAGCATCCTTATCTCTCCTCTTTTACAACCTTTTGAAGCGCTCTAACTATTGGCCAATTCAAAAAACCAGCAAATAAGGCTTCATAAAAACCATTAGTAGCTAATGTTAACCACACAAATACCATTAGTCCACTTAACTGTACATTAAATAACTCACTATATTGTTTTCCAAAAAAGATATAAATTAATGACATTACCATCACAGTGTGCATAATTGTTGCTGTCACAGATGAGATAATGACTGATAAACCTTTTGAAATTTTTGTTTCATTAAGCAAATTATATAAGATGCCAGCAATTATTCCCAAAAGTACTCTTGGTACAATAGCAATTACTAAACTAAAGAAATTACCACTAAATTGTCCAATTGAATAAAATGGGGTAAAAAACAATGATGCTGGCGAAGGGAAAACAACCGCATAAGTAGTACTGGCAAGTCCAAATACTAAGCCTAAGATTGCTCCCTGCTTTGTTCCAAGTAAAATAGCTGCTAAAATTACTGGAATATGCATTGTTGTGATTTGAATTGGACCAATAGGAATGATTCCTAAAGGTGTAAATACCAAGACAATTTCAATGGCAATAAACAATGCTAATAT
>JAAZJL010000038.1 GCA_012800355.1 Erysipelotrichia bacterium | reverse complement strand
GGATATGTTAATATTTATAGATTTGACCCTCGCAATGAAAAACCATTAACATTAGACTATAAGAATCCTGACTTTGATAAATTCCATGATTTCTTAATGGAACAAGCTAGATTTAACAACTTAGTCAAAGTTAATCCTGATAATGCTGAAGCATTATATGCTAAATCAAGATCAGATGCTGAAAAACGTTTCAATAACTTATTAGCGAGATTAGAAGACTAGTAGTCATTATTAAAAGGAAAAGAACTTATCGAAAAAAGTGATAAGTTCTTTTTAATTATTTGGTTATTTAAAGGATTATCAAGTTCATAAATTGCAATATATCATAATTAGTGCAACTTTTGTCAAAAATGGCGGAAAAAAGTTTCACTTTATACTTTAATATCCGTAAGATATAATGAAATCAATAGTTTAGCATTGTTTTATTATAATATTTTTAAAACAATTACGTTGAATTCAGATTAATGGCTAAATATTATAGCTATTTATTTAATAACAAGCAAATAACCTTACGGTATCACATTTATAAACAATAATTTTGTTAGTATCAATAATGTTAGCAATTTTTGATATTGAATGTAGATTAGGACATATCTTGATAATTATATTATAAAACAAACGGTAAGGAGTTATAAGGGTTTAAGGAAATTTTCTTAATAAGGAGAATTAAAGATGGATAGTAAACTTATGGAGTTTTTGCAATTGTTAGTTAAAAACAAGACAGTGAGAATTGGCGATTTTATCACACAGCAAAAACTTACCGCAAGACAGATTCGTTATAGAGAAGCAAAAATAAATGATTTTCTTATTGAAAATGGCTTGCCAAAAGTTACTTTGAAAAATGGTGTTTATATGTTGGATTTAAGCGAACAACAAAAAATACAGTTAAAAGAACTTATTACTAACATTGACCCCTATGATTACAAGATGACTTCTGAAGAAAGACAAGAAGCAATTGCTTTACTTTTAATAGCAACAAATGATTATATTACTTCTTCTTCATTTGCTGAAAAATTAAGTATTTCTAAGCGAACAGCGGATAGTGATATTTCGAAACTAAAAACAAAACTCTTTCCTTTAAATTTAAAGTTGGATGCTAAAACATCAAAGGGATACCGTATTAATGGTAGCGAAAGAGATATTCGCAACCTTTGTGTAAATTTGCTAATGAGAAATATCAAATTAGAAAGTAAGCAATATACCGATTTTCTTCCTCTAGGACAAATTGTCCATGAGATATATTGTGATTTATATTTGGAAAAGGTATTAGAAATAATTCATTTGGTTGAAGAAGATGAGGGTGATAAAGAACTAACTTATGAATCAAAGTTAATGTTGCTTATGTATCTAGTAACTATGATAAAGAGAATGTCAATGGGAAACATTATTGAAGATTATCCCGAATTATATGATAATCAACCACAAAATCGTAAGTATTCAATAGCTTTAAATATTGCTTCACAAATTGAAGATAAGTTTTCTATTTTAGTTCCAACTAAAGAAATATACATGATAACTATGTATTTGGAAGGAATTCAATATATTGTTCCAGAAAGATATTTAAAGACAGACTGGATGCAAATGCAAATTTTAATTGATGAAATTATTCAAGATATGAGCAAAAGGATGAAGGTAGATTTTACTAATGACAAAGAGCTTTATATTGATTTACAAGCTCATTTAGGACACACTTTCTTTAAAATTCAACATAACATTGATATAACTAATCTAGATTTGAAAGAAATTAAAGAAAAATATTTGACATGTTTTAATCACTTAAAAGAAACAGTCAAAGAAAATAAAAGTTCTCTTCTAAAAGGAATTACGGATAGTGAAATTGGTTATTTAGTACTACATTTTTGTTCTTCTTTAGAAAGAAGGATGAGAATGCTACCACCAGCAAAAGTTGCTATTGTATGTCTCAATGGAGCTGCCACAGCAAGATTATTAAGGGAGTCAATTTTAACACGATTCAGCAATATTTCTATTATTGCAGTACTACCGAAAGTTGATCTTCAATTATTAAGAAAAATGGAATTAGATTTTGTAATTTCAAGCATCAATCTTGGAAACATTGATATTCCTTATGTAATTGTCAATCCACTATTAACGGAAAAAGATTATGTAGAGATAAATAAGATGCTAATGAATTACAGTGAGAATCATACAGCTAAAGACGATTTTGATTTAATGTATTCTGAATTTATAAATAATGAAACAATCAAAGACGTTCAACATCAACAAGATGATTTAGATATATTATTTAATCAATCGAGACTAAAACTATATCAATTATTAACTCCAAGTTATATTTCATTTTATAACAAAGCAAGAAATTGGAGAGAAGCAGTAAGTATATCTTGCAAACCATTATTGAAAAATAATGATGTCAACGAAATGTTTGTTCAGTCAGTTGTTCAATCTATTCAGGAAGCGGGGCCATATGTTGTGTTTTCAAAAGGTGTAGCACTGGTACATAGTGAAGTAGGATACGGAGTTAATAGATTAGCAATCTCACTTACAAGATTTGAAGATGGTGTGATATTTAATCATCCTTTATTTGATCCAGTAAAAATCGTATTTTGTTTAGCGCCTAATGACTATAGCAGTCATGTTCAGGCATTACAAGGTTTATTAAATTTGTTAGAAAAATATACCATAGATGAATTATGTGAAATAGATAATTCATACGATTTATTCAACATGTTAGAAAGAGAGAGATGGTAATTATGAGCATAGAAATATATACATCAGAAAAAACTTCAGCATTTAATCAAGATTTAGATACTTGGGAAAATGCACTATTAATGGCTGGAAAGTTATTGGAAAAAAATGGTGATATTAACCACCAATATACTTTAGATATGATAGAAATGGTAAGAAAAGAAGGACCATATATCGTTGTAACTCCTGGACTTGCTTTGGCGCATGCTAGACCAAATGGCAATGTTAATCGCAATAGCATTTCTATAGTAACTTCGTGTAAAGATATTTGGTTTGGTCATCCTAGTAATGATCCAGTACGTATTATTATCGCTGTCGCTGCAGTTGATGATTCACAGCATTTGAAATTGTTTCAAAATGTGGCAGAACAGCTAATGGAAGTGAGCAATATTGAAAAGATTAAAAACGCATCTTGTTATGAAGAGTGCGGTATTAGGAAAGGAGAAAGAATGAAAAGAGAAGAGTTTTTAAGAAAAATCGATAAGGGATTAATTGTTTCTTGCTATGCAGGACCAGATTTAAACGAAGAAATGGGCTATCCTGAAGTAATGGCAGCAATGGCAAAAAGTTGTGTAGCAGGTGGAGCAGCAGCTATACGTACAAATTATTTGAACATTCCAAAAGTAAAAGAAACAGTAGATACTCCTTTAATTGGTTTAAAGAAAGTTTACAAAGAAGGATATGATGGTGATTTTCGTATTACACCAAATCTGGAAACGGTAAAAGAATTGATTGATCTAGGAGCAGATGCTGTGGCAATTGATGGAACAAAACGTGAAAGATATGATGACTTGACTGTAGAAGAGTTCATTCGTCAAATTAAAAAACAGTTTGATGTAATCGTAATTGCAGATATATCTACCGTTGAAGAAGGGGTAAATTGCTGGAATGCTGGAGCGGATTTAGTAGGAACCACATTGTCAGGTTACACTCCATATTCGAAAAATCCAATTGTATTTGGTGCTCTACCTACTCCAGAACCTGATTATGAAATAATTCGTGAACTAAAAGCAGCTGGAGTGAAAAACATCATTGCTGAAGGAAGATTTGATAATGGTGACAAAATGAGAAAAGCAATTGAAGCAGGAGCAACAGCTGTTGTTATCGGTACATCAATTACGATGCCAAAGAAAATTGTAAAGACGATTCTACTGGATGCAGGAATCGATAAATAATAGAAAGGAAGGATTTTTATGAAAGAAGTTTGGAAAGAGTATTTTGAAATAATGCAAGGAGTTGTCCAAAAAGCATATGATACTCAAGGTCCAAAAATTATGGAAGCTGCAAAACTATTAGCAGAATGCACTAAAAATGGTGGTTTAATCAATCTGTTTGGTTCAGGTCATTCTAGTTTGGTGACGGAAGATGTTTTCTGGAGAGCAGCATGTATGGCAAACACTCATGCAATTTTCGAGTCTGCGGTAGCGGGAATAAATGAAATTACCAAAACTAGTAAACTAGAAAAGATTGAAGGAATTGGACAGATAATTGTTCAATATAATCGTGTTGAAAAACCAGATGTCATGATTTGCGTTTCTAATTCAGGAAACAACGCAGCGACTATTGATGTTGCTTTGGAATGTAAGGGAAGAGGAGTTCCGGTTATTGCATTTACAAATCCAACATATGCTGATAAGTTAGCGACACATCATTCAAGTGGTAAGAAATTGAAAGATATTGCTGATGTGGTAATTGATAATTGTTCTCTTTATGGAGATGCAGCTGTTAAGTTGGATGGATTGATTACAAAAGTTGGAGCTACTTCAACAATTCCTGTAGTCTTTATGTTACAAGCGCTATTAGTGCAAACTTGTCAACTGTTACTAGAAGAAGGTATTACGCCAGAAGTTTGGTATAACGGACATTTGGAGTATGAATTCCCAGAAGTTAAAGATCATAATAAAAAATTAGTTGATAAGTATTATTGGAAAGTTAGGAACCTATAGGAGATGATAGTATTATGAAAGAATTTAAAATCATGACAGTATGTGGTGCAGGGGTTGGTACTAGTACATTATTAAGAATGAATATTAATAAAGCTTTTAAAGAGCTTAACGCACCTTTTAATGTGCGTGTTGAACACACAAGCATTTCCCGTGTAAGGGGGGCAAGATGTGATCTGATTGTTAGTTTTCCTACGTTTGCTAGAGATTTAGCAAATGTGAATACTGATGTCATTATGATTGATAATTTAATGGATCAAAATGAAATTAACACAAAAATTAAAAATTATTTAATTGAGAAAAATTTAATAAATATAGAGGAGGAATAATAAATGGAATTAGTAATTAATTTTATTACTACTTATATCTTTAATCAACCATTTATTCTACTAAGTTTAGTAGCAATGGTGGGCTTGATAATTCAAAGAAAACCAATTCAGGAAGTTCTTTCAGGTTCTATTAAAACTGGATTAGGTTATCTAATTCTTCAACAGGGAACAAGTTTATTGGCTGGTGTAGTTTTGCCAATTTCAACCCTGATGAACCATATCTTTAAAATTGAAGCAGTTGCACCAGGTGTTGGTACTGATGTATTTACCGAACAATGGGCTTCAGCTATTGCAGTTATCATGGTTATTGGATTTGTGGTGAATCTTTTACTTGCTCGTTTTACTAAATTGAAATATGTTTATTTGACAGTACATCAAACTTATTATATTTCTTTAGTTTATATTGCAATTTTAGTAGAAGTTGTACCTAATCCTAATAAGTTAGCTGTAATGATTATTGGAGGTATTATACTAGGTATTTATTCTGCTGTATCTCCAGCGCTTGTTCAACCATACATGCGTGATGTAACTGGCTCAAACGATATTGCTTATGGACACACTACATCATTTGGTATGATTGTTGCATCATTAGTTGGTAAACTTTTCAAAAATCATAAAAATGAATCATCTGAAGATTTACAGATTCCTGAAAGATTATCATTCTTAAAAGATATTTCTGTTTCAACTGCAATTATCATGACAATTCTTTATTCAGTAAGTGTTCTTATAGCTGGACCAACTTGGGTTGCTGAAAATGTATCTGGTGGTACTGCAGGTCTATTATGGGCTATTCAAAATAGTATGGCTTTTGGCGTAGGTATTACAATCGTATTAACTGGTGTTGGTATGATGGTTGCAGAAATAACAGAAGCATTTAAGGGTATTTCTGAAAAACTTGTTCCAAATGCTGTTCCTGCATTAGACTGTCCAATCGTGTTTAACTATGCTCCTACAGCAGTTATGATTGGTTTCTTAAGTTGTTTAGCAACTGTTCTAATTTGCGTTGGTGTATTTGGTGCTCTAGGAATTTACGCCCTTACTCCACCAGTTATCACTTGTTTCTTTGGCGGTGGTCCTGCTGGTGTATTTGGTAATTCGCAGGGTGGCTGGAGAGGTGCATTAATTGCAGGTATTGTTTCTGGATTACTTCTAAGCTTTGGCCAGATGTTTACAGTTAATGCAATGCAGACAACAATTGCTGATTTTGCAAGATGGAGTAATGACTTTGACTATAGTGCATTCCCAGCATTGGTAAAAGCTATATTATCTTTATTCTTTCGCTAATTAATGTCAATAATAAAAACCAACCCAAAAAGAGTCGGGAATTTACGACTCTTTTTTTGTGCAGTTTATCTGTATGTAAGCAAATATATCGCTAAGAGTTTTATAGTTAAAAAACGAAACTATCAGATATTTGATAATCTTGAGTTTGCTTTTTAAGTGCCATAAATTTATAATTGGAGATAGTGAGGTATTTTATGTCTAGTATTAGAGATTTTATCTATTTAGAAACTGCATTTAGATGTGTTAATTGCAGTGGTCGTTTGAAAAAATACAAAGATCAATTAGATAATATTTATTATGTTTGTAATTCATGCAACAAAAAATATT
>JAAZJL010000037.1 GCA_012800355.1 Erysipelotrichia bacterium | reverse complement strand
TGCATTGTTGTGATTTGAATTGGACCAATAGGAATGATTCCTAAAGGTGTAAATACCAAGACAATTTCAATGGCAATAAACAATGCTAATATTGCCATTTTGTAAGTTTTATTTCTGTTTTCCATTTCGTATACTCCTATCACTCTTTACAAGATGCAATGTTTCACAAAATAATTATGCTACTTTTTTGTTATTTCTTCAATATATTTAATCAATTTATTACAACTAGCATTTTTATAACTATTGGGTAAATAAACCATATTAACCGCTGTGGCAATCGTACTATCTATTACATTTCTAATATCTAAGTCCATATTTTTATCTACACTACTTAGCGGAACTAAACCAATACCCAAACCTTTTTTCACCAGTGAAATTGTTGTTCTAGCATCATCATTTAAACAGATATAGTCAAATGGTATATCAATACTATCAAATTGCTCTCTAATTACCTCAATCCAGCGACGATATAAAATTAGCGGTTTTTTTGAAAGGTAAGTTAAATCAATTTTTTCAGGTAAGTCTTTTCCAACAGCTACCAGTCTATCTTCAAATAATTCAAGTTGTTTAAACCCACCGTTTGGATATGGCTCTCTAACAAAAGCAACATTAATTGTTCCATCTTTTAATAAATCTAAAAGACGATAAGTATTGGCTTCTGTTATTTCATAAATAACCTTATCATTTTTCAAATGGAAGTCAGACAATAATCTAGAAACCTCTTCAATAATTGAAGATATTACTCCTATTCTAATCACCTCAAAACGACTGGCTTCTTTTATTTCTAGTGTCGTGGACTTTATTTGATTTAAAATACTCTCGGCTCTTTGATATAAAATCTTTCCTTCTTCTGTTAAACTTATGTTTTTTGAACCACGGACAAATAAGCTACAACCTAACTCCTCTTCTAATAGTTTCATCTGGGCGCTAAGTGGTGGCTGAGACATATATAATTTTCTAGCTGCTGCAGAAATTGAACCTTCCTGAGCAATAGTAAGAAAATAATTTAACTGTTTAATATCCATAACTTTTTCTCCTATACAATTTTAGTATATCTAAAACAATTATCATATGTTTACTATATACCTTTTTGTGCTATAAGTAAATAAGAGGAAAGATTATGAAGACATTAAAATTCTTTAAAAAGTACACCCTTCAATCTTTGATTGCTCCACTATTTAAAATGCTAGAAGCAACTTTTGAACTTTTAGTTCCTTTAGTTATTGCTCAAATTGTCGATATTGGTATCACTAATCAAGATAATAATTTTATCTATTCTCGAGCAGCATTATTGTTTTTATTTGCGATATTAGGTTTCGGTTGTACATTTATAGCCCAATATTTTTCAGCTAAAGTAGCTGTAAATTACTCAGGTGATTTAAGAGAACATAGTTTCAAACATATTCAATCATTATCATTTGAACAATTTGATAAAAAATCACCATCAACATTAATCGCCAATCTAACTAACGATATAACGCAAATTCAAAATGGTTTAAATCTAGCTTTAAGACTTTTGTTAAGATCACCAATTATTGTGTTTGGTGCTTTTATAATGGCTACTACCATTGATAAAGAAGTTTCATTAACTTTCTTAATTACTATCATTACCTTACTTATTATTGTCTTTTCAGTGATGTTGTTTTCTATTCCTTTATATCAGAAAGTACAAAACAAACTTGATAATGTTCTTAATTTAACTAGAGAAAACTTGACTGGTGTTAGAGTTATTAGAGCTTTCAACCAACAAAAGAAAGAGAAAGAAACTTTTAAAAATACCAACGGTCAACTTACTGCTTCACAACTTTTTGTTGGCAAAGTTACAGCTTTGTTTAATCCTTTTACCTATTTAATAATTAACATCGGAATTATCTTAGTTATAAAACAGGGAGCTATAAAAATAAATATTGGAACTCTTTCTTCGGGACAAGTATTAGCTTTATACAATTACATGTCACAAATCTTAATTGAGTTAATTAAAATGGCTAATCTTACCATTCAAATTACCAAAGCACTAGCTTCTTTAAAAAGAATTGAAAACATCTTAACTTTTGAAACAAAAAAAGAAACTGGAACTATCAATGAACTAACTGATAGTGAAACCATCATTTCTTTTAATGATGTTTCCTTTAGATTTTTTGATAGTAATCAAAACTCTTTGTCCAACTTAAACTTCAACATCAAAAAAGGAAACAAAGTAGGTATAATTGGTCCTACCGGTTCAGGAAAAAGTACTTTAATAAACTTGTTATGTAATTTTTATCAACCAACAGAAGGAGTAATAAAACTAGCTGGAAGCAATATCCAAAATTATCTTTCCAAAGCCATTAATAAATATATTTCCTTAGTACCACAAAAAGCTGTCCTTTTTAAAGGTGATATTAGAAGCAACCTATTATGGGGCAATGACAAAGCTAATAAGAAAGATATGCAAGAAGCACTACATTTAGCTAATTGTGATTTTATTTATCAAAAAGATGGGTTAGATACCATTGTCTTACAAAATGGCACAAACTTTTCAGGTGGTCAAAAACAAAGATTAACTATTGCTAGAGCTTTGATTTCTAAAAGTGAAATACTAATATTAGATGACAGTTTTAGCGCTTTAGATTATGCTACGGAAAAAAAATTAAGACAAACAATTAATTCTTTAGAATATAATCCAACAGTTATTATTATTTCTCAGAGAATTTCTTCAATTTCTCATTGTGATCAGATTCTTCTATTAGATGATGGAAAACTTGTTGGAAATGATAGTCATCAAAACTTATTAAAGAACAACCTACTTTATCAAGAAATTTATAAATCTCAAATTAAGGAGAGTGCTTATGAATAGAATATTTAAATATATCAAAAAATATTGGTTTTTACTGCTTATATCATTAATTTTTTCGGTATTTATAGTTTTATCAACACTTTATGTTCCTGTAATTGTTGGAAGATGTATTGATATTCTTATTTATCAAGCAGTAGATTTCCTAAAATTAAAAAGCCTTCTAATATCTTTAACAATAACTATTAGCATCACTGTTATCAGTCAATGGCTGCAAAACTTAATAAACAATCATACTAGCTACAATATTTGTCGCGATATTAGAAATGATGCTTTTGATAAAATCCATCATCTTCCATTGTCTTATTTAGATAATCATACCATTGGAGAAATTACTAACAGTATCATTAATGATGTTGATACTTTTAACGATGGTTTATTGATGGGATTTAATACTTTATTTACTAATCTATTAACAATACTTGGAACTATTGTTTATATGTTAAATATCAATGTTTCCATTACTTTAGTTGTCTGTGTTTTAACGCCACTTTCTTTATTAGTATCAAGATATATTAGCAGTAAAACACATACCCTGTTTGTGCAACAATCTTCTCTTCGCTCAGATATTAATAGTTATATTGATGAAATGGTTTCTAATCAAAAGGTTGTATATTCTTTTAATCAACAAGAAAATACTCAAAATAATCTTGCTAAAATTAATTCATCATTTAAAAATACGGCTATTAAGGCAACCTTCTTTTCTTCACTAACTAATCCAGCTACCAGAGTCGTTAATGCTATTGTATATGGAGCTATTGCTACTTTCGGTGGATTAATAGTAATAAAAAATATTATCACTGTTGGAGCCTTATCTTCATTTCTGTCTTATGCTTCTCAATACACCAAACCATTTAACGAAATAAGTGGGGTTATTGTAGAGTTACAAAATGCGATTGTTTGTGGCAATAGAGTCTTTGATTTAATAGAACAAGAAAATGAATATGATGCAACTACAATTTTAAATAAGAAAGTAGAAGGAAACATTTCTTTAGATAAGGTGAATTTCTCATATACAAAAACAAAACCATTTATTGAAAATATCTCTTTAGATATTAACAAAGGTGAAAAAGTAGCCCTTGTTGGACCAACAGGATGTGGAAAAACTACTTTAATTAACCTAATTATGAATTTTTATCCCCTTGATTCAGGTTCAATCAAAATTGAAGGAGTAGATTATAACACTATATCTAAAGACTCTTTAAGAGAAAACTTTGGTATGGTTTTACAGGATAGCTGGCTTAAAAATGTTTCTATCAAAGAAAACCTACTAATGGCTAAAGAAGATGCTAGTGATGAGAAAATAGTTTCAGTATGCAAAAAATGCCATATCCATAACTTTATTCAAAGACTATCTAATGGTTATGACACTATAATAAGAGAAAATGATAGCACTATATCAACTGGCCAAAAACAGCTTTTATGTATCGCTAGAATAATGCTGAAAGACCCTAAAATACTTATTTTAGATGAAGCTACTAGCAATATTGATACCCGAACAGAAATTAAAGTTCAACAAGCTTTTGATGATTTAATGCAAGATAAAACATCTTTAATTGTTGCTCATCGCTTATCAACTATTTTAAATGCTGATACTATCTTGGTTATGAAAGATGGAAAAATAATTGAACAAGGAAAACATCAACAGTTATTAGCTGATAAAGGTTTTTATTACACCCTTTATAATTCGCAGTTTGAAAACTAAAACTGAGCAATGACACTCAGTTTTTTAGTTAAACTTTTTATTTATAATTGTATTAGTAAAAACCGACAAATTAATTTGAAAATAATTTTAAGGCCCAAGAATAATCAATTATTGGTTCTTTATCGCCCATCAAGTTAAAGCGCTCTGAAAAATCTTTTTTAATATCATCATATAAACTAACAGGAACTTCAACACTCAATGGCTTATCACCTATAAAGGCTAATAAATATTTATCATCAGAAACTAAGAAATAGACATCATCAATTTTAACATCCGAAACTTGATCATTAGCATTAGTGTGATAAATGAGTTTGATAATTTCGATAACACGATCATCTAAACCATAATCAAAGATAATTGCTTTTTCTCGCAAAGAGTTTTGTTTAGTTACGATACGTCTACGATAACCCGACATTTCAATTCCAATTTTATTTTCAGCCCCAACCATTGCTTGATATGCTTGTTCAACAGAATTCTCATCCACATAATATATCATCGCTTCATGAGTCATATCATGATAAAGAATCGGATAATCCACATTACTTATATTTCCACATTCTTCACACTTGAAATTGAACAACTCACCATCTAATAGTTGTTGTTTTGCTACAGGATCTATATCACCATTTAAGGATTGCCAAATAACAAAATCTTGCTTGTGGCCACATTTTGGACAAGCCAAGATTTCTTTTCTCTCCATCGACATACAGTTTCCTCCTAATAATCTGAATTATATTAGTATACACATATTTCCAGCATATGGTGTTTTTTATTTTGGTGCATCGGATGGGACTTGAACCCACATGATATTAATCATACGCTTCTGAGGCGTACGCGTCTGCCATTCCGCCACCGGTGCTAGTATGTTTTAACGATATTTCAACACTTTTTCTTGTAAATAATGAGCAAAACCATCTTCATCATTTGATAGTTCCGTAATATCGCTAGCATATCCTTTAGTTTCATCGGAGCCATTAATCATACATACTCCAACTCCAGCAACTTCTAATAGTTCATTATCGTTGCTAATGTCACCAAAAGTCATTGCATCTTTTAAATCAATATTGTTTAATTGACAGAAATTTACCAAAGCATCACCTTTGTTGGTTCGATAATCAATAAATTCTAACATCGTAGTTTGAGTTTTTACACTGCGATAAGTAACGCCCTCTTTTTTATTTTCATCAAAATATTTTTCTAAGGCTTCCATCTTGTCTTCATCAACTCTAATCATTAGTTTAGGACGGTCTTTATTGTATAATAAAGAACCATCAGGGCTTACGATAAATGGCATTTCATTTCTTAAACTACTCGCCAAAGTAGCATCATCAGCTTTTAGACAAATCATATTTCCTTCATCATAAACAAAAGGATTTACATCAAGAGGTTTAACTAAATCACAGATTTCTTTGACATCCTCTTTGGAAAGACTATGATAATCATATCTTTTATTATTGACCCCATCATATAACTGAGCTCCATTCATACCAATAAGGATATCAAACTGTTCTTTAAATCCCCATTCTTTATAATAGTAAAGTAATTGATTATCAACACATCGACCAGAAGCAAGCCCAAATAAAATACCCTTTTCCCTTAACTGAATTATCGTTTTCTTGGTAAATTCTGTTAGTATTTTTTTATTGTTTGTCAAAGTTCCGTCAATGTCTGCTACTACTAATTTAATATTTTCGTTCATAATCCTTCCTTCTGCTGGTGCGCCCGACAGGACTTAAACCTGTATTGGCTCGAATCGGAATCGAGAGTTCTATTCATTAAACTACGGGCACCTATCTTTAAGTAATTATAACATAGATTAAACTTGTTTTTTTTAACAAAAATCTCGATATTACTTTAATCTAAAAAGTAAAAATATGCTATATTAAAATTAATAAAAGGAGAAAGAAATATGATAATCTATTGTAATGAAATTTATATGGAAGACGGTATCAAAGATGGTTATTTAATCATTGAAAATGAAAAGTTTGTTGACTTCCAACCCAAAGAAAAAAATCTAAAAGTTGACAAAGATTATTCAGGTTATCGTATTATACCTGGAATTATCGACACTCATAATCACGGTGGTTTTGGCTATGATTTACTAAGAGGAAAAAGCGATTATTTTAATCTCACTGGTTATTTAAGAGCTATCGCTTCTAATGGCGTTACAGGTGTATTTCCAACTTGTGATACTGATGTAGATACCATTAAAAAAGTTGCTAACTATACTGATCCAGAAAAGAAAACACCAAATATCTTAGGAATCCACTTGGAAGGTCCTTGGGGTGCAAGAGTAGGTGAAAAAGGAGTTAATACTGGCTATCCAAAAGTTGATATGAACTTAGCTAAAGAATTTTTAAAAGCTGCCAATGGCAAATTAAAATTAATTGATATCGCTCCTGAAGTAGAAGGTGCTATTGAAGCTATTAAGTTTTTTGTCTCAAATGGTGTTAAAGTAGGCGCTTATCATACCAATGCTAATTACACTCAGGCTAATGCAGGTATTGATGCAGGAATTACTGTAGCTACTCACTTAGGTAACGTTATGACTGGTTTACACCACCGTGATATCGGTACCCTAGGTGCTTGTTTAACAAGGGATGAAGTCGATTGTGAAATCATTTGTGATGGTTTGCATGTTTGTTTGGAAATGATTGATTTATATTTCAAGATAAAAGATTACTCTCGTTTTATTATGATTTCAGATAATGTCAGTTTTGCTGGTCTTCCTGAAGGCAAATATAAGGGTATGAGTGATGATCCAAAAAGTGATAGACAATATATTTATATCGATGAGAAAGGCTTTATCTTATCAGAAACCGGTAGATTATCAGGTAGTTCAAAGCCAGTAATCTTTGGTATTAAAAACTTAGTTGAAAAACTGAACATTCCACTAGAAACTGTAATAAAAATGTCTAGTTTAAATCCAGCTAAAAAATATGGTTTTGAAAACGAAAAAGGTAGTATTAAGATAGGCAAAGACGGTGATTTTGTCGTTATTGATGATAATTATAATGTTATTGAAACTTATTGCCAGGGAAATAAGATTTTTGATATTAAAGATAACGAAATTTTATATAATGAAGACTTTATCAAAACTCGTAAATTAGCTTAATAGTATTTATTAATCATTAAATAATAAAATCCGAAATATTTAACTATTTCGGATTTTTAAGGCTCTTTTCAATTAGATAACAAACTATTCTCTTTCTTTAAAATCTTTTCTAACATCTTCTAAGCAATCTTCTGAAACGACATTTTTTTCTCTCATGCTTGAAATTGCACCTGCAACACTTTGATAAAGGGTGAAGATTCCTTTTTCATCGTTATGATAATTAGAAGCTTTTCTTCTATCTACACCAAGTGACTCTGCTGTTTCTACTGCATCAATGTTAGCCCCTAAGAAAATAAACTCCCAACCTGATTCTTTTTTATCACTTACCATTTGTTTAACCTTTTTACTAGAATATTCTTTTGAAGCATTTTCATAACCATCAGTAATAATTATCATAATTACATTACTATTTTTTTGATGTTTAACGATGTTTTCTATCTTTTTAATTGTTAAACCCATTGCATCTAATAAAGCAGTAGTACCTCTTGTATAATACTGATTTTCATCCATCTCTTCAATTTTGTTAATGCTTAAATGATCATGCAATACCTCATAGCGATCATCAAACAAAACTGTTGTTACATAAGCTTCACCTTTTCCATTTTTTTGTTTTTTAAGCATTCCATTAAAACCACCAATAGTATCAGACTCAAGACCTGACATTGAACCACTTCTGTCAATCACAAAGACAATTTCTGTTATTTTTTCTTTCATGTAAAAATCCTCCCATCTTTTACAATCAAATGATACCACTTTACTATTTCTAGTTGGTCGTTTCTCAAACGACATTTTACAGGGAACCTAATTGTTTTTGATTATATTTAAATAATGTTTCATTTACTTCATAAATGTCGTAAATCTCACTATTTAAACAATATCGAACAATTATATCAGCTATATTTGATTTTGATAAGGAGTATCCAGCTTTAAGTAACAAATCATCAGTTTGAGATGCACTTAACTTTAAAGCAAAAGCTAATGCAATAGCGGTTGTTTTTGATGGCTGATAATCATCTGAAGATCTCAGTTTTGAAAATACCCTTCTATCTAAGTTAGCTCTTTTATAAACCTCTGAGTCAGTATACCCTTTTTCATCTATTAGTTTTAACACAGTTTTTGAAAAAGAGATATCCATCTTATCTAGATAATCTTCTAAATCAGCTTCTTGGTATTCACAAAAATCAAAAGCTTCCTTAGCTAAATCACCTGCTACCATCATGCCTAGACGATGACTAGCAGCTTTAAAATCTCTCTTTTCCTCCTTTTCTGTTTTTGCTTCATTTATTAAACGGTGTAATTCAGGATATTTTACTTCATTACTCTTTTCCTCTGGTAGTAACACTAGCTTTACATCTATTTCATTATCTTTAATAAAACTTCCAATTGCTTTTATCGCAATATCCAAGGCTAACTGTTTTGGATAGTTATTGCCATCAGCTGAAAGAAGCGGAAAGGAAATGCTGTTAGCAAATAACTCCTTAGCTTTGTTTAAAACATTGTTATAGGCTGCAAACAGTAATTCTTCATTATTATCACTACTTTCATCATAAATAGGCGAAACCACATGGATTATTTTTTGACACAAATCAAAACCAGAGGTAACTGCTATTTCTGCTGTTTTTAAATTTCGATAATCTTTAGTGAGTTTTTTAGCTTTTCTATAGCCAATTTTATTAAAAATGGCTAAACTATTACCTCCAACAGCAATCATCTTACTATTATTGCAACTAACAATAATATCTGTTTTTTGTTCAACAATACTTCCAGTTATTATTTCTAATGGCATTATTATTCACCTTCTTCATCTTTATTATTACACATTTATTCATTAATATCATTATTATCTTTTTAGTTTAATTTCCAAATTAAAAATGTTATGCTTAATAATAGAAAAGGATGTGAATTTATGTCGCAAAAAATTAGTATTATAATACCTGTCTATAATTTAGAAGAATACATTGCTAAATGTTTAGATTCAGTAATCAAGCAAACCTATACAAATTTAGAAATTATCATAATCGACAATAACTCAAGTGATAACACTTTAGAAATTTGTAAAAAATATGCCCAAAAAGATAAACGAATTAAAATTTTTAGTCAACCTATCAAAGGAGCATCAAATGCAAGAAACCTTGGTTTGGAAAATGCGACTGGTGATTATATCGGTTTTGTTGATGGAGATGATTATATTGATGAAAACATGTATCAATTAATGGTTGATGCACTTACTGAATTTAACACCGATTTTGTTATCTGTAATGCCTATATCATAACTCCAAAAGAAACAAAGGTTAGAATACAGTTCAATCAAGAAAAAGTTGGAAAAGTTTTGACTGGCAATGATATTTTTGAAAACATCTTCTCTAAAAGTGGTGTAATATGGAATACTCTTACAAGAAGAAAGACAATTGAAGACCTAATGTTTGCAGCAAATATAGGTTATGGTGAAGATCAGTTATTTTTATTTGAAAGTTTAAAACGCATTCAAACAGCTGTTATCCTAGATAAACCTTTATATTATTATTTATGCTCTAGGGAAGGAAGCGTCGTTTTTAGCAAACCAAATAAAGATTCACTAGGCTTTTTAGTTGTCACAGATGAGGTGACTAATTTCTTACTAGAAAACAATCTTGCAGCTTCTGCCATTTCAAGAGCAGTCACTTCTGCACTGGAAATATTACAAAAATTTACTATTAATTATGATAATCCATATTTTGAAGAACACCTAAACAAAATAAAACTTCTATTTAAAAAGTTTACTTTATCCAATTCAATAACTTTCTTTAAAGATAAAAGTTACTCTTTTAAGAAAAAGATAATTTACTGGGTCTTAAAAATATCGCCTAGATTGCTTTTGTTTTTGCGTACAATTTATAAATCTATAAAAAAATAGCATTTAATTGTTAGAAAAAATTAATATACATTAAAAAGTTATTCCTAATTTAGAATAACTTTTATTTTAATATAAAGATTTAATTAGAGTAAAAAAAAGAACCAGCAACGAGCTATTTTCACAGGGGCAAGCCCAACTATCTTCGCCGCTGAAGTGCTTAACTTCTGTGTTCGGGATGGGTACAGGTGTGTCCACTTCGCTATCATCACTGGATCTTTT
>JAAZJL010000036.1 GCA_012800355.1 Erysipelotrichia bacterium | reverse complement strand
TCTTTTTCTATTTTTTAAAACTAAAAAAGCCCAATTTTAAAATTAGGCTTAATATATTAAAAATCTAAATTTCTTGGAGTTCTCGGATAAGATAAGACATCTCTAATATTTTCCATTGAAGTAATATACATCAATAGTCTTTCAAAACCGACACCAAATCCTGAATGTTGGCAACATCCATATTTCCTTAAGTCCAAATACCATTGAAGTGGTTCTATAGGTACATTCATTTCTTTCATTCTATTTAATAAAACATCATATCTTTCTTCTCTTTGCGAACCACCACATAACTCACCAACTACTGGCATTAATAAATCAGTTGCAGCAACCGTGATATTGTCATCATTTAATCTCATATAAAAAGCTTTACTTTCCTTTGGATAATCCATAACAAAGACTGGTCCATATTTTTCAGTTAAATATTTTTCATGCTCAGTTTGAATATCCATTCCCCAATGAATCTTATATTCAAATTTGTCTTCAACTTCTTTTAATTCATCTAAAGCATCTTTATAAGTGATTTTTGAAAAAGGTGTTTCAACTACCTTTTTTAATCTTTCAATCAATGTTTTATCTTTATCAATGAAATCATTAAAGAATTGCATTTCTTCTGGACAGTTATCAAAAACATATTCAATACAGCTTTTTACCATATCTTCCATTAAGTTAATATCATCTTCCAAATCAGCAAAAGCCATTTCTGGCTCACACATCCAAAACTCACTAGCATGTTTTTTAGTGTTTGAATTTTCAGCTCTAAATGTAGGCCCGAAAGTATAAACATCACGATATGCTAAAGCATAAGCTTCAACATGTAGTTGGCCAGATACAGTTAAAGATGCTCTTTTACCAAAGAAATCTTCTTCATACTTACCATCTTCCCTAGTAGTAACCGTAAATGCTTCTCCAGCACCTTCTGCATCATTTCCAGTAATGATTGGAGCATGAACATAAACAAAACCCTGATTTTGGAAAAACTCATGAAGAGCCATTGCTAAAGCACTCCTAACTCTAAATACAGCATTAAAAGTGTTTGTTCTTGGTCTTAAATGAGGGATTTCTCTTAAGTACTCAAAGCTATGTCTTTTCTTTTGAAGTGGATAATCATTTGAACAAGGTGCATCAATAACTGCTTCAGTTAATTCAATTTCAAATGGTTGTTTCATTTCTGGAGTTAATTTAAATTTTCCAATAACAGTCATTGCAGTACCAGTTAAACTTTTAGCCAGTTCTTCAAAATTTTCTAAAGTGCTAGTATAAACTAACTGACAGTTTTTAAAATATGTTCCATCATTTAATTCAATGAAACCAACCTGTCCATTATTACGATTTGTTTTAATCCATCCTTGCAGTTGAACATACTCTAAACCATCGATTTCCATCATGTTATTAGCTTTAAATAGTTCATACAACTCTCTAATTGTCATAAATTCAAACATAAGTCTCCTCCTAAAATAATAAAACGCCCCCAACAAGGAGCGTAAATTGACCGCGGTACCATCCTTTTTAGTTCTCTTTTTCGTTAACGCCTGATACGGGATTGTCTACTTAATTCTCCAATCCGACTCACAAAGTGTTCCAATTCTAAGCTACATAATTTAAGGTTCTCAGCTAATCCTTTTCTCTGTATAATTTCTTGCTTAATTGTTCTTCGATCAAAGTCTATCTAAATTTTTTAATAATATTTGTTTCAAATACCAATTCTTGAATCTTAGTAACTACATCAACAGTTTTAAGAGTCATTCCTTTAGGTACTTGAATATGTGTATGGGTAAAATCTATTATTCCAATAACACCACACTCTTGTAGTCTTTCAACTAGTTGTTGAACATCACCGCTAGTAGCCACTATCGCAATTCTACAATCTTTTGGTATTTTCTCTTCAAGTTCATCGATATGATAAACTGGAATGTTTTTTATAGTTTTACCAACTAACTCAGGTTTTATGTCAAAAGCCATCACAATTTCACCAACAACATAATCCCAACGATTATAGTTTAACAGAGCTTGGCCTAAATTGCCACACCCAATTAAAATAATTTTTTCATCAAAACCGGTTCCTAGTACTTCATTAAATACATCAATCAATTTATCAACATCATAACCATACCCTTGTTTACCTAAACAGCCTATAAAAGACAAATCTCTTCTTATGGTTGTAGAAGCAATATCAACTAACTCTGAAAGTTCACTTGATAAAACTCTTTCAACTTCATTAGCCTTTAACTTTCTTAAAGCTTTAAGATAAATTGGATACCGTTGTTTTGTTGCCTTTGGAACATTTTTATTTTGTGTCATCTGCATCACCTACAAATATATTAACATACCTAAATACATTTGTTAAGATTTTAATTTTTCTAACAATGATTTGCAAAATTTATCATTACTGTGATGTTATAATAGATTGTAAAGCGAGGTGTGATTATGAAGATAACTAAACAACAGTTTGCTAGTAGAATAATAAATGGTTGTAACGAAATCAAAATTCATGAAGAACAATTAACAGAATTAGACTCTTATTTCGGTGATGGTGATCATGGTTTGGTAATGAACGAAATTACCGATGCTATTATTGAAACCATTAATTCTTCAAATGGTTCTATCAAAGAAATGTTAAAAGATATTGCTGATGCTATTATGGATTTAAATGCTGGAAGTTCAATTCCTTTATGGAATTCTTATTTTGATGGTATGTCACAAGTTGCTCCAAATGAAGATGAAATGACATTACAACAACTAAAAGATATCTTCACTAATGGTTATAAAGAATTTGCTAATATATCAACAGCAAAAATAGGTGATAAAACTATGATGGATGCCCTAATTTTAGCTAGTATGGGATTGTTATCTGCTCAAAATGTTGATGAGTTATTTGAAATTGCAGCTACAGAAGCATTATTTGGCGCAGAAGCAACAGTAAACTATCCTGCTAAATTTGGTAAAGCTAAAAGTTATGGAGAAGAAACAATTGGCATCTGTGATGCAGGGGCGTTATCGATGGCTTACTTCTTTAAAGGTATGGCGAAAAAAGAAATTTAATGATAATTAGTACAAAAGGACTTATACAATAGTCCTTTTATTTTTAATTCTAGTTAAATTATGATATCATTGTTTTGCGCATTTATTTTTTGAGGTCTTTATGAAAGAAAAGTATATTGTTAAAACTGGAAATAAAACTTGGTGGGCATTAATTGCTACCACAGTTTTTTTAATTTTAATTATAAAAAATATTTTTAAAAGCAGCTCTTTAGAAACCATTAGAATCTTTATGATAACTTTTAGTGTTTTTAATTTACTATATTTATTTATCTATAAAACAAGTTTATCAAGGGTTGAAGGTTATGATTATCTTTGGGCTAACGAACTACCTTTTTATTTGTGCAATATTGGTTCAATTACCTCGCTTTTTGCCTCTATTACTTTAAATCCTACTTTGATGGCTTTTTGTTTTGTGGAAGGTACTTTTGGGGCATTACTTGCTTACTTAATGCCTGATGGAGGTTTTGAAGAAGTCAGTTTTTTTTCAATAATGGGCTTGGGCTTCTATGGATATCATGGCTTACTTATGGTGATCAATATGTTGTATGTAGTTTTAGGCTTATATGTTCCAACTTTTTCAGAACTAATTCCAATGCTAATATACAATTCATTAATCTTGCTTGTTGTACATATTATTAATATTAATTTAAGAAAAACTATTCATCCTAAAGCTAATTATATTTATACAATTGAAGCAACAAATCCAATCTTAAAAACATTCTATAAAATACTTCCTGTCAAATGTTTATACTTATTTCTAACTTATCCTTTAGTTGTTATTTTATATGCTATTTTAGTATTTGCGTATAATTTACTTTCATAAATAATTTTTCCACAAAAAAGCAGGTTCAACCTGCTTTTTTATTACTTCATATTTCTTTGAATAGCTTTGATAATTTCCACTATTGGAATAACGACAGCACCTAAGGCAATTGCAATTAAATATTCATTAAAACCAACAGTAGTAAATCCAAAAGCATTAGCCAAAGTTGGCACTTCACATACTAATGTTGTAGAAACTAGTGATAAAATAGCCGCAATCCATAACATCTTATTATGAGTAGGCAATCTGAAAATTGAACCACGTTGAGAACGCATATTGAAACTATGGAATATTTCAGCCATTGACATTGTTAAAAATGCCATTGTCATACCATGAGAACTATCTCCAACTTGCCAGTTTCCAAATTCCATGTAATGACCAATAAAGAAGGAAGTTACTGTTAAGATAGTTACTAAGACACCTTGATAAGCAATATCAAATCCCATACCATCTGAGAAAATTCCAGATGTTGCAGGACGAGGTTTTCTTTCCATAATTTTTGGCTCCGCTTCTTCCATACCTAAGGCTAAAGCAGGAAAACTATCTGTAACTAAGTTAATCCACAATAAGTGCACAGGTTTTAAAATCTTAAAGTTTAAGATAGTAGCGACAAATATTGATAATACCTCACTCATATTTGATCCTAATAAGAATTGAATAGCTTTACGGATATTATCGTAAATACGTCTGCCCTCTTCAACTGCACCAACAATTGTCGCGAAATTATCATCAGCTAAGACCATGTCAGCAACATTTTTAGTTACATCAGTACCAGTAATACCCATACCAACACCAATATCACTTGATTTAATAGATGGAGCATCATTTACACCATCACCTGTCATAGCGGTAATATAACCATATTTTTTCCAAGCATTAACAATTCTTGTTTTATGTTCTGGTTGAACTCTAGCGTAGACACTGATATCCATAAACTTAGATTCAAATTCTTCGTCATTCATATCATTTAACTGAGCGCCAGTTATTGCATAAGTATCTTTAGTGATAATTCCTAACTCTTTAGCAATTGCTACTGCGGTATCAATATGGTCACCAGTAATCATAATAGGTTTAATATTGGCATGCCTACATTCAACAATAGCATCTTTAACTTCAGGTCTAACTGGGTCAATCATACCTGTTAATCCGATAAAACATAAACCATTTTCCAATGCTTCTGCATCATAAGAAGTTGGTTGTTGATCGTAATGCTTTTCAGCACAAGCTAATACTCTTAAAGCATTATCAGCCATCGCTTTATTAGCATCTTTGATTTCTTGAATGTATTTTTCAGTAATTAATACTGCTTTACCGTCTTTTAAATAATGAGTACATTTATCAATAATTACATCTGGAGCACCTTTAGTATATTGAACATATTTTCCATCAACTGGATGAACCGTTGACATCATTTTTCTCATTGAATCAAAAGGAGCCTCGCCACTTCTTGGATACTTAATTTTTAACTGCTGTTTATGTAATCCTAATTTATTAGCCCATACTACTAAAGCAGCTTCTGTTGGCTCACCAGTAACATTATCATTTTCATCAAGTTCAGCATCACTACATAAAGCCATGCCAGTAGCTAAACGTTTTTCATCTTCACCAAAATAGTCAACAATTGTCATCTTGTTTTGAGTTAAGGTACCTGTTTTATCTGAACAAATAATTTGAGCACATCCCAATGTTTCTACAGCAGTTAATCTTCTGATAATAGCATTACGCTTACTCATATTAGTTACACCAATAGATAGGACAACGGTCACTACTGCTGCTAATCCTTCAGGAATTGCAGCTACAGCTAGTGAAACAGCAATCATAAATGAATCAATAACAAATTCAAAAGTAAAATTACCTGCTCTAATTAACTGAATAATAAATACAAATCCACAAATCAATAATACTAACCAAGTTAGTACTTTTGACAATTGATTTAATTTAATCTGTAATGGTGTTTTTTCATCAGAAACTTCTTGTAAAGCTCCAGCAATTTTACCCATTTCAGTGGCCATACCAATAGCAGTTACAACAGCTCTACCTCTACCATAAACTACCGTAGAGCCCATATATAGCATATTTTTACGATCTCCTAATGGAACATCGCTTTCGTTTTCTTTTAGTTTAATCAAATCAATAAACTTAGTAACTGGAACAGATTCACCTGTTAAAGCAGCTTCTTCAACTTTTAAACTAGCATTTTCTATAATTCTAGCATCTGCTGGAACTGAATCACCTGCTTCTACTAAGATAACATCGCCCACAACTAAGTCTTCTGAAGGAATCGTTTTAACATGTCCATCTCTTAAAACTCTAGAAGTAGCAGCACTCATTTCCTGTAATGCTTCAATAGCTTTTTCAGCTTTACTTTCTTGATATACTCCAAGTACCGCATTGACAATAACGACTGTTAAAATAATAATTACATCAGCGAAACTTTCGTTTTCAACAACTGCTAGAATACCACTAATTAATGCGGCTACTAGCAAAATGATAATCATTGGATCAGCTATTTGTTCTAAAAAGCGAGCAATTAATGATTTTCCTTTAGCAGCTTCTAATTTGTTTTTACCATTAGTTGCCAAACGGTTTTCCGCTTCTACTGAAGATAGACCTTTTTCATCAGCATTAAGTTCTTTCAATACTTCTTCTTTGTCTACAATATAGAATTTCATTTCATAACCTCCTAAAAATAAAACTCAACATGTTATCTATGTTGAGTTATTTCATAGTTTTTTAACCCATGCATAGATAAACTAACACATGAGTCTCGTTATTTAAAACAAGCCAGTCTAATGACAGTGTTGTTGACTTGTTACGTAACAAACGCTAACTACTCCCTCAATGAGCAATTAAATCTTACTAAAAACTCACTTAAAAGTCAAGATTTATTAGTTTTATCTTTTTCTACCTTATTGTTATAAATCAATTGATGCTTTTGCTCCGATATCAAAACTTGCTCTAATACCTTTTTTGTAAGCTATATAACCTGAAGCAGCAATCATTGCAGCATTATCAGTGCAGTATTTGAGTGGTGGAATAATATAATCAATATTAGGATATTTTTTTTCCATCTTTTCTTTAACTAACTCTCTTAACTCACTATTAGCTGCTACTCCTCCAGCTAATATAAACTGCTTAACAGCATAACTATCTAACGCTGCTTCAACTTTTTGCCATAAAGAAGTTAAAGCTGTTTTTTGAAAAGAAGCACACATATCTTCAATGGATACCTCTCTATCATTTCTTTTTAAGCGATTAATTGCTTGCATCACCGCACTTTTTAAACCACTGAAAGAAAAGTCGAGTGGATTTTCAACCTTTGGTAAAGGAAGTTTATAAATTGGTTTTCCTTCTTTAGCTAATTTGTCTATTTTAGGTCCACCTGGATAAGGAAGATTTAAAACACGACCGACTTTATCATAAGCTTCACCAATAGCATCATCTAAAGTTTCGCCTATGACTTTGAAATCATAATCCTCTTTCATTAAAACCAGTTCAGTATGTCCACCTGAAACAACTAATGCTAATAGAGGAAACTTTAATTCTTTAACAAAAGCATTAGCATAAATATGACCTGTTAGATGATGAACTGGAATAAGAGGCTTATTGTAGGCCCAAGCTAAAGTTTTAGCCGCCAGCACGCCAATATGTAGTGAACCAATTAACCCGGGACCTTGTGTAAAGGCAATCCCATCAACCTGTTCTACTGTCATATTTGCCTCTTTTAAAGTTTCTTTAATGATAATAGAAATATTTTCAATATGAATTCTACTGGCAACTTCTGGTACCACTCCACCATAAAGAGTATGGACATCAATTTGACTTGCCACTTTGTTTGCTAATATTTCGTTACCATTTTTAACTATTGCACATGCTGTTTCATCACAACTAGATTCAATAGCTAAGATAATAATATCCTTCATCTTTATATTCCTTTCATCATAAAGTATCCATCTTCACTAACACCATGCCAACGATAATACCCTTTTTTGACATTAATGATTTCAAAACCACATTTCTTATATAAATTAATTGCATTTTTATTAGAAACTCTAACTTCCAAAGAAATAGTTTCACACATTCCCTCTCTTGCTAACTGCTCAATATGCTGCATTAACATTAAACCAAAGCCTTTACCTTGCTGATCTTTTCTAATTGCGATATTTGCAATCTCTGCTCTTTCAAACATCATCCATAAATCGACATAACCGACAATTTCGTTTTCTTCATTTTCTAATACCCAAACTGAAGAATAGGGATTAAACATAATCTCATAAACAAAGTGATTGTAATTCCAGGCGTCGACAAAACAATCTTCTTCAATTTCCAGTACAGCATCAATATCGCTTTCAAGCATTTCTCTTATCATTTTCTCAAATACTCTTGTGAACTCTTTAAATAAACTGGAGTTAAAATATCAATATTGCTGACTTTTTTCCACTTGTCTTTTAATAAAAAGAAATTTTTCGCAATCTCAGGATAATAACTTTCTTTACCAAATAAGTGTAAATCACCTATTAAGGCAACATCATCACACAATAATTCTTTGATTTCATCATTTGTTAAAACGCTATCTTCACTTAGCGCTACACCATTATTGTATCTACCAACATAACAACGATCAGCTCTGGCATCCATTAAAACCAAAGCATTCTTGATACCTGCATACAACTGTAATGTTGATAGTGTATAAACTGTTTTACCAACAATTGAACCTAAGACTTTAGCTACAGTTAGACCAATTCTAACACCAGTATATGAACCAGGGCCAATTGTTACCACAATATTCTTAACTTCAATTAAAGAAATGTTGTTTCTTTTTAAAAGATTATCCAATTCAACAATAATATATTCAGATTGCAGTTTTGGACACTGATTTTGTTTATAATCAATAATTCTATTTTCATCCATCAAAACTAATAGTAAAAACTGATGGGAGGTATCTATTCCTATTGTATACATAATTTATCTAGTATCCTTTCATATTCTTTACCATTAGCAGTTATTAACAGTTCTCTACTATCATCTTCTAAAATATTAATTTCAATATTAATTCTCTTTTTTGGCAACAAATCACTAATAAAGTGACTCCACTCAATTACACAGACACCATCTGCATCAATATACTCTTCAAATCCCAAATCCTGATTTAAACCTTCCAAACGATAAGCATCAATATGATATAAAGGTAAATCACCTTGATATGTCTTCAGCAAAGTAAAAGTAGGAGAAGTAATATTTTTTTTAATATTTAATCCTTTGCCTAAACCTTGAGTGAAAGTTGTCTTACCTGCTCCCAGTTGTCCAGATAAAGTTATTAGAGAACCTGCAAATAAAAATCCAGCTAACTTTTCTGCTAACTGTTTTGTCTGTAAAGCTGTTTTAGTTATTACTTTAATAGTTTTCATCACTGTCACCACAATAATTATAATTCAATAACTTAAATAATCAAACATAAAAAAACCTTAGCATATTTAAACCAAGGTTTTATAGCCATTAAGCTTGATAATCTAAAACAATAATTTCATTTTCTAATTCATCAGAAAACTGTAGTGTATCAGTAGTTAAATAAATTACTTTTTCAAAATATTTAGTAAAATCGTAAACTGTTTTTAAAACATCATAACCAAAATCATCAGATTTATAATGCATTGGTATTACTACTTTTGGATTTGTTGCTTTTACAATTTCGCTAGCTACCTCAGGACCAATAGTATAATAACCACCAACAGGAATCATCAGTACATGACAGTCTTTAATTTTTTCAATTTGCTTTTCATCTAACATGCATCCTAAATCACCTAGATGAACGACTTTATAGTAATCCTGAACTGTAATAACATGAATTAGATTTTCTCCTCTTAAAGCGCCTTGTTTTTCGTCATGATAAGAATCTATCGTTTCAATTTCAAAAGGACTATCATATTTAGACTCAACAAGTTCTACACAACTAGTGCCACAATGATCGCCATGTAAGTGTGAACATAAAACAATGTTAGCTTTTTCATCTAAATCTCTAAAACCATTAACCGAACCTTTTTCAAAAGGATCAATGATTAAACTTTGACTTTCAACAGCTATTTTAAAACAAGAATGACCTAACCATTTAATTAACATCTAATACCCCCTATAAATTTCTAATACGATAGAAGTATTTATCAACCAGTTTTTCATTATGCAAAGCGCAATCTTCGTTCATAAAGGCTAAATGACCATTGTAGTAAACATCTGGTGTTACACCCTTTTGAACAAGATTTTCAACCATTTGCGTTAAAATAGCATTTTGTAAGAAGATATTAGGAATTGTCGATACACTTCCCACTTTCATAGGAAAACCTTCAATTTCTACTGCTGCATCACCAATTATACAACAATTATCTAATACAACATCTGCTACATCTTTTAGTTTTACTCCATCTTTATGTTTAGTTTTTAAATAATTACTATAATCTACTGCTGTAATAGCAATAACTGGTATTCCTAATTCTTTAGCTCTAATTGCTGCATCTACCGGAGCTATGTTATTACCACTATTGGAAATTATAATCATACAGTCATTAGGTGTAATGCGATTATAGTCAACTATTATTTTTCCTATACCATAGGTATTTTCCACTACATAAGATTTAGTAATTTCAGTATTGCCAGTAGCTGAATGCTCTAATAAAGCAGCATAGTTGGCTGGAGAAGCAGCTCTCCAAAAAGCATCATCTACCACTAGATGTGAGTGACCTGTACCATAACCATAAATTAAACCACCATTTTCAGTAGTTTTAGCTAAAAGCTCAGCTGCCTTGGTTATTGATTCTTTATTAACTTCCATCACTTTATCTACAACTTGTTTTTCAACTTCAAAATATTTTTCCCACGCTTTCATATTTGTCCTCCTTTATTCTTTATACTATAATTATAAATGGTTTTTACATATTTTACATTGAAATTAATCATTATTAGTTTTAAAATTAAAAGAGGAAAAGAAAGAAGGTGGAAGTCAATGGAAGTTGATGAGAGTAATAATTATTTTACAAACCAATGGAATAAAAGAAATCATTTACTTTTTTTGACTTATTAAATGTGACTTTTCTTCCATTAAACTTATGGAAGGAGATATTTTATGGCCAATGAAACACGTTTAACAAACCCCGAATATGTAGCAGAAATTATTGATTTACTAAATCAAGATTTAACTAAAAAACAATTACAAGATTTAATTATTGATTACCATGCTTCTGATATTGCTGATGCATTGGAATTATTAGATAAAGATAAAAGGTTAAAAATTTTTGAAGTTGTTGACGATGAACAACTATCAGAAATTTTTGCTTATCTTGAAGATGCTGATGTTTATATCAGTGAAATTGACCTTCAATTAGCAGCTCAAATTTTATCAGAGATGGACTCTGATGATGCAGTTGACGTTTTAGAAGAAATTGAAGATGAAGAAATTAAAGATCAAATCATTGAAATGATGGATGAAGAAAGTAGTGAGGATGTCCTACTTATTCAATCTTATGATGAAGATACTATTGGTAGTATGATGACTACTAACTACATCGAAATTCACAAAGATTTATCTATTAAAGAAGCAATGCGCGCTTTGACTGCTCAAGCTAAGGATAATGACAATGTATCAACTATTTATGTTGTCGATGAACATGATAAATTCTATGGCGCTATTGATTTAAAGGATTTAATTATCGCTAGAGAGGGGTCACCTTTAGAAGATATTATTACTAATAGTTATCCAACAGTTTATGCTGATGCTTTAATATCTCATTTATTAGAAGATTTAAAAGACTATTCCGAAGACTCTTATCCTGTACTAGATAGAGAGGACCATATTATTGGGATTATAACTGCTACAGATATTGTCGAGATGGTTGAAGATGAACTTGTTGAAGACTATGCAAAACTTGGTGGTTTAACTAGTGAAGAAGATTTGAATGAGTCAATTTTCCAGTCAGTAAGAAAAAGAATCCCTTGGCTGGTGGTTTTGTTAATTTTAGGTTTAGGAATTTCCTCAGTAGTTGGAGTATTTGAAACTGTTGTTAAAAAGGTTCCATTAATTATTTGTTTTC
Source organism: Erysipelotrichia bacterium (assembly GCA_012800355.1). GTDB lineage: Bacteria > Bacillota_I > Bacilli_A > Erysipelotrichales > Erysipelotrichaceae > UBA1783. The sequence continues at coordinate 5,643 of JAAZJL010000036.1, read as the reverse complement.
AATCCTTAATATTAGGTATGGCAGGTAATGTTGGAACTCAATCGTTAGCTGTTACTGTTAGAGTTTTAATGGTTGAAAATTTAACTACCAAAGAAAAAATTATGCATGTCTTAAAAGAAGTTAAAATTGGCCTAACTAATGGACTACTACTTGCTACTTTATCAATCGTTGTAGTTACTGCATATATTTTGCTGTTTAAAGTCAATGATTTAAAATTTGCACTTTTAATCGGACTATGTGTCGCTTTAGCTTTAATAATTACGTTAATAGTTTCATCTTTAATGGGAACCCTTGTTCCTATTACCTTCCATAGTATTAACATTGACCCAGCAGTAGCTTCTGGACCATTAATCACCACCTTAAATGATTTAGTAGCAGTTATTGTCTATTATGGTTTATCGTGGTTACTGATAATTCAAGTTTTTAATATGTCATAAAAAAATTAGGGATTACCTAATTTTTTTATGTCTCATTTATTTCAATCTCAATTAACATTTCATAAGGTTGAATACTATTCAATATTTGATCTAACTTTTCTTTTACTCTTATAAAGATTGGATCATTTAACATTTCATTTATTGTTTCATTATCCAACTGTTCATCACCAAATAAACAGTATGTTTTTAGATATGGATAATTTCCACCATGAACAAAGATAAATTTATCAGACTTGCTATAAGCTTCATTATAAATGTTGTCTTTACCAACATTTAAAGAATAGGCAACATTGCCATTGGGATAAAATTCATATAAGGCTATAACTTTATCATTCATAAATAATGGATAAATTAATTTTTCATTGATGCTGATATTTTTGTCATCTTCAATTACTATTGTATAATCTTTTATAGGATTTTTAATATAAAATTTATCGTCTTTAGTATATTTAGTTTTTCTTATTTTTTTATGGCTCATTTCAACAAGCAACTGTTCAATCATTGAAGCAATTTCTTGAGAATGTTCATTTTTATAAACATTAACATTCTTTATGTTAGTTAATTTAATCTCTTCATTAATATTATTTTTCCCAGTATAGTAGTTATATTTTTTTAGTGCTTCGGTAGTAGCCTCATCAATCAACTCACTATAGATAAATTGTCCCATATATGGAAAAGTCATCGTCCCAGCATTATTTTTTATCGAACTATATAAAACTATACAAAATAAAATGTTTTCCTTTTGATAAACATAGTAATAACGTGGAAACTGAGTTAAATTTTCTTTTGGCTCCTTCAATCTTTCAGAAATATAATAGGTGGTATAAGGATTATATTCAAAATTATTTACTAAATACGCTTTAGCAAAAGATACAGCACAATCATCAATTGTGTCAGCTATTGGGTCTTCTTTTTTATGTCCAACTAAAGAAAATAATATTGTAAATACCGCAAACAAAACTATTACCTTCTTCACTAATACCACCTCCTATTTATTAAAGGAAATACTAAAAAGTTATTTTTAAAAACTTTACTACTATTTTATTCTACTCTAATTTGTGATTTTTTCAACGATTATACCCCAAAAATAAAAAATTATTAGCCAAAACTAATAATTCTTCATTTTTATAAATCTCTATTTTTAATAACAATCCTATCTTCTAATTGTGAATCAAAGTTTGCGGAAGCTGAAAGTAATTCTTCAAATATTGCATTACAAGAGGTAATAACTGTCTTAGGTTTTTTATTAGCATACACCTCTTCAATTGGCACATCAAAGAATTCACTAAATCCTTCTAAGTGATAACCAGCAGTCACACCTATCTTAATAATCGACTCATCAATAATATCTTTACCATTTAACTGACAAACTTCTAATACTCTTGTTAGACGATTATAGACAATATGTACACCTTTAGAAACTTGATAAAATTCCGTATGGCCACCATAACAATCTTCTCTTAGCATAAATTTCATCATATGTTTAAACTGTTTGCCAGTTACCTCTAGCATTACAACTGATTCATCATATGGTAAACATTCTTTTAAGTCTTGATATCTGATTATTGGACCAAGAGATGTTTTTCTAATTGCTCCAGAACCAAATAACATAACATCAAATGAAGAATCCACTTGTAGTAAATCAGCAATTAAATTACCTAATTCTGTTTCCATATTTCGCTGTGGATGAGTTAGTGGTCTTCTGAAAGTAGTGATGATTTTCTGATATTTTTTATCTGTTTCATCTTTATAGACTCCTAATAACTCCTCCATAACTGGATCAAATGGACAGGTTTCTTCATTTATTTCAATACACTGCCACTTGTAGCCAGTCATATTATTATTTTCATCAAAGTCAATATCAAATCTTCCAATTTGATCTGTACCAGTATAAGCTTGAACAATAGGAATTCCATTAACTACTTCGGGCTCCGTTAAACGAGTATGTGAATGACCACCTATTATCATATCAACACCCCATTCTGGATCAAGTATAGCAGCTAATCTCTTGTCCTCTTCAAAGCCAATATGGGTTAATAAAACCGTTAAATCAATAGCTGTTGTTTTATAGTTATCAATTATAACACCTATTTCTTTTCTTGCTTCCCAGATATCGACAAAGGCTCCAATTAGTTCTTCACCTTTAGTTTGATTAATAACTTCTTCGGTTAAAACACCAATAAACATTACTCTTAAGCCATTGATATAAACCACCTTAAAAGGACTAAAAAGTCTTTGATGGTTACTTTTAATATATAAATTGGCATTTATTATCGGAAATTTAGCACATTTTTCTAAAAACAATAAATGAGCAATTCCATAATCTGTTTCATGATTACCAACTGTTACCACATCTGGATTTAAAAAATTCATTATTTCAATAGTAGAAAGTCCTTTATACTCTGAATCTATAATTGAACCTCTAAACATATCACCAGCAATAACATATAAAAGAGAATCGTTAATTTCCCTTTCTTTTCTAATATAACCAGATAAAAGGGAAACACCACCAACAAGTTTTTCGTCAATTTTTTCAGCTAAAAAGTCGCCATGTAAATCGTTTGAATGCAAGATTGTTAATTTTTTACCCATTTATACCTTCTCCTTAAATAAAAAACACAAAAAATTTGTGTTTTCTAGATATTACCTGACCAAGCAGGAATACTTTTCCCTCGATTAATAATAACTGCTTTTTGAAAATCTGTTTGATTTAAAAACTCTAAAATTGAGTTTACTTCATTTTCATCACAGCCAACTAAAAGTTTAACTTCTATATCTCTTTTCAATATATCTGCACATACAACTAAAGAAGAAACATTAGTTGCATCAAGTGTACCACGATAAACAGATATATGATCAGTACCTTCACCATGTAAATCCTTTAAATAACCATAGTCAACAGGATATACCAGATTAGTATAAAGATGATGAACTGAATTTTTTGGCATATCAATTACTAAATCACTTGATAAATATAAACTATCTATTTTTTGCCAAAATAAAGCATTATTCTCAAATTCCATCTTAACACCTCCGCATGTCCTATTATAAATGAAATATTTTTCATTTTCAATAGGAGGTTTTTCAAAAATTTTCATGCACTTAAAATCGCTTACATTTTCCAATCTTATCAATCAATTTACCAACTTCACTTTTATCAAATTCTACACTTCCAATTTCAATAGCTGGTTTATTATGACCGTGGAAATCAGAACCAACTGACATTAGTAAATTGTACTCTTTACATTTTTTATAGTAATAATCAATTGCCTTTTGATCATGATAAGTGCTATATACCTCTACACCATCTAAACCATAGGACATTATTTCTTTTAATTTTGCTTCATTGTACCCTATATTATGATGAGGATGAGCTAATACCATCAAACCGCCACTGCTATGAATTAAATCAGCCACTTCTTTAATCGGTAAAGAAAAATCTAAATTGGAATAACATGGTTTTCCTTGAGCATAAAACTCACGATAAAAATTAAAATAAGGATTATCAGCTAATTTACCACCTTTTCTAAATTCTTTAAGTCTTTCGTCATTATCATTTCGACTATCATTTAACACAATTGCCCCAATACTTTCTGGTTCAACTATTTCCTCATTACTAACTTCAATTACCTTCTGACCATCAAATTTAAAACCAAAATCCCAAGCCTTCTGCATTAAAACATCGCCTAAACCTCTTAGTTTAGCTTTGACTTCTTTTTCATGATTAATAAACCTTTGATCATGATATTCAATATTTAGACCCAAAAGATGTAATAAAGTACCATCATCCATTACTGCACTTATTTCAGATGCTGGAATAAATCCAACACCATATTCTTTAGCCCATTTTTCCCCTTCTGACAATGCAGAAACACTATCATGATCACTGATAGCAATAATATCCATATTTAACTTTTTAGCTCTTAAAATAATCTCCTTAGCTGGAAATTGTCCATCAGCTGATTTGTTTGTATGAATGTGTAAATCTATTTTCATGTTAATCACCAAATAAATTATATTATGATATAATTAATTTAACAAATATACTATATGGAGGGAACAATGAATTATCGAGAAATAGCTAATAATTTTTTACTTAAATACGATCAACATCCAGATAATATTGATATTGATAGTTTAACTAAAAATTTCATCGAGGAGATGAAACTAGGTTTAGCTGGTAAACCTTCATCTTTAATGATGATTCCAGCCTATGTTTCAACTAAGGGAGAAGTTCCATTAAATGAAACAGTCATCGCCATTGATGCTGGTGGAACAAACTTAAGAATTGCTTATGTAACATTTACTAAAGATGGTATTTCAATTGAAAACTTAAAGAAACAGAAAATGTTAGGTGTTGAAAAACCTTTGCATATTAATGAGTTTTTCTCACAATTAACCGATATTATTATGCCTTATCTAGATAAGAGTCAAAAAATCGGTTTCTGTTTTTCATTTGCAGCAGAAATTCAACCTAATAAAGATGGTAAAATAATTGAATTTTCTAAAGAAATCAACGTTGATGAATGTGAAGGAAAATTAATCTTTGAAGAACTTAAAAAAGAAATCAAAAAAAGAGGGTTTGAAAAAGAAATATCAGGCGTTATATTAAATGACACTGTCTCTACTCTTCTTGGTGGCCCAGCAATTAAACCATCAGAAAAAGTAGATGGTCAAATCGGACTGATTTTAGGAACTGGCACTAATACCGCTTATATTGAAGAATTAAAAAATATCACTAAACTTGATTTGCATTCTGAAGGAAAAATGATTATCAATATGGAAAGTGCAGGTTTTAATAAACTTCCGCAAGGCAAGTTTGATAAAATTTTTGATGAAAAATCAAATAACCCAACTGCCCATATGTTTGAAAAGATGATTTCTGGTATTTATCTAGGAAATGTAATCTGTGAAACAGTTAAATATGCCGCAAAAGAAAACCTTTTCTCTAAAGAAAGCACCATTAAAGATTTACCATACTTTTCAATGGTAGAAGTAGATCAATTTTTAAGAGAACCTTTCGGTGATAACTTACTATCAAATGCTTGTCATAACGCTGGTGATGTTGAACTTCTTTACAATTTTGCTGATTTAGCAATTGAAAGAGCGGCTAAACTTGTAACAATTAACCTAGCTGCTGATATCATTCAAATGGATGGTGGAAAAAATATTTCAACACCTTGTAGAATTGTCATTGAAGGTTCTA
>JAAZJL010000035.1 GCA_012800355.1 Erysipelotrichia bacterium | reverse complement strand
ACTTTGATATAAAGCTTTATTTTCCTCAGCACTAACATACCCTCTACCTCTGCGTGCTTTTAATTCCATCTCGAGTTTTCCACCTTCTGAGATGTGACAGATAACTAATTCTGGATTCAATACTGTTACATATGTAGGACATACTATATCTCCAGCTGTTACTGTGGCAGGACCAGTTACATTAAGTCTTAATGTGTAATCTTCTTCATCTTCAATTTTTAACACCATGTTTTTCAAATTTAGGATGATAGCAGTAACGTCTTCAACGATTCCTGGAATAGCTGTAAATTCATGGTAAATTCCATCAATTTTGATTGAATATACAGCGCCACCTGGCATAGCAGCTAATAATACACGACGTATTGCATTACCAATTGTAGTTCCAAATCCTCTTTCAAGAGGGCCAAACTCGAATTTTCCATAATGCTGATCTTCAACATATTGTTGAACTTCTAATTCTGCTCTTTCAAATTGTTGCATCAACTATTCCTCCTTTATTGATTTTTAACCACGTGGACGTTTTGGTGGACGACATCCATTATGTGGAATTGGTGTAACATCATTAATCGAACTGATATCTAAGCCTGCAACTTGTAAACTTCTAATTGCAGATTCTCTTCCTGGTCCAGGTCCTTTAACGTTAACATCAACTGATTTCATTCCGAATTCCATTGCCGCTTTAGCAGCAGCCTCTGCAGCTTGTTGAGCAGCAAATGGTGTTGATTTACGTGAACCTTTGTATCCTAATGCACCAGCACTTGACCATGCTACTGCATTACCTTGCTCATCACAAATTGTAACGATTGTATTGTTGAAAGTAGAATGAATATAAGCTACACCTTTGGCAATATTCTTTCTTACTCTACGTTTTCTAGCTGTTGCTCTTCTTTTTGTAGTCATTTAATATTACCTCACTTATTTCTTCTTATTAGCTACTGTACGACGTGGTCCTTTACGTGTACGTGCATTTGTTTTAGTTCTTTGACCGTTCACTGGTAAGCCAATACGATGACGTTTACCTTTGTGACAGCCAATCTCCATAAGACGTTTAATGTTTAAGTTTGTTTCTCTTCTTAAATCGCCTTCGGTTTTGATTTTGTCGACTTCTGTACGTATTGCAAATTCTTGCTCATCAGTTAAATCTTTAACTCTGATGGCCGTGTCTACGCCTGCGGCTTCACACACTTTCTTTGCCATAGTTGCGCCGATTCCATAAATATAAGTTAATGCGACACCAACGCATTTATCGCGTGGGATGTCAACTCCAGCTATACGAGCCATAATTTAATTTCCCTCCAATTAACCTTGTCTTTGTTTGTGTTTAGGATTTTCACAAATAACCATGACACGTCCTTTACGTTTAATAATACGGCACTTGTCACAGATTGGTTTGACTGATGGTCTAACTTTCATAAATTGTTTTCCTCCTAGACTATTTGTGTCTAAATGTTATACGCCCACGTGTTAAATCATAAGGTGAAATTTCCAATGTGACACGATCACCTGGTAAAATGCGAATGTAATTCATACGGATTTTACCAGAAACGTGGGCCAAAATAGTGTGCCCATTCGGCAACTTCACTTTAAATTGTGCATTTGGCAGAGTATCCTCCACAATGCCTTCGACTTCAATTACATCATTTTTGTCTGCCATTAATTAGATTTTTCCTCCATTATTTTTGTCAAGATTTCATCAATTTGTTTATATACATCTTCTACAGATTGTCCTGCATCAACATCATAAACAATACCTTTTTTACGATAATAATCAACTACTGGTTGAGTCTCTTCAGCATAAGATTCAAGTCTCACCATTAATTTTTCGTAGGTATCATCACTTCTTTGATACAGTTTTCCACCACATCTTTCGCAATGTTCCTCATCTTCTAATGGATTTAATTTAATATTATAGATAGCTTTACAATTTTCACATAATCTACGATAGACAATTCTATCGACTAATAAATGTTCTTCAACCATTAAATTAATTACAACATTAATTCCTAAATCTTCAATTGCTTTTGCTTGAACTAATGATCTAGGGAAACCATCAAGAAGATATCCGTCTTTGCAATCATCTTGAGAAAGGCGACTTTTAACCAAAGCCACAGTAACATCATCTGGGACAAGCTTACCTTGTGATATATAACTGTTAGCTTGTTGTCCCAGTGGTGTATTTTTTCTGATTTCTTCTCTAAACATACTTCCACTTGAAATATGTTTTGCTGGATAGTTGTCCTCAATTAAATCAGACATTGTTCCTTTTCCAGATCCAGCAGGGCCTATAATTACTATTTTCAGCATCATATGACTACCTCTTCATAAAGCCCTTGTATTCTTTTTGGGTTAATTGATTTTTTAAATCTTTGACAGTTTCAAGAGCTACACCTACAACGATGATAATTGATGTACCACCCATTGTAATTGTGCTTGGAATATCTGTAAACATACTTAACAGATAAGGAAGCGCTGCAATGAAACATAAGAATAACGCTCCAAGAACAGTGATTCTATTTAAAACTTTTGTAATATAGTTTTTAGTCTCAGTTCCAGGTCTAACTCCTGGAATGTATGTTCCTGATTTATTCAAATTCTCACTAATTTTTTCAGGGTCAACCTGAATATGAGTATAGAAGAAAGTGAATGCGTAAATCATAATAACATATAAGATTAATCCTCCAGGCTTAGTAAAGTCGGAAATAAAATCAAATATATCTATTAACTTTTTAGTAAAATCTGTTAATTTGAACCATTTTGCTCCACTAATTAAATTCATGATAGTTTTTGGAGCTACCATAATAGTGGATGCAAAGATTACTGGCATAACTGATGCACTATTAATTTTTAATGGTAAGTAGTTAATATCCCTAGATCCTCTTCTGCTTGAGCTTGAAGTGTATTGAACAGGGATTTTTCTTTGTGCTGTATCAGTAAAAATAACAAGCACAATGATAGCTACATACATAATAACTATTAATACAAACTTTAACAAACCAGTAAATACTGCTGCTGAATCAGCGTTGAAATCTACCAAAGTCATAAATGATGCAAAGAACTGATAAGGTAATGAACTAACGATACCAGCAAAGATAATCATTGAGATACCATTTCCAATACCAAATGCAGCAATTCTATCACCAATCCAAACTAGTAAAAATGTTCCAGCTGTTAAGATAGT
>JAAZJL010000034.1 GCA_012800355.1 Erysipelotrichia bacterium | reverse complement strand
CGTGTCGACCTTGGCAAGGTCGCGTTCTACCATTGAACTACACCTGCAAGATGGCGGTCCAGACGAGGATCGAACTCGCGATCTCCTCCGTGACAGGGAGGCATGTTAACCACTACACCACTGGACCATAGATAATTTTAGAAATAAGAGAATGGCGGAGTAGGAGAGATTTGAACTCTCGCGCCAGTTTCCCGACCTACACCCTTAGCAGGGGCGCCTCTTCAGCCTCTTGAGTACTACTCCTTGTCTGAATTTCAGTGCTTATAAATAATACCACAAGTACTGCTGACTTGACAAGATATAATCTTGATTTTCTTTTAAATGAGATTTTACATCGTGTCTATGAAATAATAACACAACGAAACAGAAAAATCTAGTACAATTAATATATAGGAGAAAACATGTCTAAGACAAATAAAGCAGTAAACTTTAAAGAACTAGAAGATGATTTCATTAAATTAAAAGTGGATTATTTTTATGATAGGCAAATTAGTTACTTTATTTATTTAAAAGAAACAAATGAATACATTGGTTATTGCGATTTGCGATTAAATCATTCTTTGGAACTTTATTACTATGGCAACATTGGATATCGAATAGAACCAGCATTTAGAGGAAATCATTATGCTAGAAGAGCAGCAACTTTGTTGATTAATTTGGCAAGGGATTTTGGCATGCAAAAGTTAATTATTACTTGCAATCCTGATAATGAAGCTTCTAGAAAGACAATTGAAGCACTCAATGCTAGATATATCAAAACAGTACGTGTGCCATTTTGGCATCCGCTATTTCCAGAAGAACGCAATAAGATGATTTATCAAATTGATTTATAAAAAGGAGAGAACATTATGAGAATTGGAGTAATAGGAACAAATTTTGTTTCTGATATGTTTATGGCTGGCGCTAGCTGTGTTAAAGAAATAGAAGTTACAGCTGTTTGTAGTGGTAAATATGAAAATGCGATTAAGTTTGCAGAAAAGTATGGAATAGAAAACATCTATCATAATTACATAGAAATGATGGAGTCTGATACTATTGATGCTGTTTATCTGGCTACTCCAAATTCAACACATTATCAGATGGCTGTTGAATGTTTGAAAAGAAAGTTTCCAGTTTTTTGTGAAAAGCCTTTAGCTTCAAACTATCAGCAAGTTAAAAAAATGATTGAAGTGGCTAAAGAAAATAATGTTCACCTACATGATGGAACTGTTCCGCTATACAGTCCTAATTTAAAAGTATTAAAAGAATATTTAAACAAAATAGGAAGAATCAGAAAAGTAGTTTTTGTCTTTGGTAAATATTCCAGTAGGTATGACGCATATCTAAGAGGTGAAAATCCAACAACCTTTAGAAGAGACTTATGTAATGGCTCAATAATGGACTTAGGAGTCTATGCTATAGCTGATGCAGTTGCTTTATTTGGTAAACCAGAAAAGATTTATGCTAGTGCTCAACTGCTAGATACTGGAGTAGATTGTGCGGGAACTATTATTTTTTCTTATCCTGATTTTGAAGTTGTAATTTTACATTCTAAAGTCACAGACACTAAATTGATTAGTGAAATACAAGGCGAAAAAGGCAACATTTATATTCCAATGCTTTCAAGATTGGAAAAAATCTATTACCAACCTAGGGGAGGAAGTGGTAAAGTAATATATAATGATAATGAAGGAATGATTTCAATTGGGAAAGATTATGATCATCAATTTGCTAATCAATTGAGAGATTTCGTTTATTGTTGTAAAAATGGCTTAGTTGAATCAGAGGTTAATCCATTTAATCAAATACTGGATATTCATGAAGTATTAACAAAGTGTAGATTACAAACAAAAGTCATTTTCGATTGTGATGAAGGGGTTTAATATGAAAAGTAATATCGGATTAGTTTTAGAAGGTGGAGGATTTAGAGGTTGTTATACTGCAGGTGCTTTAAAATGGCTTAGTGATAATAATATTTATCTAAAATATTCAGCATCTATTTCAGCAACCACAGCATATGCTTTTTGTTATGCTGCTGAAAGAATAGAAGAAATGAAATATGTTTCTACTGTCGGAATTAAAGATAAAGGAGTAATAGGCATTAGACCACTAATAAAAGAAGGTGGTTTAATGGGTATGGGTTATTTACAAAAAAAATACTTTAAACCATTTTATAAAGAAGCTTTAGATTATTTGAAAACAACTGATAGAGAAGTTGAAGTGGGTATATTTAATATGGATAAAGAAGTATTAGAATATTATGGCAAGAATAGTTTAGATGATAATGGAGATTACATCAAAGCCAGTTGCGTTTTGCCTTTGGCTGGAAAGATGACTGAAATTAATGGTCAAAGATTTTTAGATGGTGGTATTAGGACAATGGTTTCTATTGAAAGAAGTATCGCGACAGGCCATGATAAAAACTTAGTAATTGTTACTAAAGATAAAGATTATGTTAGAAAACCAAACGGTTTTATTTTAGATAAAATTCTGAAGTTGGTATATAGAAAATTTCCAACAATGTTAGCCAATATCGATAATCGGGTACAGTCATATTATCATGAAATGGGTATGGTGGAAGAGTTAGAAAAGCAAGGAAAAGCCTTACTAATTAGGCCATCTAGAGATTGTGGAGTTACTAGATTAAGTGGTACTTATGAGCAATTGGAAGAACTTTTCAATTTAGGGTATCAAGATATGGAAGATAGAAGAGAAGATATTTTAGAGTTTTTGGAGGTAAAAATATAATTTAAACATAGGAGTTTTATGGCAATAAATTTTAAAGAAATAAGTCAGATTGTAAAAAATATTTTCGATAAATATAACAAAAGCAAATTTATGTTAGAAAACTACAATCAGCAAGATAAGAATTATGACTTATATCTTTTGGTGAAGTTTGCTTTAAATGATTTGGATGAAGACTCTAAAAGAATACTGACCCAAGAGTATATAAAGAAAAGAGAATCCCATTGGTGGAATGATTATTATTCTCAAACTACCTATTATTCTCTTAAGCGTAAAGCTATGGAACAGTTTTTGGCTTGCTTGAAAAGGTAGTATAATAATGATAAAATTAAGTAAATAAAACATGGGGAGAAAAAGAAAAATGTTAAAAGGAATTGCAGCAAGTAGCGGTATTACAATCGCTAAGGCGTACAAATTAGAAACGCCAGAAATTATTATTGAATGTAAACAGTGTGATCCACAACAGGAGATTGAAAAGTTCAATAAAGCTGTCGAAGTAAGTAAAAAAGATATTGCAATAATCAAAGAAAAAGCCGTCGGAAGGTTGTCGGATGAAGATTTACAAATTTTCGATGCTCATTTGATGGTTTGTGAAGACCCAGCATTATGTGATGGGGTTATTCAAATGATTGAAAGTGAACAGGTAAATGCTGAGTATGCTTTAGACTCAGTTGCGGGCAATTTTATCAGCATATTTGAATCTTTAGAAGATGCTTATATGAGAGAAAGAGCGGCTGATATTAAAGATGTTACCAGAAGAATAAAATACCATATTTTAGGTGTAAATATTGCTGATTTGTCTTTAATTAATGAAGAAGTAATTATTGTTGCTCATGATTTAACTCCTTCAGATACAGCCCAATTAAACAAACAATACACCAAAGGATTTGCGACTGAAATTGGTGGAAGAACATCACATTCAGCAATTATGGCTAGAAGTTTAGAAATTCCAGCAGTAGTTGGTGTTACTGATATTATGTCAACTGTCAAGCATGGAGATATGCTAATTCTAGATGCTTTAAAAGGAAAAGTTTTAATAAATCCAGATGAAGAAACAATTGCGAAATATCGAGTTGAAGCTAGAAAATATGAAGAAGAAGTTGCTGCATTAAAAGAGTTTAAGGATAAAGAAACTTTAACTGTTGATGACCATCATGTGGAGTTAGCGGCTAATATTGGTACTCCAAATGATGTAGCAGCTGTTTTAGAAAATGGTGGTGAAGGTGTTGGCTTATATCGTACCGAGTTCTTGTATATGGGTGCAAAAGATTGGCCAAGTGAAGAAGAGCAATATGAAGCTTACAAAAAAGTTTTAGAATCAATGGATGGAAAACCAGTAGTAGTTAGAACGCTAGATATTGGTGGAGATAAACATTTAGATTATTATGATTTCCCTGAAGAAATGAATCCGTTTTTAGGTTATAGAGCTGTTAGATTGTGTTTAGATCAAAAAGATATCTTTAGAACTCAATTAAGAGCATTATTAAGAGCTTCTGCTTATGGAAAGTTGAGAATTATGTTTCCAATGATTGCGACTATTAATGAGTTTAAAGAAGCTAAACAAGTTTATGAAGAAGAAAAAGAAAAATTAGTTGCTGAAGGTGTTGCTATTGGAGATGATATTCAAGTTGGTATGATGGTTGAAATTCCAGCAGCAGCAATTTTAGCTGATCAGTTTGCCAAGATAGCTGACTTTTTCTCAATTGGTACTAATGATATGATCCAGTATTCAATGGCAGCAGATAGAATGAGTGAGAAAGTTTCTTATTTATATCAACCATATAATCCTTCACTCTTACGTCTGATTAAAATGACTATTGATGGAGCACATGCTCATGGTAAATGGTGTGGTATGTGTGGTGAGATGGCTGGAGAACCAGATGCTATTCCAGTATTACTTGGTCTAGGGTTGGATGAATTTTCTATGAGTGCTACATCAATCTTAAGAGCAAGAAAAATTGTGAATAGTTTATCACATAAAGAGATGAAAGATTTAGCTGCTAAGGCTTTAAAACTTGAAACACAAGAAGAAGTATTAAAACTAATTCGTTCAACTGTAAAATAGAAAATATATAAAGACTCTTGTATACAAGGGTCTTTTTTTGTGAAAAAAAGGGAAAATTGTAAGTGCTTTCAAAAAAGGGTTGACAGTGCAAAAAAGAGTTGTTAAGATAAAAATGGCGAAGCGATTATACAAAAAATAATCAAATGCTAATATTGTTTTTTTGAGAAAGGAAATTTGAGATGAAAAAACTTTTAACATTCGTACTTGCTCTAATGATGATTTTTTCAATGACAGCATGTACAAAACCAAATGGTGGTGATGAAGTAAAAACTTATAAAGTTGGTGTTGCTATTTATCGTTATAACGATAATTTCATGACTTTATATCGTGAAGAAATTAAAAATTACTTCAAATCACTTGAAACTGACAAAGTTAAGTATGAATTGTCATTCGTTGATGGAAAAGACTCAATGGACGAACAATCTAACCAAATTGACACATTCATTGCTCAAAAAATGGATGTTATTATTCTTAACTTAGTTCAAACTTCTTCTGCAGAAGTATTAATCGACAAGATTGTTGCTGCAGATATTCCTTTAGTATTAATCAACCGTGAACCTTTAGGTGATGATGGTGATGAATCTTATGAAGGAATCTTAAACAATCCTAAGGTTTGTTATGTTGGTGCTGACGCTCGTCAATCTGGTACATACCAAGGTGAAATCGTTTTAGCACTAGAAGACAAAGGTGATATCAATGGTGATGGTGTAGTTAACTACATTATGATCATGGGTGACGTAGAAAACGTTGACGCTCAATACAGAACTGAATATTCAATTAAAGCTTTAGTTGATGCTGGTGTAAAAGTAAATTGTTTATACCAAGATACAGCAATCTGGGACCAAACAAAAGGTCAAGAATTGGTTGCTAATGCATTAGCTCAATTTGGAGATCAAATTGAAGTTGTATTCTGTAACAATGATGGTATGGCTTTAGGTGCTGCTCAAGCTCTTAGAGATGCTGGCAGAACTGTTGGTGTAGATGTTTACTTATTAGGTGTAGATGCTCTTGATGAATGCCAAGAAATGGTTAAAGAAGGCACTATGACTGGTACAGTATTAAATGACCATATTGGCCAATCTCATACAGCAGTTGACGTAGCTATCAAATTATTAAATGGTGAAGCTATTGAAAACTACTATTGGGTAGACTATGTCAAAGTTGACAAAGCTTACTTTAACTAATTGATTTACAAAATAAAGTAAGTTACTGAATAGTACCAAAGTAATAGGTGAGCTTTTGGCTCACCTATTTTTAAAAAATTAAAGTACATAGTACTTTTTAATGACTTTATAATTTATAATAGTCTTATAGATGTGGAGGTTCAATATGCAAGAATATTGTCTAGAAATGCGCAGAATTAATAAATCGTTTCCAGGTGTTCAAGCATTAGATAACGCTCAAATTTCATTAAAACCAGGAACTGTTCATGCCTTGATGGGTGAAAATGGTGCTGGTAAATCTACTTTAATGAAATGTATGTTTGGTATCTATCATATGGATTCAGGCGAGATTTTTTTCGAAGGTGAAAAAATTGAAATAAAAAATCCTGCTGAAGCTTTGGAAATGGGAATTGCGATGGTTCACCAAGAACTTCAACCAATTCCAGCTCGCACAATAGGAGAAAACATTTTTCTTGGACGTTATCCAATTAAAAAGCTTTTTGGAATAATTCCAGTTGTTGATCATGACAAAATGTATGCTGACACAGAGG
>JAAZJL010000033.1 GCA_012800355.1 Erysipelotrichia bacterium | reverse complement strand
GTTACTACTCCCACTCTATCGTCGCAATTGGTTTTGGACTTAAATCATACAGTACTCTACAAACACCATCTACTTCTGATAGGATTCTATCAGTTATGTGTTTTAACACTTTATAATCAATCTCTGGAACAGTGCAATGTAGTGCATCTACAGTATTGACTGCTCTAATGATTACTGGCCAGTAATCTAAACGTTTACCATCTTTTACTCCAGTTGAAGTAATATCTGGAATAACTGTAAAAAATTGCCAAACTTTATCTGTTAAGTTAGCTTTATCAAATTCTTCTCTTAAGATAGCATCTGCTTCTCTTAAGGCATGTAATCTGTCTTTGGTGATTGCTCCTAGACATCTAATTCCTAACCCAGGTCCTGGAAAAGGTTGTCTATCAACCATTGATGAAGGCAGTCCCAGGGCTTTTCCCACCACTCTAACTTCATCTTTATATAAAGATTTAACTGGTTCAACAAGTTCTAATTTCATGTGTTTGGGTAATCCACCAACATTATGATGAGCTTTAACTCCTTTAGATTCTATAACATCTGAATAAATTGTTCCTTGTGCTAAAAATGAAATATCTTCTAGTTTTGCTGATTCTTCATCAAATACTTTGACAAATTCATTGCCGATAATTTTTCTTTTTGTTTCTGGATCTGATACATCTTCTAATAGTTTTAAAAATCTATCTGTCGCATCAACATAAATTAGATTAGCATCTAATTGCTTGCCAAAAACTTCAACTATTTCTTCTGATTCATTTTTACGCATTAAGCCATGATTAACGTGGACTGATACCAACTGTTTACCAATAGCCTTGATTAATAGTGCTGCTACTACAGATGAATCAACTCCACCAGATAAACCTAGTAGCACTTTTTTATCGCCTACTTGTTTTCTTATTTCTTTTACTTGTTTTTCTATAAATTCATTAGCCAATTCTGTAGTAGTAATTCTTGGCATGTTTTCATCTCTTATATGCATACATTCTCCTATTAATTATTGTGAAGTGTCTTTATTTTTAACGATGACATCATGTGCTCCACCTTCAACAATTGAAGTAGATGAAACAAGAGTTAGTTTGGCATCTTTTTGTAGTTGTTTAATGGAAATACAACCACAGTTGCACATTGTTGATTTAATCTTATTTATTGTTATGGCGACATTATCACTTAACGGACCAGCATAAGGTACATATGAATCTACACCTTCTTCAAATGATAGTTCACTTTTGCCACCCACATCATATCTTTGCCAGTTTCTAGCTCTTTTAGAACCTTCACCCCAATATTCTTTAACGTAATGGCCATTAACCATCAATTTGTTTCCTGGAGCTTCATCAAATCGTGCAAAGTATCTTCCTAGCATCACAAAATCAGCACCCATAGCTAAAGCTAAGGTAATATGATAATCATGAACAATACCACCATCTGAACAAATTGGAACATAGATACCAGTTTCTTTATAATACTCATCTCTAGCTTTGGCTACTGCGATAAGAGCACTGGCTTGACCTCTACCAATACCTTTAGTTTCTCTAGTAATACAGATAGAGCCTCCACCTATTCCTACTTTAATAAAGTCCGCACCAGCATCAGCTAAAAATCTAAAGGCTTCTTCATCAACAACATTTCCAGCCCCTACTTTTATACTGTCACCATAGTTATCTCTTATCCACTTTAAAGTGTTTTTTTGCCAAGCTGAATATCCTTCAGAAGAGTCAATACATAAAATATCAGCGCCTGCTTCTATTAAAGCGGGAACTCTTTTTGCGTAGTCTCTTGAATTAATTCCTGCTCCTACTAGATATCTTTTTTGTGAGTCTAACACTTCATAAGGATTAGCCTTATGAGAATCATAATCTTTTCTAAAAACAAAACAAACCATATGATCATTTTCATCAACTATTGGTAAAGCATTAAGTTTATGATCCCAGATTATATCGTTAGCTTCTGATAAGGTTACTCCTTCTTTGGCATATACTAACTTATCAAATGGTGTCATAAAATCTTTTACTTTTGTATCTAAAGGAGTTCTACCAACTCTATAATCTCTACTAGTTACTACACCAAGTAGTTTGCCATTATATAAACCATCTTCAGTTACCGCCATAGTTGAATGATGAGTAACTGCCAGTAAATCTAAAACATCTTGTAAAGTATCATCCGCTTTAACTGTTGAATCACTTACCACAAATCCTGCTTTGTAACTCTTTACTTTTCTAACCATCTCTGCTTGATCTTCAATAGTTTGAGCCCCATAAATAAAAGACAGTCCTCCCTCTTTAGCCAGTGCAATAGCCATCTTGTCATCAGAAACCGATTGCATAATCGCTGAAACAAGAGGAATATTAATTTTTAAAGCCTTAGAACTATCATCGTTAGAATATTTTGTGATACAAGTAGACAAGTCAACATTGCTTACTACACAGTTTTCATCAGTGTAACCTGGAACTAATAAAAATTCAGAAAATGTATGTGATACATCTTTTAGATAATGAGCCATAAGTCTGTTTTTTTCCTTTCATTGATACTACTAATATTTACATTCTATTTTATACTATTTTCGACCTTTTTTGTTGAAAATCAGAGAAATATTTTAACATTTTTTAAATATTTAACATTTTTTATCTTTTTGATCGAAAAATAAAAAATCCAGCTGTTAACTGGACTTAATATTTATCGTCTTTTAAGTTGTACTTCTTTATTTGGCATTACTCTTCTTAAGTAGGAATATATTTCTGAGCCCACACATTTACAGAAGAAAAATGTCTCACCATCTTGAAGAAAGAACAATACTTCAGGATTGTATAATCTCTGTTGGAAGTGCCATCTTTTTATTTCTGATAAATAATAGATATCACACTCATCTCTATTGATTTCATGATATATGACAAAGTAGTCTTTATGACCAGAAAAAATCATTCTTTCCTCTTTAAAAGTCATAATCAAACCATAAATACCTAACGGGATTGCTAGAAACTTATTTTCAAAGGAAAATATTACTAGCAGAAACAAAGCCCATACTAATATTATCAAAGCCATATGTTTATTAGAAATTGAACATAGTACTCTACTTTCTGGTAAATTGGAAACTTTTACCGTGTGGGATTTACGTTCAGTCATTATTGCACCTCATTAAACCAATTTTAACAATTAACCTTTTTTTGTTCAATCAATTTGAATTCAATAACACAAATTCACACAATGCTACAATAGTTCGATTTGATTATTGCGACAGTTTTCAATCATATCTTTTGGCCAAATACTAGCTTGCACTTCACCAATATGCGCCTTATTTAATAAGATCATACATAATCTTGATTGACCAATACCTCCACCCATAGTTAGAGGTAGTCTATCATTCAATAAGTCCTGATGATATGGTAAAGCCATTCTTTCGCTATTATTGCTTTTTATTAACTGTTCTATTAGTGAATCTTTATTTACTCTAATACCCATACTGCTTAATTCTATTGGCATTTGTAGTAAGTCATACCAGACGAGTAAATCACCATTAAGTTGCCAGTCATCATAATCTGGTGCTCTACCATCATGAGGTTTACCATCATTAAGTTTATCGCCAATTTGAGAAATAAAAACTGTTGGATGTAATTTGCAAATAGCGTATTCTCTACCCTTTCCATCTAAATCTGGATACATGTTAGCTAGCTGTTGAGAAGTAATATAAAAGACATCTTCATCAGAAATATTTCTAGGCAACTCTGGATAATGTTTTAAAAGCTCTTCTTGGGTAGCTTTTAAAGCTTTCATTATACGATCAACTGTGCCATATAAAAAATCTAAAGTTCTATCTTCTTCTTCAATTACCTTTTCCCAATCCCATTGGTCAACATAAATAGAATGAATATTATCAAGTTTTTCATCTCTTCTAATCGCATTCATATCTGTATATATACCTTTAAAGCGTCTTAAACCATATTGTTTTAAGGCCATTCTTTTCCATTTAGCTAATGAGTGAACAATTTCTAATTCTCTTGATTCTAAATAGGGAACATCAAAAGAAATCGGTCTTTCATAACCATTTAAATTATCATTTAAACCACTTGCTTTATCCACCATCAAAGGAGCAGATACTCTTGTTAAACCTAAATTATCGGCCAAACTTCTTTCAAAACTGTCCTTACAAACCTTAATAGCGATTTGCGTATTCAATAAGTCTAAGTCACTTTTATAGTTTTTTGGAATATTCATTTTTTTACCTCTACTAACATCAAATTCTATCAAATATCGTTTTAGATATCAATCTCTAAAACAACTGGACAGTGATCTGAACCAAATACTTCATTTAATATTTTACTATCAATAATCTTTTCCTTTAGACGGTTAGAAACAATAAAGTAATCAATTCTCCAGCCAGCATTATTTTTTCTAGCATTAAAACGATAACTCCACCACGAATACTTAATCGTATCTGGATATAGATATCTGAAACTATCAACAAACCCGTTACTTAAAAGCCTTCTCATCTTATCTCTTTCCTCATCAGTAAAACCAGCATTTCTACGGTTAGTTGAGGGGTTTTTTAGATCAATTTCTTCTTTAGCAACATTTAAATCACCACAATAAATAACAGGTTTATGCTCATCCAACTTCTTTAAGTGTTCTAACATATGATCTTCCCATAACATTCTATAATCAAGTCTAGCTAAGCCATCTTGACTATTTGGTACATAGGCATTTACCAAATAAAAATTATCATATTCAAAAGTCATGATTCTTCCTTCACTAGGGTGATTTTCATTATCTTCAAAATCGTATTTTTCACTTATCGGTTTTTGCTTAGTATAAATAGCTGTTGAAGAATAACCCTTTCTTTGGGCAGAGTGATAATACTGATAATAACCTTCAAGTTCTATATCAATTTGATGTGGTTGAGCTTTTGTTTCCTGCAAACAAATAATATCAGCATCAATCTCTTTAACAAAATCTAAAAACCCTTTTTGTAGCACTGCTCTTAAGCCATTAACATTCCATGATACTAGTCTCATAAGTCTTGTTTAACTCCTCTACAATATACTTCATAAACTTTAATATTTTCATCGCATACTACAATATCCCCATCTTTATTAACTTCAATAGTACCTTTACGATCATCACATTTACAGTATCTAGCTGGGTTAATAGTTGCACTATTAATCGCTATAACTAAATCAAGGTTAGCTTTTTTATGTAAGTTATTGACCCCTTCATTTACATATAAAGCACTGCCAAATAAGGTTCCACTAGGAAAACGATAGGCCCCATTTTTATTTAAAAAGTTAAATTTTCTATCATCTTTTTGAACTGCTGAATCAGTTACTAAAATTAATTTATCTTTTCCTTTCATCTTGCCAATTAAATGAGCTGTTTGAAAATCAACATGTACACCATCACCAATTACCTCAGCATAAAAACCATCCAAGTTAACTGCGGCACCAAATAAACCAGGTTTGCGATGATGAAATGGCTTCATGCCATTACCAGTATGAGTTATGGCACTAGCTCCATTTTCTAAAGCTTCTTTAGCTTGATCAAAACTACAAGCACTATGTCCAATACTAGCGACAATACCTAACTCATTACACTTTTTCACAAAACTAAAATCTAAATCTTTTTCAGCAGCATAAGTAACTGAAACAATATTATTACCTGATAAGATTTGATATTTTTCTAAAACTTCTGAATCAGGGTCAACTATATATCTTTTATTTTGGGCTCCTTTACACTCTTTAGAAATAAAGTTACCTTCCATATTAATACCTAAGATTTCTGCACCTTCTTCAATTCTATTAATGATACTGCTATAAGTAACCATTGCTTTTTCATTTTTATTAACTGATTGAGTTGAAGTTGTCGCTAAAAATGCCGTAACTCCTTCTTTAGGCAGATGTTTAGCCCATTTTTTCATTCCTCTTAAAGTAGGTTTATTACTATTGGTACCACTATAACCATGACAGTGAATATCAATAAATCCTGGTAAAATCCATTTGTCTTGATAATCAATATCAACTACTTTTTCATCATAAGGATAAATACCAGTAATTTTATCATCTATTATTTCTATTTGAGCTGGTTGTAAGCTTTCATTAATCCAAACATTTTTACTTTGAATAATCATTATTTTCACCTCTGTTTTCTTTACTCACGTTAATTTATTATATCAAATTATTACTATGAAATAAAACCATAGCGATAAGCTTAAAAATAAGGTACAATTAAATCGGATATTATTTTTGGGGAGATTTATATGAAAAAATTATTTAAGATGTTGAACAATTCCAAAGTCTTCAGAGATTTAGACCAACAGGAATT
>JAAZJL010000032.1 GCA_012800355.1 Erysipelotrichia bacterium | reverse complement strand
AATACCTATTAATAGACGTATTGAAAAATACAAAGCTAATTTAGCTAGTAAAAACCCAACCGAATCTTCGGCTGGGCTAGAATTATTTTAGATATTTCCCGTGTCTACTTGACAGGGAGCAGATCATTTCGACTCCTTTATTATTTATTTTTTCCTTGGATACTTTACAGCAGCTTGAGCAGCGGCAAGTCTTGCTAAAGGAACTCTAAATGGTGAGCAAGATACATAAGTTAATCCTACTCTATGACAGAATTCAACAGAAGAAGGTTCTCCACCGTGTTCACCACAAATGCCTAATTTAAGATTTGGTTTGACACTTTTTCCTTTTTCAACAGCCATTTCAACTAACATGCCAACACCTTTTTGGTCTAATTTAGCAAATGGATCTTGGTCATAAATTCTAGCATCATAATAAGAATTCAAGAATTTAGTAGCATCATCTCTTGAGAAACCAAATGCCATTTGAGTTAAGTCATTTGTTCCAAACGAGAAGAAATCTGCTTCAGCAGCAATTTCATCAGCTAATAATGCTGCACGTGGAATTTCAATCATCGTACCAACTTGGTAATTTAATTTAACTCCTTCTTTAGCAATTAAAGCATCAGCTGTTTTAACCACTACATCTTTAACATACTTCAATTCTTTTACATCACCAACTAATGGAATCATAATTTCTGGTAATAATTTCCATTCTGGATGTCTTTTTTGAGTGGCAATTGCTGCTTGAATTACTGCTTTTGTTTGCATTTCAGCAATTTCTGGATAAGTGACTGCCAAACGACATCCTCTATGTCCCATCATTGGATTGAATTCATGTAATGAAGTAACAACCTCTTTAATTTTTTCGACAGTTACATTCATTTCTTTTGATAAACCAACAATATCTTTTTCTTCTGTTGGTAAAAATTCATGTAGAGGTGGATCTAAATAACGGATAGTTACTGGATAACCTTGCATTGCTTCATAAATTTCTTCAAAGTCCTTCTGTTGTAAAGGCAATACTTTTTCTAAAGCCGCTTTTCTTTGTTCAGCAGTAGTTGACAAAATCATTTCTCTGATTGCTTTTAATTTAGTAGCTTCAAAGAACATATGTTCTGTTCTAACTAAACCAATACCCTGAGCTCCAAATTCTAAAGCCTGAGCAGCATCTTTTGGTGTATCAGCGTTTGTTCTTACCTGTAAATCTCTAATTTCATCAGCCCATTTCATAAATCTATCAAAATTTCCTGAAATTGATGCTGGAACTGTAGGAATCTTACCTTCATAAATATTACCTGTAGAGCCATCAAGTGAGATCCAGTCGCCTTCTTTATAGTTTTTTGAATCAATTGTGAATTCTTTATTTCCAATAACTATTTCATCACAACCTGACACACAACAAATACCCATACCTCTAGCTACTACCGCTGCATGAGATGTCATACCACCACGTACAGTTAAAACACCTTGAGCAGATGCCATTCCCTCGATATCTTCAGGAGAAGTTTCTAGTCTAACTAAAATTACTTTTTTACCTTGTTCTTTCCATTTCACTGCATCAGCAGCTGTAAATACAACTTGTCCATATGCAGCACCAGGGGAAGCAGCTAATCCGTTTCCAATAGCTTTTGCAGCTTTTAGAGCTTCTTGATCAAAATGAGGATGTAATAAAGTGTCCAATTGTTGAGGTTCAACTTTTAACATTGCTTCCTCTTTTGTAATCATACCTTCATCATATAAATCACAAGCGATTTGTAATGCAGCTGCTGCAGTCCTTTTACCATTACGAGTCTGCAAGATGTATAATTTTGACTCTTCAATTGTGAATTCCATATCTTGCATATCTTTGTAATGTCTTTCTAATCTTTCGCTATGTTCAACGAATTCATTGTATAATTCAGGCATAATATCGTTTAAATGTTCAATAGTTTGTGGTGTTCTTACACCAGCAACAACATCTTCACCTTGGGCATTAATTAAAAATTCACCAAATAACTTATTTTCTCCTGTAGCTGGATTTCTTGTAAAGGCGACACCAGTTCCACAATCATCACCCATATTACCAAATACCATCATTTGAATATTAACAGCTGTTCCCCAACTTGAAGGGATGTCATTCATTCGACGATAGTAAATAGCTCTATCATTATTCCACGAACGGAATACAGCTATAACAGCTTTCATTAATTGAACTTTTGGATCTTGAGGGAAATCTTCGCCAACTGACTCTTTATAATAAGCCTTGAATTTAGCAACCATTTCTTTCATGTCGTTTGCGCATAATTCAGTATCTAATTTGACACCTTTTTCTTCTTTAATTTCGTCAATTATAACTTCAAATGTTTTTTTGCTGACACCCATAACAACATCTCCAAACATTTGGATAAATCTACGATATGAGTCATAAGCAAATCTTGGGTTATCTGTTCTAGCTGCTATAGTTTCAACAACTTCATCATTCATACCCAAGTTTAAAATTGTATCCATCATTCCAGGCATTGATGCTCTAGAACCTGATCTAACTGATACTAAAAGTGGGTTTTCTTTTCCACCTAATTTTTTACCTGTTTTTTCTTCTAATTTAGCTAAATTAACCAAAATTTCTTCTTCAATTTCTTTGGCAATTACTTCACCATCGTCATAATAACGATTACATGCGTCAGTAGTGATTGTAAACCCATCAGGTACTGGTAAACCTAGATTAATCATTTCTGCTAAGTTTGCACCTTTACCACCAAGTAAATCACGCATTTTTGCATTGCCTTCTTCAAATAAGTAAACATATTTATTACTCATCCATTAATTTCCTCCCTTTTAACGTACTGTTTAATTATATCATTTTCGTTAATAAAATACTATAAACATTTATAATTAATTCCAATAGCAGTTTTAAAGTTACAATAACAAATTAACATTTCTTTCTTAACAATTTATTAATCATTTGATTCACTAAATCCTTTTCGTATTCATCCATACTAATTAACCATAAAATATAAAAAAATACTTACAAAAATCATTCTATCGACTATAAAACCTATTATTTAAGAAACTAAAGAAATTTTATTAATTATTATTTTTAAAAATATAGGTAATATGCTTTATTAATATGCATAATGCTCCTAATTTATGTTTTCTTATTGTTTATAAATTTAAGCTTTTTAATTATATATTGCTTTGTTTATTATAGACTAATTGTATGTTAAAAATTAAATAAACTATGTAACAATGTGGTTTTTACACTTATCTTTCTTTTAGTTTATAAAATATTTTATTTTTGTAATATCTTATTATTTACTACCTGTCAGCCTTATTATCCTAAGTTTTACATCAAATTAGTTCTTATTCAATACTTAAAAAATTGAATTATTTAAAAATTTGCATAAAAAAAACAGTTCTTTCAGTATACTTATTGATTTTTTCTAGTTTCTTCCATCAAATCTATCCTTTATTACATTTTCACCTCTTATGGCTTCTTTTTTAATTACCTTAAAAAAAGTTAAAAACATTATTTTCCAATCACCCAAGAAAGTAATGTTATCAACATACTCAACATCATACTCAAATCTTTTAGTCCAAGTAATATCATTACGTCCATTAACTTGAGCTAAACCAGAAAGACCTGGTCTTACCTCATGTCTTCTTAACTGTGTTTTATTATAAAGTGGCAAAAATTCTTCCATTTGAGGTCTTGGACCAATAAAAGACATATTACCTTTCAAAATATTAAATAGTTGTGGTAATTCATCTAAAGAACTTGATCTTAACCATTTACCAAATTCAGTCAATCTTTCCTTATCAGGTAATAATTCACCTGTTTTTTTATCTCTTTCTTCAGTCATTGTTCTAAATTTATATATTTCAAAAGGAATTTGATTCTCCCCTGTTCTTTTTTGTTTGAATACTGAAGGTTTACCTAAGTTTTTTATCACAAGAAAATGAACAAAAATAAAAATCGGAATTAGCAACACAATAGATACAAAAGACAAAACAAAATCTTGTGGTCTTTTTATATATTTTTCATAAAATCCTTTTCTTTTCATTTCATAAACCAAAAATCAAAATTACCATTGTTATTATATCATTTCTTCATTAATATATAAAAGTTTTTCATTTGTAAAAATAAACATAAACATTATTTAACATGAAATCAACTTAATGTTTACCATTATCTAATTCTGTATTTTATATTTGAAGTAAATTTAACTATTTATTTGATAATATAATTATTTATTCATATAATTTTCAAACATTGTATCAGTAACTTTTTTTACATCTGCAAAAAAAGCATTAATTTTTTCTTCTTGCCATAATGATGCATCTTGTCTGAAATAAGTTGTTTTATCATCATTATTATCAAATATACCAATAGGTATATGATATGTTTTACCATGAGCTTTTATAGTTATCGTATTTTTAATTTCTGAATTTTCAATCAAGTACTTCATATCGCAAATGCCATAATCATTTAGCATTACTTCTAACGAAACACCATGATTTAAAATCGAACCAGGATCATCTGGATTAGTTCTCTCTTGGTTTTTTCTTCTAGATTCTTCTGGAGTTACATCAATATAGAGAATACAAGCTTTCTCCAAGATTTCTGGGCATAAATATCTTAATGAAAATTGATATCCTTCTGGATCTTGTAATGGTAAAGTAGAACCCGCTTTTCCCCCTCTTGCTGCTTCAACAATAATAGTTTTATTACTAAAGTTTTCAGGATATTCAGCTAACTTGTTTTTCAACAATTCTTGTCCTTCTTTTTCTAATGCTTCAGCTAATTTATTTCTAACTTCTGTTTTTAAAAGGCCAAGTCTTGGTAACATATCAACCTTTAAAGAAGCATTATCAAACCTATCAAACATCCATAGCGCAGCACTATCTGGTTTTATTTGAACTCTATTAATTAAATCATGATAATCTTCATTAAGTAACATAAACAGTGTTGCATAATCACGAGCATTATACATTGGAGCATCATTAGAAGGGAAAAAGATTCTTGGGTGTTCAATTTTTTCACATTCTTGGTCAATTCTTCTCATAAAATGAACATAAGGAAAATCATCCAATTGTAATGTTTCACCAAAATGAAATTCCTTTTGTAATCTTTCTGAATCAATATTTGCTAGAAAGTGTCTAATTTCACTTTTACCACTTGCAGGTAAGGCAAATAATAATACAATATCAAATAAGTTTTTATCATTATTTAACATTAATTTAATCTCCTATTCTTTATTTAAATTATTTTTATAAGCAACCATTTTATCGGTAGCTTGCTTTATTCCTTCAGTAACATGTTTAATTTCTTCTTTAGTCCATTCTTCTTTATCTCTTCTCAAAAATGAAGTTCGATCATTTCTATTGTCGAAAATACCAATAGGTAAATAATATGTTTCACCATATGTCTTAATAGTAATGGTATTTTCTTTCTCTGATTTTTCTTTTAGATATAGCATATCATCACAACCATAATCATTTAACATTACCGTTAGTGGTACACCATGAAATAAGTTTGAACCAGGGTTTTCAGGATCAGTTCTAGCTTCATTTTTTCTTCTAGATTCTTCAGGCGTCACCCAAATATAAAGTATTTTAGCTTTAGATAATATTTCTGGACAAAATTGTGGCAATGAATATTGATAACCAAAAGGATCTTGTAAAGGATAGCTTGAACCATCCTTCCCCCCTCTTGCTGCTTCAATAACTATCGTTTTACCATTTAAATCTTCAGTATATTGCTGGTATTTAAAATCTAAAATCTTTTGAGCTTCATCATTTAATTTTTCAGCTATTCTTTTTCTTAAATCACTATCAAGTTTAGCTAATCTTGGATGTATTCCTACCATTTTAGCTGCATTATCAATTCTTGTAAAAAAGTATTGGGCAATACTGTCGCAATTAATTACATTACGATTTAGTAAATCATAATAATCTTCATTCAATAAGTTAATCAACGTGCCCCAGTCTCTACTATCAATAAATGGTACTTCTCCTGGATAAAATATCCTTTTTTGGCCTTCTTCTTCTAATGCTTGGTCGATAAGTTTCATAAAGTGAACATAAGGAAAATCATCTAACTCTAATGTTTCGCCAATATGAAATTCTTTTTTTAATATTTCTGGTTCAATATTGTTTAAAAAATTTCTGACTTCACTTTTGCCACTTGCTGGTAAAGCCAGTAGTAAAATCACTTCAAATACTCCATCATTTTTCATTTTATAATCCCATCTCTTTTTTTACTTCTTTAAAACAATTAATCGCAAAATCTAAATCTTCTTTACTATGATTTGCAGAAATTTGCACTCTAATTCTTGCTTTATTCATCGGTACTACTGGATAACTAAATCCAATAACATAAACACCTTTTTCAAGCATTCTATCAGCGAATTCACTTGCTGTTTTCGCATCATATAACATTACTGGAACAATTGGGTGAACAGAATCAACAATATCAAATCCCAACTTCTTCATTTGACTTCTAAAATAAGCGGTATTTTCTTTTAGTTTATCTAATAATTTACTGCTTCTATTTAATATTTCAAAAGTTTTTAGTGAAGCTGCGCAAATTGCAGGTGCTAAAGTATTAGAAAACAAATAAGGTCTACTTCTTTGTCGTAACAAATCAATAATTGGTTGTTTTGCACTTGTATAACCACCACTTGCTCCACCTAATGCTTTTCCTAAAGTGCCAGTTATAATATCCACTCTACCCATTACATCACAGTATTCAGCTGTTCCTCTTCCTTTTTCTCCTATAAAACCTGCAGCATGTGAATCATCAACCATTACTAAAGCATCATATTTATCAGCTAAATCACAGATTGATTTTAAATCAGCAATAATACCATCCATTGAGAAGACTCCATCAGTTGCTATTAGTCTAATACGACAATCTTTAGTATCAATAAGTTTTTCTTCTAAATCTTTCATGTCATTGTTTTTATATCTAAAACGTTTTGCCTTACAAAGTCTGATTCCATCAATAATTGAAGCATGATTTAATTCATCAGAAATAACAGCATCTTCAGCTGTTAAAATTGTTTCAAATAAGCCCGTATTTGCATCAAAACAACTAGAATATAAAATTGTGTCATCCATTTTTAAAAATTCTGATATTGTTTCTTCTAATTTTTTATGTATTTGTTGAGTTCCACAAATAAATCTAACAGAACTTAAACCATAACCCCATTTATCATATGAAACTTTAGCTGCTTCTATTATTTCTTTATTGTTTGCTAAACCTAAGTAGTTGTTTGCGCACATATTTAAGACTTGTTTTGCTTCTGTAGTATCAATAAAAGCTTTTTGTTCAGTAGTAATAATTCTTTCTTTTTTATAAGTACCACTATTTTCTATTTCAGTTAATTGATTTTTATAAATTTCTAATGCTTTTTTCATTTATTTTCTCCAATCTAAAACGACTTTTCCTGATAATCCTGAATTCATTGCTTCGAATCCCTTATCAAAATCTTTATATGAGTATCTATGAGTAATAAGTGGGGTTAAATCTAAACCGATATCAACCATTGTTTGCATTTTATACCAAGTTTCATACATTCTTCTACCATAAACACCTACTAAAGTTAAACCTTTAAATATAATATTATTAAAATTCATTTCCGAAGGTTTTGATTGAATGCCAAGTAAAGCAATTTTGCCACCATTTCTCATATTTTTTACCATACTTTCTAAAGCGGAAGCACTACCAGACATTTCTAAACCAACATCAAATCCTTCTCTCATACGTAATTCTTTGTGACAATCTTCTATTTTTTCTTTTTTAATATTTATTGTTTTTGTTGCTCCCATCTTTTTGGCCAAATCTAAACGAAAATCATTTAAATCGGTAACCACTATGTTTCTCGCCCCATTTTGTCGACATATAGCTGCTGACATTATACCTATAGGTCCAGCTCCTGTAATTAAAACATCTTCTCCAACTACATCAAAAAGAAGAGAGGTATGGGTAGCATTACCAAAAGCATCAAAAAATGACACTATCTCTTCATCATATCTTGGATCAATTTTTATAACATTACTTGCTGGTATACAAATGTACTCAGCAAAGGCGCCATCTCTTTGAACGCCAACTCCGATAGTATTTTCACACCATTGTCCGTTACCTGCTCGACAATTTCGACAGTGACCACATACAATATGTCCTTCACCAGAAACTCTCTCGCCAATTTCAAAACCAGTAACTCCTTCTCCAAAAGCTGCTACTTCACCTACGTATTCATGACCAACGGTAATTCCAACTTTTACATTTTTTTGAGCCCATTGATCCCAATTATAAATATGAACATCAGTACCACAAATAGAAGTTTTATGAACTTTAATTAAAACATCATTTATACCAACATTTGGAATAGGAACCTTTTTTAAAACCAAACCAGCACAAGCATTTTCTTTTACTAGTGCATTCATCATATTTTCCATATAAATTCCTCTTTTTCTAAGTATATTTTAGCATATTATTAACCTTAAAATAAAAAAAGACTAATATTTCATATTAATCATTGTTACTAATAAAAAAGAACCAGCAACGAGCTATTTTCACAGGGGCAAGCCCAACTATCTTCGCCGCTGAAGTGCTTAACTTCTGTGTTCGGGATGGGTACAGGTGTGTCCACTTCGCTATCATCACTGGATCTTTT
>JAAZJL010000031.1 GCA_012800355.1 Erysipelotrichia bacterium | reverse complement strand
TGTATCACTATAGATAGCGAAATACATCGTATTACATTGTCGAATGACAATAATTTTTAAATTAAATTTTATAAAATTATAAAAAAGCTACCACTTAGAGAAGATTTTTGATTATTAATTTTTTATTTGCAAAAAACAAGTAAAACATATAGAATAATTACAGCACGAAGAAAAGGAACATAGTACCTCTACTTTGTATAAAAGAGAAGAAAACAATAGGTGAAAGTTTTCTAATACAAATGGTATGAATTCACCTTGGAGTGGGACTAATCATCTCCGTATAACTGCGTTAAAGTTTATTAAGAAGTAACTAAGGTGGTACCACGTGAAGTTTCAACGTCCTTAAGCAGGACGTTTTTTATTTGAAGGGAGTTTAATATGACACAAAAATGGGATGAACTTAAAAAAGAATTTATTGAAAAAATTGAATCAGCAAAAGATCTAAATTCAATTGAAAATATTAGAATTGAATTATTAGGTAAAAAAGGTCTAATTAATGGTTTAATGACTCAGATGAAAGATGTACCAAAACAGGAAAAGAAAGATTATGGTATGGCAGTTAATAGTTTAAAACAATTAACAGAATCTTTAATTGCTGAGAAAATATCAAATTTAAAAGAAGCAGATATGTTAAAGCAACTTCAAGAAGACAAAATTGATATAACATTACCTGCCAGTAGAGGAAAATATGGAACATTACACCCATTAACAGTTGTTCAACAAGAAATTGAAGATATTTTTATTGGAATGGGATATGCTGTGGTAGAAGGACCAGAAGTTGAACTTGATTTATATAATTTTGAAAGAGCTAATATTCCTGCTGATCATCCATCAAGAGATATGCAAGATACTTTTTATGTTGACATTCATAGATTACTAAGGACTCAAACAACAGCGATACAAATGCGTGTATTAGAAAATGAACACGATATGTTACCTATTAAAGTTGTTTGTCCAGGTAAAGTTTATCGTAAGGATGATGATGATGCTACTCATTCACATCAATTTGTTCAAGTTGAAGGTTTAGTTGTTGGAGAAGATATTACAGTTGGAGATTTAAAAGGCTCTTTAGAATTATTAGCTAGAAGTATGTTTGGAAGTAATCGTGAAATTAGATTAAGACAATCATATTTCCCTTTTACTGAACCATCAATTGAAATTGATGTTAGCTGTCATATTTGTGGTGGAAGTGGATGTCAAACTTGCAAAAACACTGGCTGGATTGAAATTTTAGGTGCTGGCATGGTTCATCCTAGAGTATTAGAAATGGCTGGTATAGATTCAGAAAAATATACTGGTTTTGCCTTTGGGGTCGGAGTGGAAAGAGTTGCTATGCTTAAATATGGCGTAGATGATATCAGACACTTCTATACCAATAATATTAAGTTTTTAGATACTTATAAAAGATTTGAATAGGAGGACTTAAAAGATGAAGATTACATATAATTGGTTAAAACAATATATCGATTTAGGCGATATTTCAAAACAAGAACTGGCTGATGTTTTAACTAAAGCAGGTCATGAAGTTGAAAGCTTTGATGATCAAGCTTATGGTACAAATTTGGTAATTGGTTATGTTTTAAGTTGTCAGAAACATCCCAATGCTGATAATTTGCATGTTTGTCAAGTAGATGTTGGTACAGACACTAGACAAATTGTTTGTGGTGCTCCAAATGTCGCAAAAGGTCAAAAAGTTATTGTTGCCTTACCTGGCTGTAAACTAGTTGGTGGAGAAATAAATGAATCAACTGTTAGAGGAGAAATTTCTAATGGTATGATATGTTCATTAAGTGAACTAAATGTTGATAAAAAACTATTAACAGAAAAGCAATTGTCTGGTATTGAAGTACTATCTGAAAATGCTGTAGTTGGAAATACGGAAGTATTAAAATATTTAGGTTTAGATGATACGATTTATGAGATTTCATTAACACCAAATAGAGCAGATTGTTTAAGCATCTGGGCATTAGCTAAAGATATCGGTGCCATTTTAAATAAGGATGTAAATTTACCTGATTATAGTTACAATATTAATAAAACTAAAACAGATTTAATTATTAATTCTGAAACAGAAAAAGCTCCATATTTTGTAGGGACAATAGTTAATGATTTGACAATTAAAGAATCACCAAAATGGTTAAAGGAAGCTTTAAATGCGGTTGGAATAAAAGCAATTAATAATGTTGTAGATATTTCTAACTATGTAATGCTAGAAACTGGTCAGCCATTACATTTCTATGATTTAGCTAAAATTCCTGCTAAAGAAATTACTGTAAAAATGGGATTGGATGAAGTTTATACGGCTTTAGATGGACAAAAATATCATGTTTTAGAAGATGATTTAATGATTACTACAGAAGGCAGGGCTATTGGTTATGCTGGAATTATGGGTGGAGAAGATAGCAAAATAGACGAAAATACTAAAGGTATTATTATTGAAGCTGCTCATTTTAATATGGTAAATGTCAGAAATACTTCTAGAAGACTTGGTCTATTTACTGAAGCAGCAACTAGATTTTCCAAAGGAATTGATCCATTAGCAGCACAAATTGCTACTGAAAGAAGCATCCAATTATTAATTGAACTTGCTGATGCAAAAAATATTGAAGAAACTGTTGTTTTTGGTGATACAGGATATAAACCAGTTGTCATTGAAACTTCAGTTAAAAAGATAAACAGTTTATTAGGTACTCATTTTGGATATGATGATATATTTGATGTTTTCAAAGCTTTAGACTTCAAACCAATGAAAAAGGATGATGATATAATTGTTAATCATATTCCATCGTATCGTACCGATATTGAATTATGGCAAGATTTATCAGAAGAAGTAATTCGTATTTTAGGTTATGAAAATATTGTTTCTACATTGCCTAAAATGCCTACAACACAAGCAAGATATGCAGATAATGGTAGAAACAGAAGAGTAATTAATTCTTTATTAAATGGTTATGGATTTAATGAGGTAATTACTTATTCCTTAGTACCACAAGAAAATGTCGATGCTGGAATATATTCAATTGGTACTCCAGTTAGAATCTCTAATGCTATGGGAGAAGATAGACGATACTATCGTACATCATTGTTACCATCATTACTTGATTGTGTCAGTTATAATGTAGCTAGAGGTAATCATGAATATGCATTGTTTGAAACAGCTAAAGTATATAGTGATGATGGAGAGGAAAGATTACATTTATCACTAGCAATATCAGAAAAAATAACATATTCTAAATGGCAAAATATTTACATTACTAATGATTTTTATTCAATAAAAGGTATTATTTTAAATATATTAGAAAAATTAGGTTATGATGAAAAAAGAGTGTTTTTTAAACCTATATCAAATCCAAAAGAATTATTACATCCAAATAAAGCAGCTGATATCTATTTAGGAAGAAAATTAATTGGTTACATAGGACATATTCATCCAATAGCTAAAAAGAAATATTCAATTGAAGAATCAACAATTGCTGAAATTAATTTAGATGCAATATTTAATGAAAAACCTTCAAAAATTAAATTTGAAAAAATTGCAAGATATCCTGCTGTTAATTATGATTTAGCATTAGTTGTTAAAGAAGAAATTACAGCTGAACAAATAGTCTCTACTATTAAGAAAGCTGGAGGTAGTTTGTTGGATATAGTTGAAATATTTGATGTCTATAGAGGAAATGGTGTTGAAGAAGGTTATAAAAGTATAGCTGTCAGCATTAGTTATCGTAGTAATGAAAAAACATTATCTGAAAATGATATTACACCAATACATAAACAAGTAATAAATCAGTTATCAGACAAACTAAATGCTGTATTAAGAGAATAAAATAAGCGTGGATTTATTCCACGTTTATTTTAAGTGATGCTATATGATATAAAGTAAATGGCAAGAGTTATAAAGTAGTGTTATAATAAATTGTGTTTATTAATAAGTTAAAAAGTAAGGAGATTTAAAAGATTATGGGACGTGCTTTTCAGGTTAGAGCAGCAAGTATGGCTGCTACAGCTGCTAAGAAAACAAAAATTTATTCAAGATTTGGAAAAGAGATTTATATGGCTGCTAAAGGTGGTGTCCCTGATCCAGAAATGAATCTTAATTTAAAAAGAGTTATCGATAAAGCAAAAGCTGCTCAAGTTCCTAATGATGTTATAAATAGAAATATTGATAAAGCTAAAGGAAATACCAATGAAGCATATTTAGAAAATAGATATGAAGGTTTTGGGCCAAGTGGTTCAACAATTATTATTGATACTTTAACTGATAACTCAAATAGAACTTTATCTGAAATAAGAGGATGTTTTAATAAAGCAAAAATGAACTTAGGTAAAGCAGGTAGCGTTTCTTATTCATATGACCATGTGGGAATTTTATCTTTTGTTGCTGATGAAGAAGAAATATTAGATATTCTTATGCTGGCTGAGGTTGATGTTATTGACCTTGAATTAGAGGAAGATGGTTACATAACAGTTTATGTTAATCCAACAGATTTATTTAAAAGCAAAGATGCTATTGAAGAAGCGAAAGGTGAAATTGAGTTTCTTATCTTAGAACATCGAATGTTACCTCAAGAAACTGTAGTTTTGACTGATGATGAAGATATTACTCTATTTAAAAGAGTGCTAACACTATTAGATGATGTTGATGATGTGCAAAATGTTTATCATAATGTTGAAAACATTGAGGAAAACTAATTGTATTATTTAACAGAGAAGAAAAGAGTTGATGCTCTTTTCTTTTACTTTATCCTTCTTTATCTTTTACATATAATTTACCAATTAATATAATAATTTGTAGTAAAATTAGAGTATGTCATAAATTAATATATGTAACAAAGATTTAAAACCTATACATATAATAGAGGAGAAATTATGAAAAAGATAGCAATGTTTACAATGGGAACAAGAGGTGATATTCAACCATATATTTATTTATCAAGTGAATTAATAAAAAATGGATATGATGTAACATTAGGTTCACATCCTTGCTGGAGAAAACTAGTTGAGGAATCTAATATTCATTTTGAACCAGTTGGTCCAGATATTGAAATAGAAAAAGAAGCTGCTATCATCAGGGGGAAGACTTCAAATCCTGCTATAAGTATGTTAAGGATGATGAAATTTGTTTTTAACATCATTCAAAATTCAACAAAAGAAGTTTATGAATTATGTAAAGATAAAGATTTAATTATAGTAACACATAGTCAAATGGGTGCCACAGAAGCAGAGGCATTAGGTATTCCTAGGATTAATGTGACTTTACAAAAAGAAATGATAGCTGAAAAACTAAAACCTCAAAGCTTTATTAGTAAATTAATTGCCGATATAATCGGAAAACAAGTAGCCAAACCATACAATAAGATTAGAAAAATATACGGATTAAAACCAATTAAGACTTCAGATGAAATTATTTCTAGTAACCTTAATTTGATTCCTATTAGTAAATATGTTTTAAAAAGAAATCCATATTGGGAAAAGCAACATGTTTTAACTGGTTACTGGTATAAGAAAGAAGAAAATTTTAAACCTGATGAAAAACTTTCTAAATTTCTTTTTAATGGAGATAGACCTGTTTTACTATCTTTAGGCGCTATGTCATTTGAAGAAAAATCTGAAAAAGAAAAATTAGATATGTTTGTTAATGCTTTTGAAAAATTAGGATTTCGCGCTATTATTCAAGGTTTTCAGAAAACACTTCAAGATTATAAATTACCAAGCACAATGATTTCATGTGGCAGTGTTCCACATAGTTTTCTTTTTAGTCAATGTTTATTTGTAATACATCATTGTGGATTTGGAACTTCGGCAGCCACGATGATTTATGGTATTCCATCCATACCAATACCACATGTTTTAGATCAAATGGGATTTGCGATACAATTATATGAAGCTAATGTAGCCACAAAACCCTTAAAATCAAAAGATTTAAGTGAAAATTCGATATGTGAAGCTTTATTAGAAATGAAAAATACATATCAAGAAAAGAAAAAGAACGCTGAAATTATTTCTTCTAAAATTAAAAGCGAAGGTGGAGTAGAAGAAGCTGTAAGATTAATAGAAAAAGAAATGAATAAATAATATTAAAGCCTAAAATATATATTTCACTTTTTATTAGTGTTTAACTTGAAATAAAATCCTTATTCTTATAGAATTAATTAAAGGATGTGAGTACATGGAAAAGAATATTATTTTAGATATTGATACTATTTTAAACAAGGAGTTTAATATCGATTTTAAAGGTTATTCTCCTATTGAAGTTGATACTTTTTTAGATGCAGTTGTTAAAGACTATGATGGTTTTCAACAATTAATATTAGAGTTAAAAAATCAAATAGCTTTCTTACAAAATGCCAATGATGGATTAAAGGAAAGAATCGTTGATTTGGAAACGAAACTTGCTCAATTGGAAGAGAATAATGCTAATCAATCACCAGTAGTCAGCAATTTATCACAAGTTGATATTTTAAGACGTATTGCTAGATTAGAACAAGAAGTATTTAATCGTAAATAACTAACGAAGCAATCGCTGCCATTTAGGTAGAGGAAAGTCCATGCTCACACTTTCTGCGATGAAAGTAGTGTTTATGCTGGTTTAATAAATAAAGCCAGGGGAAGACGGCAGTAACTAATCCTAAGTTTTTTAAAAATATGGATGAGGACTCTAAGGTGCAACAGTGACGAAGTTTTATGGAAACATAAAAGTGGAACGATGTAAACCCCATAAGTGAGAAACCCAAAATATGGTAGGGGAGCCCAAAGCGTGACAAAATGAAGGCAACAGGGAGGCATTTGCCTAGATAAATGATTGCTACCTGTAAACAGGAACAGAACATGGCTTATAGTTAGTTTATATAAATAGCGTATTTACGCTATTTTCTTTTTCTTGAAATAAATTCAAGTATGTTATAAAATATAAATGTGATATAATTTTATTTAAGGAGAATTACATCTTATGAATTTACCAAATAGAATTTCAGTATTTAGATTAGTATTGATTCCAATAATTGTTTTAGTGTGGTATTTTCCATATGCTCAATTTGGAATTGAATTACCTGTATATTACATTGGGACTGTATCAATATCATTAAAGAATCTTATAACTTTAGGTATATTTGTTTTAGGAGCCATTTCTGATTTGATTGATGGGATTATTGCTAGAACTACCAATCAAATTACAACTTTTGGAAAATTTATTGATCCAATAGCTGACAAATGTTTAACAACAACGATGTTTATTATATTTGCTGCTAGTAATATTGTTAATACTATTCCAGTATTGATTATGGTCTGGAGAGATACAATTGTTGATGGTATTAGATTAATAGCTGCCTCTAAAAATTTCATTATGGCTGCAGGATCTTTAGGCAAAATAAAAACATTTTCTCAAATGTTATGTATAATTCTGATTTTACTTAAT
The DNA here is from genome assembly GCA_012800355.1 of Erysipelotrichia bacterium. Classification (GTDB taxonomy): domain Bacteria; phylum Bacillota_I; class Bacilli_A; order Erysipelotrichales; family Erysipelotrichaceae; genus UBA1783. The sequence continues at coordinate 73,521 of JAAZJL010000031.1, read as the reverse complement.
AATTTACCATTTGAATTAATTGGTTTACCTGTTGCTGATGTATTACTGTGGTTTTCAACCGTTGTTTCAGTTTTAGGTGGTATTGATTATTTTAATCAAGCAAAAGGAATTATATTTGAAAGTAAGTAATAAGGATTATTGTGATTTATAAATAATTATTATTTAGGAGGATTATTTATGTCTGAAAAAAAGGAAAATGAAGTTTTAGCACAAACTATTAAAGAAATAGAAAAAACTTATGGAAAAGGATCAATTATGGTACTTGGAGATAGTGTTAAAGTTGAAGAAGATGCAATTAGCTCAGGTTCACTTTTAATTGACCAAGCATTAGGAATTGGTGGATATCCTAGAGGTAGAATTGTAGAAATATATGGTCCTGAATCAAGTGGAAAAACTACTTTAGCGCTTCATGCAATTGCTGAAGTTCAAAAAACAGGTGGGAAAGCTGCTTTTATTGATGCTGAAAATGCAATTGATCCAATGTATGCAAAAAATTTAGGTGTAAAAATTGATGAATTAATATTATCTCAACCTGATTCAGGAGAACAAGCTTTAGAAATTGCTGAGTTATTGATTAAATCTGGAGCTATTGATTTGCTTGTTATTGACTCTGTTGCTGCATTAGTTCCACAAGCAGAACTAGATGGAATTATGTCTGATGCTAATATGGGATTACAAGCAAGATTAATGTCAAAAGCAATGAGAAAATTATCTGGAGTAATGAATAAAAGTAAGTGTACTGTTATATTTATAAATCAATTAAGAGAAAAAATAGGTATAATTTATGGTAATCCTGAAACAACTACTGGCGGTAGAGCATTAAAGTTCTATGCTTCAATAAGAGTAGATGTTAGAAAAGGTGAAGCAATTAAACAAGGATCAGATCTTATTGGAAACAAAGTCAATGTTAAAATTGTTAAAAATAAAGTTGCTCCTCCATTTAAATCAGCACAAGTAGAAATTAGATATGGCGAAGGATTATCTCGTATATCTGAAGTTATTGATTTAGGTGTAGAATATGATTTGATAGGTAAATCAGGATCTTGGTTTTCATATAATGGAGAGAAAATTGGACAGGGAAAAGAAAATGTCAGACTCTTTTTAGATAATAATCCAGAAATATATGATGAAATCCATGAAAAATTACACGAAATTTTACGATCTGGAAAAGAGTAAAACTTTACTTAAGTAATATATATGTAAAAAGAGAGAAGTATTATTCTCTCTTTTAATATTCAATGTTGTATAATATTAGTCATGATATAATTATTTTAAGAGGAGACTTTATGCTAGCAATTATTGATATAGGTTCTAACACAATTAGAATGAATGTTTATATTATAAAAGAAGATTTTTTTGAACAAGCTTTTAGTTCAAAAGAAATGGCAGGACTGATTAGTCATGTAGAAAATGGAGTTTTGGCAGAAAGTGGCATTATAAAACTTTTAGATGTTTTAAAAAGGTTTGATTTAATATTAAAAAGATTAAATATTACAAGAGTTTATCCGTTTGCAACAGCTTCTTTAAGAAATATAAAAAATAGTCATGAAATTATTCAAAGAGTAAAAGAAACTCTTGGATTTGATATTCATTTAGTTTCAGGAAATGAAGAAGGAGAATTAGGTTATATTGGCGCCCATTCAGTTGTCCAAAGAGATAGTGGACTTGTCGTTGATATTGGTGGTGGTTCCTGTGAACTTGTTCCTTTTAAGAATAATAAAATAGAAAGTTCAACTTCACTTCCTATGGGTTCTTTAAATTTTTATCGTAACTATGTTAGTGGTTTTTTACCAAATAAATCTGAAATAAAGAGTATATGTCGAAATGCTAAAGTGCTTTTAACATTAAATGATAGTCACCCAAAGAAAATTCAAACAATTATAGGTGTTGGTGGAAGTATAAGAGCATTATTAAAATTAAAAAATATAATATTTAATGATAGTACTCAAGATACGATTACTTTTTCGCAGTTAAAAGAAATTGTGAATATAATGAAAAATCCAAATGAAATTCAAGACACTATATTGAAAGTAATTCCAGATCGAATTCATACAATTGTACCGGGTACATTAATTTTGTATTCAATAATGAAATATTATCGGTCTGAGGAAATAATTGTTTCTTATGCAGGAGCAAGGGAAGGTTACTTAATTAATTACATCATAAACAAAAAGGAGATAATATATGGAACATAAAAAAAGTGTGACACCAAATTTGTTTATAAATCGAGAAATTTCCTGGTTAGAGTTTAATAAAAGAGTTTTATATCAAGCACTTGATGAAGCAACACCGCTTTTAGAACGCTTAGGGTTCGTATCTATCTATGGAAGTAATCTTGATGAATTTTTTATGGTGCGTATTGGATCGTTATCTGATCAGATGATTGTTATTCCCGATAAAATCGATGATAAAACAGGACAAACAGCTCAAGAACAAATTAATGAAGTTTGGAAATGGTTAAATAGTCATGATAAAGAAGTTGAAAAAGCAATTAGAAAAGTTCTAGGTAAATTACCACAAATTGGTATAAGTATTTTACAGATGGATAACTTAGAAAAAGTTGATGAACTTTTAACAAGGGATTATTTCAACAAAGAGATTAAACCATTATTATCTGCTCAAATTGTTGATCCACATCATCCATTTCCTTTTTTGAAAAACAAACAATCCTATGTTATGGCTCAATTAGAAGATAAGAATAATAGAATTCGTTATGGAATTGTACATACTGAAAACTTACCAAAATTTATTAATTATTCTATTAATGAAAGAGAACGTGTCGTAATTACAAGTGATTTAATTACTCACAATTTATCAAGTATATTTAAAAAATATACAGTAAAAGAAGCTATTACTTTAAGAGTTACACGAAATGCTGATATCGATATAGCAACTGAAATGATGGACGAACATGAAGATTTTCTTAATATTATGGAAAAAGTATTAATAAAGAGAAAACGACTTGGAATTGTTCGTGTTCAATTGTCTCATTCAGTTTCTGGCGATTTTAATGATTATCTTAAAAAAGTTTTAAACTTGAAACAAGATGTTGTTGTCGTTAATAATTATCCATTGGATTTAGAATTTGGATTTGGTTTAAAACGAGCATTTAAAGATAAACATCCAAATGATATTTACCCAGCCGTATCACCTGTAAACTCTATTGATTTCGCTAATCAAAGTGGACTAGATTACTTAAAAAACAATGACTTACTGTTGCATTATCCATATCAAAGTTCACAACCATTCATTCAATTACTTTATGAAGCAGCTAATAATCCTAATGTCGTATCAATAAAAATAACCCTTTATTGTCTTTCAAGTCCATCTCGAATTGCGAGTGCTCTTGCTTATGCAGCAGAAAAAGGGAAACAAGTTGTAGCTGTTATGGAATTAAGAGCTCGTTTTGATGAACAATCTAATATTGATTACTCTAAAATACTGGAAGATGCTGGTTGTACTATTCATTATGGTTTATCAGATTATAAAGTACATTCAAAAGTATGTTTGATTACTATGCGTGAAAAAAATAGAATTAGGTATTTTACTTATGTAGGAACAGGTAATTTTAACGAAAATACTCAAGAGCAATATACGGATTTAGCTTATATTACTTCAGATAGTATGGTTGGCGAAGATGCTAATCTACTTTTTGATGCCCTTTCTGTTAATGAAATAGTTGAAGGTAATGATACTTTATGGATTGCGCCACTGTCATTTAGAAGTGAAGTAATAAAGGAAATTGATAATGAAATTGAATATCATAAATTAAATGGCAATGGAAATATAGAAATTAAGTTAAATTCAATGAATGATGTTTTAATTATGGAAAAATTAATTGAAGCATCTCAACAAGGAGTTAAAGTCTTTTTACTTATTCGTGGAATTTGCTGTTTATTACCAAATGTAAAAGAATATACTGATAATATTACAGTAAAATCAATTGTTGGTCGTCATTTAGAACATAGTCGTATTTTTAAATTTGGTGACGGTGGTAGAGCACGTATATTTATTGGTTCTGGCGATTTTTTAAATCGTAATACACAACGACGTGTAGAAGCATTTATTCAAATAAAACAACCAGATTTAAAAGTGCGAGTTAATCATATTCTTTCGGTTGAAAAAAATGATGAATCAATTGGTTGGATTATGCAAAGTGATGGTTCTTATATAAATAAAAATTATGATTCTAAAAAGCATTCTCAAGATGTTTTAAGAGAGTACTTCTCAATGGAAGAATTACAATCTTATGATGCTAAAAAAGAAAATGAAGGTTTATTACAGCGCTTAAAGAAGAGATTTTTAGGTTAAATATATAATATATTTAAAAGTTTTTTATAATAGATATATTTGAATTTGTGTATTTGTTTTTTCAAAAAACGAATTAATTTTTAATATTTTAAGTAACAAAACTATATTATGTATGGAATTGTGTGAAAAATGTGGTAAAATAGTAATGTTAATTTAAAATTAGATGGAGGGTTTAATATATGAATACGACAACAGCCTTCATCTTGGGAATTAGTGCAGGTTTATTAATAGGCATAATATTTATGAATGTTATGTCTAAAATCGGTTTAAACAAAAATCAACAAAAAGCTGAATTAGTTATAAAAGAAGCAAATATTGAAGCTGATGCTGTTAAAAGACAAGCAGTATTGGACGGTAAAAGTGCTGCTTATGAATTAAAACTTAATGCTGAAAAAGAATTGAAAAAACAGCGTCAAGAAATTACTGATTTAGAAAACAGACTCGCAAGGAGAGATGACAATCTCAACTTTCGTGAGGAAAAATTACATACCAAAGAAAAACAGGTTGATGATAAATTAAACGATTTAAATAAAAGATCTGCTGATTTAGACAAGATGCAAGCAGAATTACAAAATAAGATTGACATCCAAACTAGTGTACTGGAAAAAGTCGCTAATTTGACAGCTTCAGAAGCTAAAGAAGAATTATTTGAAGTTGTAAAAAATCAAACTGCCAATGAAATGGCATTATATATCAAAGAACAAGAAGAAGAAGCAAAAGCTGTTGCCAGTGATGTTGCTAAAAACATCATAGGGCAGGCTATTCAAAGATATTCACAAGAAGAAACAATTGATAGAACTGTAGCAGTTGTAGGCTTACCTTCAGAAGAAATGAAGGGCAGAATTATAGGTAGAGAAGGAAGAAATATTCGTGCTATTGAACAAGCTACTGGAGTTGATTTAATAATTGATGATACTCCAGAAACAATTACTATCTCTTGTTTTGATCCAATAAGAAGAGAAATTGCTCGTTTAACAATGGAACACTTAATAAAAGATGGTAGAATCCAACCAGGAAGAATTGAAGAAGTAGTTCAAAAGAAAACCGCAGAAATTAATGATGTCATCCAAAAAGCAGGAGAAGAAGCAGTATTTCAACTGGGTTTAGGTAAAATTGATAGGGAAATGATAAAATTAATTGGTCGATTAAGATATCGTTATTCTTATGGTCAAAATGTTTTACAACACTCTATTGAAGTTGCCCATTTAGCTGGTATGATGGCTGCTGAACTTGGCTGTAAACAGTCACTAGCAAAACGTGCTGGCTTATTACATGATATAGGTAAAGCAATTGACTTTGAACAAGAGGGAAGCCATGTTGAACTAGGTATGAAAGTATGTAAAAAATATGGTGAAAATGAAATTGTACTGAATGCTATTGCCTCACATCACGGAGATGAAGAACCTACTTCTATTATTTCTAACTTAGTTGCAGCTGCTGATACATTATCAGCTGCTAGACCAGGTGCAAGATATGAATCATTAGAAAACTATGTAAATAGATTAGAAGAATTAGAAAAGATTGCTAATAGTTTTGAAGGAATTGAAAAATCTTATGCAATTCAAGCAGGTAGAGAAATTAGAGTTATGGTTCAACCAGATCGTATTGATGATACTAGCTGCTATAGAGTTGCTAGAGAAATAAAAAACAGAATTGAAAATGAATTAACTTATCCTGGTCAAATCAAAGTAACTGTAATTAGAGAAACTAGAGCAAGCGAGACTGCAAAATAATGTTAAGAGTATTATTTGTTGGAGATATTGTTGGAAAACAGGGAAGAAAAGCTTTAAGCAATCATCTTCCCTTTTTACAAGAAAAATATAATTATGATTTACTGATTGTTAATGGAGAAAATTCTGCCCATGGTAAGGGAATCACTAAAAAGATTTATGATTTCTTTATTAACCTTGGAGTAGATTGCATTACAATGGGTAACCATACATTTAGTAAAGATAATATATTCACTTTTATTGATGATGCTGGTAAGTTAATTAGACCAGCTAATTTAGAACCAGAAAATTTTGGTAAAGCAGTTCATTTAATTGAATTTAAAAATAAAAAAATTGGCATATTTAATGTGTGTGGGAGTATTTTTATGACAAATACCACTAAAACTCCTTTTGAAGCTTTAGAAAAACTATTAAAAGATAATCCCTGTGATATTAAAATTGTCGATATACATGCTGAAGCTACAAGTGAAAAATATGCCTTTATGCAATATTTTAAAAAAGAAGTTCAGATGATTGTAGGAACACATACTCATATTCAAACAGCAGATGAAGCTATATTTGATAGATGTGCCTTTATTTGTGATGTTGGAATGACTGGTCCATATAATTCAGTATTAGGAAGAGATACTGATGAGGTACTAACATCAATGCTAGATGAGATTAAAACAAGATATACTATTTCAACTGAGGAAGCAATATTATCAGCTGTAGTTGTAGATATTGATTTAAGTGAGTTAAAAGCAATTAAGATTGAAAGAATTCAAATCAGACCATAAAAAAGTCATTTTTAAATAAATGACTTTTTTTATAGATATTCTGATCAAATTTAATTTAAAATAATAATTGAGGTGTTATAAAATGAAAAAGAAAGCAATACCTATACTAGTTTTAATTATTATAATTTTGGGAATTATTATACTTAATGTAATTCCAAAAAAACAAGATATTTATTTTGAAGAAATAAAAATAACCATTCCTTTTATCGTTAAGGAAACAGAAGAATTAGAATATGGTTATACATATAGAAATAAAGTTGAAAATTACAATTTTTATCAAAATATAACTTCAATAACAGTAGAAAAATCTACTTTATCAATCGATGAATTTCATACATTTAAGTATGAATGGTTTGAAAAAGAAAATTATAAAGAATTTGGCAATATTTATAGTAGTTTTTACGGATATGAAATTATTTATCAATTATATGATGCTGGTCCAACAACATATGTATTATTATTACATATTTTTTCATCAGATAATATTTATCGCATAGTAACACGTAATCTTCAGAGTTATGAACTTCTTAAATTAATAGAAAGTATTGCCTTAAATCATATATCGTAAATAAAGTCATAAATGTTGTAAATTATCATAAATATGTTATAATACAAAAAGGAAAAGGAGACTTGATGAATATGCCAGTTACTGTTAATAAAGACTTATGTATTGGTTGTGGTGCTTGTTTAGCAAGTTGCCCAGTTGAAGCATTAGAGTTAGACGAAAATGGACAAGCTGAATGCAATGAAGACGTATGTATTGATTGTGGAGCATGCGTAGCAGACTGCCCAGTACAAGCTATTAGTCAAGAATAACCAAGCAAAACCTGCTTGGTTTTTTGTGAGAATATAATTATGAACGAATATAAATTACCAAGTGCCAAAGAGGCACGTTTTAGAAATAAAGCATACCAAGTGCCAATTGTATATAATTCAGTTTCATTGAGCGAAAGTCAAAAACAATTAGGTGTTGGTTTTAAATATCATGTTGCTACTTATGGTTGTCAAGCAAATGTTAGAGATGGAGAAGTCATTAGTGGTATCTTAGAGAATATGGGATACACTTTTACTGGTGAGTTAAAAGATGCTGATATTATAATATTAAATACTTGCGCGATTAGAGAAAATGCTGAAAAAAGGATATTAGGGACAATTGGTTATTTGAAATCTTTTAAACGTTTAAATCCAAATATGGTTATTGGTTTATGTGGATGTATTCCTCAACAAGAACAGATGGTAAAAATGATTATAGAAAAATACCCAGTTGTAGAACTAATTTTTGGCACTCATAATATCACTGCTTTACCAAATTTGTTAGAAAATGTTATAAATACTAAAAAAAGAAAGGTTGAAGTTTTTTCTACTTTAGGTAGTATTTATGAAGATTTACCATCAGTTAGACAATTTAAGCATAAAGCTTTTGTTAATATTATGGATGGCTGCGATAAGTTTTGCACTTATTGTATTGTTCCTTATACTCGTGGTCAACAACGCTCAAGAAAACTTGAAGATATCCTAAATGAGGTTAATAGTTTAAAAGATAAAGGGTATAAAGAAATAACTTTGCTAGGACAAAATGTGAATGCTTATGGCAAAGATTTATCTGAAGGTTATACTTTTGGTGACTTATTAGAAAAAGTAAGTGATACAGGCTTTAAACGAATAAGATTTACAACATCACATCCTTGGGATTTTGATGATAAAATGATTGATATTGTTGCTAGTAGAAAGAATATAATGCCTTTTATTCATTTGCCTTTGCAATCTGGTAATGATGATATCTTGAAGTTGATGAATAGAAGATATACCGCTAAAGAATATAAAGAATTATTTGATAAAATAAAGACAAAAATAAAAGATGTAGCCATTTCTACTGATATTATTGTAGGTTTTCCAAATGAAACTGAAGAGCAGTTTTTAGATACACTAGAAATGGTTGAATATTGTAAATATGATAATGCTTATTCTTTTGTTTTTTCAGCTAGAGAAGCAACTCCTGCTGCTAGAATGGAAGATTCTATTTCAATTGAAGAGAAAAAGAAACGTCTTCAAAGATTAAATGAAAGACTAGGATATTATTCAAAACTTAATAATAAAAAATGGGAAGGAAAAATTGTTGAAGTTTTAGTTGATGGGTATTCTAAAACAAATCCAAATATTATGTCTGGGTATACTCCTCAACAGAAGTTGGTTAATTTTAGTTATGATAAAGCTGAAATAGGTGATATAATTTATGTGAAAATTACTCAGGGTATGAAAAACTCACTGAATGGTATACAAGTTCATTTTGAAAAGGAGGAATATGAATAATATAAAGATATTTGCTTTAGGCGGACTAGATGAATATGGCAAAAATATGTATTGTATTGAAATTGGTAAAAAACTCTTTGTTGTAAACTGCGGTATCAAAAGACCCGAGGAGAATCAATTTGGAGTAGAATACATTGTAAATGATTTTAGTTATGTTATAGAAAATAAAGATAGATTAAGTGGTATTATTATCACTCACTTTCATGATGATATGATGGACGGACTTCCTTATTTGCTTAAAGAAATTGAAGCAGATGTCTATGCTCCAAATTTATGTACAATCTTAATCAAAGAAGAGCTTAAGAAAATGAGAAAATCTCATTTAAAAGTTAAGATATTACCAAGATATGGTAAAACAGTAATTGATGATGTGGAGTTAACAACTTTTGGATTAACTCATTCAACTCCTGATGCTATTGGCGTCTCATTTAAAACTGATCAAGGACATATCGTTGTTGCAGAACAATTTGTTGTTGATTTTGATATGCGTGATAATGCTTATGAATGTGACATCGCAGCAATTGCTGATATTGGAAAAGAAGGTGTTTTGTGCTGTTTAATTGAATCTTCATATGCAGATAAAGAAGGTTTTACTTCACCAAGGCATCGTATCTCAAATATTATTCGTCCAATTATTGAAGATGCTTCTGGAAGAGTGTTTTTTACTCTTTATGAGCAAAACTTTTTTAGATTAAGAGAAATAATTGCTGTTGCTGCTGAATATAAAAAGAAAGTCTTCTTTTTTGACAAAAAAATGAGAAATCTTATAGCTTTGTTTGCCTTAAATGAATACTATAATATTCCAGAAAAAATGCAAATAAATGAAAAACAGTTTAATAATGAAATTGATGATTGTATTATTATTGTTTCTGGTGATGGAGCAAATGTATTTAATGTTATGAACAAAATAGCAATAGGTGAAGAAAGTAAAATTGAACTTAGAACAACTGATACTGTAATTATTGCTTCACCAATGGTTCCTGGAACTGAAAAACAAGCTAACTTAATGGAGAATGAATTATATAAAGATAATGTCAATATCTTTAAACTAGATCCAAAACAGGTTTTATCATTGCATCCATCAAGTGAAGATATAAAAATGATTCTGTCATTGTTAAAACCAAAATATGTTCTACCTGTCATGGGTGACTATCGTAATTTCATTTCGGCAGCTAATTTAGCTTTGTCAAATGGATATACTCCTGATAAAATTATTATCTTGGATAATGGTCAAATAGCTACTTTTTCAGATGGTAGATTAAAATCAACTTCTGAATATGTTGAAAAAATTGGTGAAATTTTGATTGATACTCAAGATAATAAAAGTATCACTTCACATGTGTTTAAAGATCGTACAACTTTATCAACTGATGGAGTTATCATTGTTGGGGTAGCAATTAATTATAAGACAAAGGATATAATTGGTGGACCTGATGTTCAATCAAGAGGTGTGTTCTATGTCAAAGACAGTGAATATTTAATAAAAAACATTGGTAAAATTGTTGTAGATGTTATAACTGAAAAAGTTGAAAATGGTACTTATGAAAATTTAGAAGCAAAAGTTGAACTAAGAAGTAGAATAGAAAGATATGTGGCAAGAGAAACTGGTAAACGTCCAATGATTATACCAGCTATCATAGAAATAAATGTGTAGGAGATTTAATGACTAGAAAAAGAAAAACCAATACTAAGATTATTAAAAATGGAAGAAGGTATTCAAAAGAAGAATTAACAGTAATACGTATTACATATGGAGTAATACTAATTTCACTTGGTTTAATTGGTTTGCTTTATGAAGAAACAGCTTTCTTAGGAGATTTTTTATTTAAATGTTCACGCTACTTCCTTGGTAAATGTTGGTTTATTTCGTTTGCAACAATGATTATAGCTGGATTATGTATCATTTTTAAATTTTCATTCGGTTATAAATATATTGTTTCTGCTGTCGCTATTTTACTTTCAGTTCTAATATTTTTATCAATACAAAAAGATAAATCTATCGGCTTTGAATTAATTAATAATTTTTTTGAAAACTCAAAGAAAATTTTCAATGGAGTAATCACTAATGATGGTGGTTTAATCGGCACTTTCTTTTATAGTTTATTTTCATCTTTTTTAGGTTATATGGGAATTTATATTGTTGAAACAGGTTTGATACTTTTATCAGTAATCATTCATTTTGATTTCAATGATAAAGACTTCGATCAAGTAAAAGCTGATTTTTCTAATTATAAAAAACAAAAACAAGAAGAAAGAGCAAAAAGAAGAGAAGAAGCTCAAAAAGAAAAAGAAAGGAAAAAGCAACTCGAAAAAGAAAAAAGTTTGTTTGTTTCAACCGATTTAAGAAGCAAAGACAAAGAATTTGAAAAGCAGGAAATAGTATCTGTAGCTAAAGAAATCGTCTCTAAACCTGAAACTATTGATAGTAAACCAATTGAGGTATTATCATTTGATTTATCTGCACCATCACAAAGGATTATTTATAATGAGAAAAATTATAAGCTTCCTGGTATTGATAAATTAGATACTTATTCAATCAGTAAGAAAAGTTCTACTAATAATGAAAATGCCAAAGTTAAGTGGGAAGAATTAGCAGAGGTCTTAGAAAGTTTTGGTTATGAAAGTAAGCTTGAAGGAGTTAATATTGGTCCTTCAGTAACTCAATTTGAAGTTTCACCTATTGGAAATTTCAATATTAGAAAATATGCTTCTATTGAAGAAAATATCAAAATGTCTTTAGCAGTAACAGACCTTAGAATAGTAGCTCCTATTCCAGGCAAGTCTGCTGTTGGATTTGAAATACCTAATGAAGAAAGAACAGCAGTTAGATTGTCAGAGTTATTAAAAAATATTAAACCAGAATATAAAAAGAATCCACTTACTGTTGCTTTAGGAAAAGATATAACAGGCAACAATGTTTATGCATCAATTGATAAATTTCCTCATTTATTAATTGCTGGAGCTACTGGAATGGGTAAATCAGTATGTATTAATAGTATTATTTTAATGCTACTTATGAGTTCTAGACCAAGTGAGGTTAAATTGGTATTAGTAGATCCTAAAAAAGTTGAATTTACTAAATATAAAGAGATTCCTCACTTAGCTTGTCCAATTATTTCCGAAAATGAGAAGGCTAGTGATGCTTTAAAGAAACTTTGTGTACTTATGGATGAACGTTATGAAAAGTTTGCCTCAATTCATGTAAATAGTATCAAAGACTATAATGCCAATGAGAAAACAACTCAAAAAATGTGTAATATAGTATGTATCATTGATGAATTATCAGATTTAATGATAACTCATAGAAAAGAAATTGAAATTTATATTCAAAGGTTAGCAGCTAAAGCAAGAGCTGCAGGAATATATTTAATTTTAGCTACTCAAAGACCTTCAACAGATGTAATTACTGGAGTTATTAAAGCTAATATTCCTTCAAGAATTGCCTTTAAAGTTGCTTCATCATATGACTCAAGAACTATATTAGACACTATTGGTGCTGAATCATTATTAAACAACGGTGATATGTTATTTATGGAATCTGGTTCAACATCACAACAAAGAATTCAAGGTGTCTATGTTTCTAATCAAGAAATTTCTAGAGTTGTCTCGTACTTATCTGATAGTGGTTATATTCCACAATATGAAGATATTTTTATGATTGATGATAAAGGAGATGATTTTGATACTAATGTAAGTTCATGTAATAATGATCCGTTATATGGTAATATCAAGTCATGGGTTATGACTCAAAAGACTGTTTCTGCTAGTGGACTTCAAAGAAGATATTCACTTGGATTTCCTAGAGCAGCAAAATTTATTGATGCTCTAGAACAAGAAGGAATAATTTCAGGTTCAAAGGGTTCTAAACCTAGAGATGTCCTAGTTAGAACAGATGAAGAGTAGACAACAATATTAGTTGTTTGATAAATTATTAAAAGGAGTCTTGTATGTATAAAAGAGTTTTATTAAAATTATCAGGTGAAGCATTAAGCGAAAAGGAAGCAACATTTTCTTCTGATATGCTAAAAAGATTAGCTTTACAGTTAAAGAAAGTTACAGAAATGGGCGTACAGGTAGCAATTGTCGTTGGTGGTGGTAATATCATGCGTGGAAAATTTGCTTCTGAAATTGGTTTGCCTAGAGTAGAAGCAGATAAAATGGGAATGTTAGGTACGATGATTAATGCTTTAGCAATTTGTGGTGCATGTCAAGAAAATGGTTTATATGCTTATATGCAAAGTGCCATAGAATGTACTAGGATATGCGATATAATCGATTATCGTAAAGCTATTGATGTTTTAGAAAATGGTGGAATTGTTGTATATGGTGGTGGAACAGGTAATCCATACTTTTCAACTGATACAGCAAGTGCATTAAGAGCTTCTGAAATAGGTTGTCAAGCTATATTAATGGCCAAAAATGGAGTTGATGGAGTGTATAATGCTGACCCTAGGAAAGATCCTACAGCTAAAAAATTTGAAAAATTAACTTATCAAGAAATGATTGAAAAAGAATTAAATGTTATGGACTTGACAGCAGCTAGTATGTGCAAAGATAATAATATCGAAACAATAATATTTAACATGAATGAAATTGAAAATATTTCCAAAGTAGTTTCGGGTGAAAAAATTGGAACTATTATAAAAAACATTTAGGAGGTTGTTATATGTCGCAAGTAGATTATGTAAAAGAGAAAATGAATAGCTCTATTGAAGTTTTTGAAAGCAGTTTAACTCAAATTAGAACTTCAGGTGCTAATCCTGGCTTAATTGCACATGTTACGATTGATTATTATGGAATGGAGACACCAATTAATCAGGTAGCTGGTATTTCAGTTATTGAGGGAAAACAATTATTAATAAAACCTTATGAAATGCATATTGTAAAAGACATTGAAAAAGCAATATTTGCAGCTAATTTAGGTTTAACTCCTCAAAATGAAGGAACTCAAATTAGAATTAATGTTCCTCAATTAACAGAAGAGAAAAGAAAAGAGTATACAGCTCAAGTTCTTAAGATGGCTGAAGATGCTAAAGTAGCAATTAGAAATATTAGAAGAGAAGGTAATGACTTAGTAAAAAAAGATAAGACTCTTCCTGAAGATTATTCAAAAAGTTTAGTTGAAGATATTCAAAAAGCTACAGATGATGCAATTAAGCAAATTGATGAAATTGCTAGTGCTAAAAATAAGGAAATCATGACAGTTTAGTTATGAACATTCCACAACATGTAGCCATTATCATGGACGGAAATGGTCGCTGGGCTAAAAAACAAAATAAACCTAGATCTTATGGCCACTTTGTTGGGACAGATAATGTTAGAAATATTGCTCTTAAAGCTAATGAACTAGGCGTGAAAGTTTTAACTTTGTATGCCTTTTCAACTGAAAATTGGAAAAGACCAAAAGAAGAAATTGATTATTTAATGTCTTTACCAGCAGTTTTTTTTGATAAGTTTCTTAAAGAATTGATGGAAAAGAATATTAGAATTGAAACTATTGGTGATTTGTCAGCTTTACCTATAAAAACCATAAATGTTATACATAAAGCAATTGAAAAAACAAAAAATAACAATGGTTTGACTTTAGTGTTTGCATTAAATTATGGTGGAAGAAATGATATTGTCCAAGCAGTAAATGAAATCATTAAAAATGGAAGTATTACAAGTATTACCGAGCAAGATATAACTAATAATATTTCTACTAAAAATTATCCAGATGTTGATTTAATGATTAGAACAAGTCTTGATTATCGTATTTCTAATTTCTTGTTGTGGCAAATATCTTATACTGAGTTTATTTTTACTGATTGTTATTGGCCAGATTTTAATGGCGATATGTTTTTAAAAGCAATAGAAGAATATAGTAATAGACAAAGAAGATTTGGAGGTTTACTATGAAACAACGAATTATCACTGCTTTAGGATTGTTAATAGTATTAGTTCCAGCATTATTATTGGGAGGAATTTTCTTTAAAATAATAGCTAGTTTTTTTGTTGTGGTGGGTTGCTATGAAATATTAAGACTCTTTTCTGATAAATGGCCAAAATGGACAATTTATAGTATCTATATTATTTTTATTTTAGGTTTAATTACTGCTTTTAATTTTGAATATTTTATTCAGTTGAATTGCATTGTATTAATATTTTTATTTTTAATATTAGTGTTATATCAAGAAGTTAGTTTTGAGTATATTGGTCTTATTTTCTTGGTTTTTAATATTATCATACTAACTATTGCCTCAATTGATATGATGTATTCAATTAATAAAATGCTCTTAATTTATACTTGTTTAGCAACATATATTACTGATACTTTTGCCTTTTTTGTAGGTAAAGCATTTGGTAAGCATAAATTAAATCCAAGAATATCACCAAATAAAACAATAGAAGGAACATTAGGCGGTTATATATTTGGTGCAATTATTTCATTTTTGTTCGGTTATTTCTTTATCAAAGAAATCAATTTAACTTTTTTGATTTCAGGATCACTAATTATGCCAGCTTTAGGGCAAATTGGAGATTTATCTTTTAGTGCAATTAAAAGACACTTTAACATTAAAGATTTTGGTAATTTATTTCCAGGACATGGTGGAGTATTAGATAGAGTAGATTCATTAACGTTTAACTGTTTAGTGATGTTTTGCCTAATGAGTAATTTATTATGAAAAAACGTATTGTTGTATTAGGAGCTTCTGGCTCTGTAGGATCTCAAACAGTCGATGTTTTAATTCAACATCAAGATCTTTTTGAAGTTGTAGCTTTGGCTGTTGGTACTAGAGTCAATTTTTTAGAGGATTATTTAAATAAATATCCATTAGAATATGGCTGTGTTCAGTATTATGAAGATTATTTAAGAATTAAAGATAAATACCCAAAAACAAAATTCTTTTTTGGAGATGATGGTTTAATATCTTTAACATCGCTTCAAGACATTGATATGGTTTGTAATTGTTTGCAAGGATTTGTCGGATTGCTTCCAACACTTAATGCTATTGAACATAAATGTGATATTGCAATTTCTAATAAAGAATCTTTAGTAGCTGCAGGTAGTATTGTAATGGACAAAGCAAAATTATATAAAGTAAGATTAATTCCGGTAGATTCTGAACATTCCGCTATTTTTCAGACTTTAAGAGGTAATGTTAGAAAAGATCTTAAAAAATTAATTATCACCGCTTCAGGTGGAGCTTTCCGAGACTTAAATAGAGAAGATTTAAAAAATGTTACTAAAGAAGAGGCTTTGAAACACCCAAGATGGAAAATGGGCAGTAAAATAACTATTGATTCAGCTACAATGATGAATAAGGGTTTTGAAGTAATAGAAGCTCATGTGCTATTTGACATTCCATATGAACAAATTGAAGTTATTATGCATCCAGAAAGTATTGTTCATTCAATGACTGAGTATGTCGATAATACTGTTATTGCTCAATTAGGTGTTACTGATATGAGATTACCAATTCAATATGCTCTTACTTACCCAAGAAGAATCAATAACAACTCTAATGTTTTATCATTGACAGATTTAGGAACACTTACATTTAAAAATCCAGATTTTAAAAGATTTCCACTTTTAGATTTAGCCTATGCGGTGGGTTATTTAGATGGTAATATGCCAGCAATACTAAACGGTGCTAATGAAGAAGCAGTTGAATTGTTTTTAGAAGATAAAATTTCTTTTTTAGATATTGAAAAAATTAATTTTGAAGTTGTTAGATTAGGAAAAGAAATTTATATAGAAAATCCAACTTTGGATCAAATTATTGAGTCTAATGATTGGGCAGTAAAAAAAGTAAAGGAAGTATTAAGTAAATTATGACATTTATTTTATTTATATTGATGATTGGAGTATTGATTACTTTCCATGAACTTGGTCATATGTTAGCAGCCAAGGTTTTTAATGTTTATGTTAAAGAATTTGCAGTGGGGTTTGGCCCAAAATTGCTTTCACACCAAGGAAAAGAAACTTTATACACATTACGAGCAATTCCTTTTGGTGGTTACACTGCAATGGTGGATGAAAATAAATTAGATGAAGAAAATGAAAATTCGGATGAGGAAACAACTAAATCTGAAGCATTTACAATTGAGGAAGAAAGGACGTTTTATGGTGTTTCAGCTTTAAAAAGAATTGTTATTCTCTTATCTGGACCAATTTTTAACTTTCTATTAGCAATGGTTATTTTTATTTCAATATTTTCTGCTGTTGGAGTTAAAGCTATTTATCCAAAAGCAATTATTGAACAAGTAATTGAAAATTCTCCAGCTCAAAGTGCTGGTTTAATGGTTGAAGATGAAATAATTGCTATTACTTATGCAAATAATGAAAAAGTAGAAATTAAAACAACATATGATGTGGCGGTAAATAATTCTTTACATAAGGGAGCTTATACATTAACAGTTTTAAGAGGTAATGAAACAATTGATATTTTAGTTGAGCCTGTTTATGATGAGAAAAGTAAATCTTATTTAATTGGTATTGTTTTTTCAGGAGAAACCGAATTTCAAAAATTAAAAGGTCCTGAAGCTATAGTTGAAGGTATAAAACATACTTTCGAAAGTGCGATTTTGACTTTTAAGTCAGTTATATCGATTTTCACTGGTAATATTGGTTTAGAAAATGTTTCTGGTATTGTTGGAATGTATTCTATAACAGAGGAAGCATTATCATACAGTTTAATGTCTTATTTCTCGCTGGTAGCATCTATTTCTATATCTCTGTGTGTAATGAATCTGATTCCAATTCCAATATTTGATGGTGGAAGAATTTTAATGACAATTATTGAAGTGATTATAGGTAAAAGAGATGAGAAAATAGAATCAATTGTTTTAACTATTTCTATGTTTTTAGTTTTAGCTTTATTTATTTTAATAACTATTTCAGATATAGGGAAATTATTTAGATAATATGAAAAATAAAAAAGATATCGAAGCAGTATTTTTATCTGAAAAAAATAGAATGTCCAAGCTATCTTTTTTGTTTGGTTCAACTGGTTTTGTCTTTTTAATATTGCTTTTAGAAATAATTTTTATCATAGTAATTTATCTAAAACTTCTAGATTATATCATTCCAATTATTAGCATTATAGTAATTTTTGATTTTATAATATTGCTTTATATGTTAAATGACGATGAAGATTATGAATCATATAAAATAACTTGGGCTGTTATTATTCTATTGGTACCAATTTTGGGTAGTGTTGCATATTTATTTGTTAAACTTGATATATTTAATAATCGATATAAAAAATATTTTATTAATAAGAATCTTGATTTTTCACAATATATTGAGACTGATGAAAAACTACTTAAAAAGATAAAAAAAGATGATATTGAACTTTATCATTTACATAATTACTTAAAAAAAGCTGGTAATAGAGGTATATATTCTAATTGTGAAGTTAAATATTTTCCTTCTGGGGAAGAAATGTTTCCTGTTTATATTGAAGAATTAAAAAAAGCAGAAAAATTTATATTTTTAGAATATTTCATTATTGACAGAGGAAAGATGTGGAATCAGATTTTAGAGATTTTAATTGAAAAGGTTAGTGTTGGAGTTGATGTTAGGGTAATATATGATGGAACCTGTGATTTTACAAAACTACCTGCTAACTATCATAAAAGATTAAATAAAATTGGCATAAAATGTGTTAAATTTGCTCCACTTTATCCATTTATTTCAACATATTTTAATTTTAGAGATCACAGAAAAATGACAGTTATTGATGGAAAAGTGGCATTTACAGGTGGAATTAATTTAGCTGATGAATATATTAACGAAAAAGAAGTTTTTGGATATTGGAAAGATACAGCTGTAATGATTAAAGGTGAAGCTGTTAAATCATTTACTGTAATGTTTCTTAAAATGTCAGTAATAGCCATAAATGAAAAAGAAATAGAATATATAAACTGCTCTAATGGATTAAAATATGAACAAAAAGGGTATGTAATTCCATATGGTGATATACCTATGGACAAATACTTAGTAGGCAAAAATGTTTATTTGGATGTTTTAAATCAAGCAAAAAAATACGTTTATATTATGAGTCCTTATTTTATCTTAGACGACGAGTTTTTAAATTCAATTAAATTTGCTGCTAAAAAGGGTATAGATGTAAGAATTTTACTACCAGGAATACCAGATAAAAAATACATAAATAAAATAGCCAAATCATACTATAAAACTATGATAGAAGCTGGAGTAAAAATATATGAATATACTAAAGGTTTTGTTCATGGAAAAATGATGGTTTCTGATGATAAAAAAGCAATTGTTGGAACTATAAATTTAGATTATCGAAGTTTATACCATCACTTTGAAAATGCTGTTTATTTATATGGTAATGATGCAGTATTAGATGTAAAAAACGACATGTTAGCTTCAATTAATGAAAGTTTAGAAATAACAAATGAAGAAGTGCTAAAACAAAAACTTTTAACAAAAATAATAGCCTATATATTTAAAATTTTTGAACCACTATTATAAAATTCTCTAATATATTTACTTTGATAAAAAATATAAAAAAGTATCTATAAGAATATTGTAGTTAGAAGTATAATAGCTATATATTTTATCTTAATATTAAAAGTTATAATTGATAAATATAAAATAACATTTATTTCTAATAAAAAATGTTATAATTAATCCATAGTTCTTAGAAAATGGGAGGAAAGATATGCAAGAAAATATTATATTCGTTAGAGTTGATGACCGTTTAATACATGGACAAGTTGTAAATGCTTGGTTAAATGTCTATACAAATGTAAGAAATATCATGTGTATTGATGATTTTTCTAGTAAAGATCCATTTATGCAAAAGATGTTTCAATTATTAATTCCGAAAGAAAAAACTGTTGAAATTAAATCTGTAGAAGGTGCTGTTGAAACATTAAAAAAAGGTTTAGATAAACCAACAATGATCATCGCTAAATCACCATCAACTATTAAGACTTTAATAGATGCTGGAATTGATATTGATAAATTCAATATTGGTGGTATGGGAATGAGTGGAAAAAGAAAAAAATTCTATCAAAGCATTTCTGCTGATGAAAATGAAAAAGAAATTATGCAAGAGTTAATCAACAAAGGTATAAAGATTGAAATTCAAACTGTTCCTACCAACCCATGTTATGATTGCCAAGAAATTTTAAAAAATGATAAATAGTTATAAAATGTTAAATAAATAAGATAACCTATAAAAGTTGTACTTTATCAGACATGTTTTATGATAATATGTCTGATTTTTTATTATTTAACTGTTTTAATGCATTTAGAAAGGATTTTAAAATAAATCATAGTTTTATTCGTATATTCAGAAAAAACATCCTAATTGAGCTTTATTTAAGTTTTAGAGTGGTTTTATGCATATAATTGTAAAGTAATTAAATTGTAATTATAATTAATTGAATTGATTTATAACATTATATATATTTGAATTGTGTTTTTGTTTTGATATAATTATTTAAGAGTTAGGAGATTAAAAATATGATTTATGCGGAAATACTTGCGGGTGGACAAGGAAAAAGAATGGGCAACACTGAAATGCCTAAACAATTTCTTATGCTGGGTACTAAACCTATAATGATACACACAATTGAACAATTCGTTATTAATAAAAATATTGATAAAATTATTGTATGTGTACCTAAGGACTGGATTAGTCATACAAAAGATATCATTGAAAAATATTTACCTGGAAAAGAAATAGATATTGTAGAAGGTGGCTCAACGAGAAATGAAACTATTATGAATGGTTGTCAATATATTGAAAAAAAATATGGATTATATGAAGATGATATTATTGTTACCCATGATGCAGTTAGACCATTTGTGACAACAAGAATAATTGATGATAATATTTTTGGAATGAATGAATATGATGCGGTTGATACTGTTGTTCCAGCAACTGATACAATTGTTGAGAGTAAAAATGGTGAATTTATTACTGATATACCAGAAAGAAAATACATGTATCAAGGACAAACACCACAAACATTTAAAATGATTAAATTGATTGAAATATATAAGTCTTTAACAAAAGAAGAAAAAGATATATTAACTGATGCTTGTAAGATTTTTTCTATTAAAGGAGAAAAAGTAAAGATTATTAAAGGAGATCCAACAAATATAAAAATAACAAATCTTTATGATTTAAAACTTGCTAATTCTATGATAATGCTGCGAGGTAATAAATAATGATTAGTCATACTTACAGATTATATTCACCCAAACAAATAAGAATGGATCAAATTGATGAACAATTAGGTGAAGATAGTATAATTGTTAGGCCAACATATTTATCTATTTGTGCTTCTGATCAAAGATACTATAATGGAAAAAGAGATACAAAAGCTATGAAAGAAAAACTTCCAATGGCTCTTATACACGAAGCGGTTGGAGAGGTTGTTTTTGATCCGAAAAATATCATAGAAAAAGGGACAAAAGTTGTCATGATACCAAATACTCCCATTGAAGAAAACAAAGTAATAAAGGAAAATTACTTGAGAAGTTCAAAATTTAAATCTAGTGGATATGATGGATTTATGAGAAATATCGTTTTAATAGATAGAAATAGAGTTATTGAATATGATGGATTTTCAGATAGGGTAGCAGCATTTCTAGAACTTTTAAGTGTTTCAATTAATGCCATAGAACATTTTGAACTTTATAGTCATTCAAACAGGGAAGTATTTGGAGTTTGGGGCGATGGAAATTTAGGTTTTATAACTTCATTAATACTAAAATATAAGTTTCCTAATAAAAAGATTATTGTATTTGGAAAAAACCCTCATAAACTTGGATATTTTCAATTTGTTGACGAAATTTATGAAATAGATCAAATTCCTAATGATTTTTATGTTGATCATGCTTTTGAATGTGTTGGTTCTTATAACGCTGAAGATGCTATTAATCAAATTATTGATCACATCAATCCCGAAGGAAGCATTTTGCTTATGGGAGTATCAGAAAGAAATGTTGCTATTAATACTAGGATGATACTTGAAAAAGGATTAAAAATAATTGGCAATAGTAGAAGTGGTTACAATGATTTTTTTGAATCAATAAAATTTGTAAAAGAAAATAAAGATGTAGAAAAATATTTGAACACTATTATTTCAGATGAAATTGTTGTAAGAGAGCTTAAAGATATTCATACTGCTTTTGAAAGAGACTTAACTAATGATTTTAAAACTGTTATGAAGTGGGAAATATAGATTAGAAAAAAACTGTTTAATATTATAGACAAATAATTAATATTTATAAACTAGTATTTTAAATGTGTTTAAAAGTATTTTACAAATTGATGATATTTTTATACCTTTTATTGGTAAATAACACTAAAATAACCTTAATTTAAGTCAAAAACATTATTAATTTAAATTTGTTTGTTATAAAAAAGAAAGATAATTATGCATTATCTTTCTATTTTTTATTTATTTTCATATTTGATGATTTTACTTCAGCTTTTGTTGCTTCATATTCAGCTATTTTTTCTTCTTCCTCTTGCTCTAAAATACGATAAGCAACTTTTCCTACTAAAGTTTTTGGTAATTCATCTCTAAATTCTATTTCTTTAGGACAAGCATATTTAGCAATATGTTTATTGCAGTATTCCTTAATTTCATTTTTTATAGAATCATCTGGGATAATACCAGGTTTTAGGACACAAAAAGCTTTAACTTTTTGAATTTTATATGGATCTTTTACCCCTATTACACAACTATATTGGACTTTTGGATGTCCATCAATGACATTTTCAATTTGAGAAGGGTAGACATTATAACCAGAAGTTATAATCATTCTTTTAATTCTCTGTTTAAAATAAACAAAACCTTCTTCATCTATATATCCTAAATCTCCAGTATGTAAATATAATTTACCATTTTCATGTATTTTTAATACTTCAGCTGTTTCTTTTTCATCATCTAGATAACCAAGCATAACAGTTGGTCCAGAAATACATATTTCACCCTCTTGATTTGGGTCTAAATGGTTTGTTTCGCCTACTGGACAAATTACAAATTCTGTATCAGAAAATGGTAAACCAATTGAACCTTCTTTATATCTATTTTTTGGTGTTAAACATGATGCAGTAACACACTCTGTTGTACCATATCCTTCACAAATTTGAATTGTGCTTTTATGATCCTTTAAGAATTTATCAACTTTTCCTTTTAATTCAATCGATAAACTATCTCCGCCTGAATACATACCTTTTAAGAAAGATAAATTAGCTTTTTCCATACCTGGAGTTCTTAGCATTGCTTCAAAAAGAGTAGGAACTCCAGCAATAAAGTTAGGTTTTTTAGATAACAATGTTTTGCCATAAGATTTTATGGTAAATGATGGTATTAAACTACAGTAAACTCCGTTTGTTATACAGGTATGAATACCAATTCCTAAGCCAAAACCGTGAAATAATGGCATGGCTGCTAAAACAGAATCATCAGGATTTATTTCTACATCCATAGCTTTAACGGCTTGTTTTGAAAGAGCATTAAAGTTTAAATCTGATAACATTATTCCTTTGGTAGTTCCTGTGGTTCCACCTGAATATAAAATTACTGAACATTTATCAATTTTAAATTCATTTTTTGGTAGTGGTAATGGATAATTTTCACCCATTAATTTAAATTGTTTCCAAACAAGTGAATAAGAGCGATTTGGTAAATGAGCATATTTATTTTCTGCTTTAATTTTATATAGGTATTTTAGGTGAAATGGCAATTCATCAGAAATATGAGCTACTAAGATAATTACTTGATGCTCACAATCTCTTCTTGCATCAACAACTTTTTCATAAAATTGATCTAAAGTTAGTATAGCTTTTGATTTAGAAATGTTTAGGTAAAAAGTAATCTCAGATTGAGCACTAAGTGGATGAATCATATTTGCCACAGCACCTATGCGATTAATTGCATAAAAAGTATCAATCGCTTGGGGACAATTAGGCATACAAATTGTTACAGCATCATTTTCTCTAATACCAATAGCTGTTAAGGCTTTGGCAATAATTTCAATTCTATTTAATAAATCTGAATATTTAGTTTTTTTCCCTTGAAATTCATATGCGATGTTATTTAAATGTTTTGAAGCAAAGTTTTTTAACATCTGATACATCGTTTCAGGTTTATAATTAATTTCGTGTTCCTTTTCAAAGAATTTATCAAATCTTTGTTCGTACATAAGTCTTCCTCCATACATCGGTAATTATATCATAATTGATTTATTATTTTAAATGCAAGAATACATCGATTATTAAAATGTAATTATTAATCAATGTTATAATTAATTTAAAGAAAAATATAATTGAAGGAGAAGATAAAAAATGGAAGCTTGGAAAGATTATTATTATGGTATTAATGAAATATTATTAAAAATTGTAGACACTCAACAAGAAAATATGATAAAAGCAGCTGAAATTTGTGCTGAAACTACTAAAAAAGGAGGAATTATATATGCTTTTGGCTGTTGGCACTCTATGTTGATAGCTCAAGAACAGTTCTATCGTGCTGCATCACCAGCCAATTTCATGGCAATATGTGAACCATCGCTAACTGGTGCAACTCAACTTTCAGCTATTGGAAGAATTGAAAATTGTTATGGAATTGGTGAAACTATTGTTGATTACTGGAGAATAAATCCAGAAAAAGACTGCTTAATATTAATTTCAAATAGTGGTAATAATATTGTGACTGTTGAAGCAGCTTTAAGAGCTAAAGAAAAGAAAATTCCTTTAATTGGAATTACTTCAACTGAATATGCAGACACCATGATTACTAGACATAAAAGTGCTAAAAAGCTAAAAGATGTTGTTGATGTGGTGTTAGATAACTGTTGTCCAATTGGTGATGCAATTTGTCAACTCGAAGGTTTGCCTTTAAAAACAGGACCAGCTAGTGGAATTTTAATGAACTTCTTAATGTCATCATTATTTGTTCAAATGGAACAGTTATGTCTACAAGATGGAGTAATGCCAGAAATTTACTATAATGGTCATGTAAAAATGATGACTGAAGAGGCTAAAGCAAAATATAAATGGTTAGATAAAGTAGATGCTGCTAAACATAACTTAGATTTAATTGATAAATATTACTATCGAATAAAAACATTATAAAATAAATACGACATTTTAATTACTATGATAAGATATTGGTTTATTTGTTAGGTAAAATTTAGTATAATAGATGAGTGAAACGAGGTTTTTATGTTTTTAAAGCGTATTATTTTACAAGGATTCAAATCTTTTGGAAATAGAACTGTTATTGAATTTGATAGTGAATATACTGGTATTGTTGGACCTAATGGTTGTGGTAAAAGTAACATTATTGATGCTATTAAGTGGGTATTAGGGGAACAATCAGCAAAAAATATGCGTGGTTCTAGTATGAGTGATGTAGTTTTTGCTGGTGCCGAAGGGAAAAGAGCAGTATCTATGGCTGAAGTTTCTTTAGTATTTGATAATAGTAAAAAACAATTAAATAGTGACTTTACTGAAATTGAAATAACTAGAAGATTATATAAAAACACTAATGAAAGTGAATATTTAATTAATAATACTACCTGTAGATTAAGGGATATTATTGATTTAGTTTTAGATACTGGGCTAGGTAAGGATTCTTTAAGTATGATTTCTCAAGGTACAGTTCAATCTTTTGCTGAAGCTAAACCAGTAGAAAGAAGAGCGCTTTTTGAAGAAGCAGCAGGAGTTGCCAAATACAAAAAAAGAAAGATTGAATCTTTAAATAAATTAGCAAAAACCCAAGATAATATTGATCGTTTAAATGACATTTTACAAGAACTTGAAAAACAAGTTTTACCTTTAAAACGTCAAGCTTTAAAAGCTGAAGAATATATTTTAAAAAAAGAACAATTAACTAAGATAGAAGTTGCCGTTATTGTCCATGAAATAGAAAATCAAATCAATGACTTAGAGACCATTGAACAGCAACTATTTGACTTAAACTATCAGGAAACAAGTACCAGAGCAACAATTCAAATATTAGAAAATGCTAGTAATGATTTAAAAGATGAAATAAATACTATTGATTTAGATGTTCATAAACTTCAAACGGACTTACTTAATAGTTTAAACGATATCCAACTTCTAGAAAAACGTAAGTTTGAAGTTGATGAGAAAAGAAGATATATTCGTGAAACGGGTACAACTAAAGCTAAAGTTGAAGAA
Source organism: Erysipelotrichia bacterium (assembly GCA_012800355.1). Classification (GTDB taxonomy): domain Bacteria; phylum Bacillota_I; class Bacilli_A; order Erysipelotrichales; family Erysipelotrichaceae; genus UBA1783. Next base: position 47,205 of record JAAZJL010000031.1, on the reverse strand, counting down.
ACTTTGAAAGCTTTAAATGATGCAAATGTTGAATTAAAAGATAGAATTAAAAGAGCTAGCACAATTGAAGCAGCAATTGATTTACTAGAACAGGAAATTATTAATTTAGAAAACAATTTATCAGAAACTAGAAATAATCTAAATCAGGAAAATAATACTTTTAATTACTTAAGTAATAGAAAAAGTGTTCTAGAAAATTTAATTAAAACACCATTTGAAAAAGAAGTTGGAGTAAAATTAGTTATTAATAACAAAAATGTTTTAGAAGGAATTTATGATGTTGTTAGTAATTGTTTTGTGGCTGATGATGGTTATCAACAGATGATTTCAGTAGCTTTAGCATCATCTCTATATCACATAATTACCAAAGATGAAAAATCAGCAAGAAATGCTATTGATTTTTTAAAGAAAAATAAAGCAGGTTCTGCAACTTTTTTACCGCTTTCTGTTTTAAGACCACGTTATGTTAATAAGGAACATTTATTTGTGGCAGAAAATACAAAAGGTTTTGTTGGCTTGGCAAGTGATTTTGTCGATTGTGATGAAATTTATGATGTTGTTATTTTATCATTATTAGGAAATGTTTTAGTTACAGAAGATTTAAAAACTGCCACATCTTTAGCTAAGAGACTTAATTATCAATACAAAATAATTACTGTTGATGGAGATATTGTTTATCGTGGTGGTACAATGAGTGGTGGTTACAATAAAAAAGTTGAATCACCTTTAACATATCAAAATCAGTTAACTGAAATTATAACAAAAGAAGCAGAAAGCAAATTTAATATCGAAAAATACAATTCTGATTTGATGAAGTTTAACAAGTTAAAAGAAGAAGCTCAACAAAAAATAATTTCACAAAAAGTTTCTTTAGCTTCTTTAAAGGAAGTTGTTGACATAAAAAGAGAAAAGTATGAAAAATTAAAAGAAGAATATGATCGTATTAAACCAGATTCAGATATCGATGAAACAACTTACCAAGATGAATTAGTAACTTCTTTAAATGATGCTTATGCAAAAAAAGATGATATTTCTAACACTATTCAAATAAAACGTGAAAGAAGACTTTCAGCAAATGGAGAATTGCAAAGAAAATATTCTCAATTAAGACAAGTTAGAAATGAACTTTTGGATGTTTCAAAACATGCTAATGATTTAAATGTTGAAAAAGCTAAATTATTAGTGAGTAGAGATAATCATTTTGAAAGATTAGCTAGAGATTATCAGTTAACCTATGAATATGCTTCAGCTCAAAAATATGATGTTAATATTGAAAGTGCTAAAGATGAAGTTTTAGTCTTGAGAAGAGAAATTTCTGAATTAGGAAACATTAATTTAGATGCTCCAAAAGATTTTGAAGAAGTTAATGAAAGATATACCTTCATGAATAAGCAGTTAGATGATTTAACTTCCAGCAAAAATAAACTGCTAAATGCTATAAACGAAATGGATGAAGTTATGACTGTTCAATTTAAGGATATGTTTGATCGAATCAATGGTTCATTAAATGAAGTCTTTACAGTTTTATTTGGTGGTGGAAGAGCAAAACTTATTTTAGAAGATCCAAATGATATTTTAAATACTGGTATTGATATTGATGTTCAACCACCTGGAAAAAGCGTACAGAATATTAGACTTTTCTCTGGTGGAGAAAAATCATTAATTGCTATATGTGTGCTATTTGCTATATTAAAAGCTAGGCCAGTGCCATTGTGTATTTTTGATGAAGTTGAAGCTAGTTTAGACCAAGGTAATGTTGACAGATTTGCTCGTTACATTCATAAATTTACCAATCAAACTCAGTTTATCGTTATTACCCATAGACCTGGAACAATGACTGAATGTGATGTTTTATATGGAATTACTATGCAAAAGCAGGGTGTTTCAAATGTCATAAGAGTTAAGTTAAAAGAAGCATTGTCATATGCAGAAGAGGTGAAAAATGAGCCTGTTTAAGAAAAAGAAAAAATCTGATATTTCCAAATATTTAGATAGTTATAAAACAAATAAATCTTTAGCAGTTAAAATCACTGAATTATTAGGTGGTTATACCGATTATCATGATGATATATATGAAGAATTATTGGTTCTTTTAATAGAGGCTGATGTTGGAGTAGAAGCATCAGAAAAAATGATTGATCAACTTAAAATATTAGTCAATGAAAGATTTATCAGAAAAGCTAATGATGTAATTGATTTATTAATTGAGATTATGATTGATAATTATAAAGATAAAAACATCTTAGATATTAATCAACATCAAAACAAGTTTATCATGATGGTTGGAGTAAATGGATCAGGCAAAACAACTTCAATCAGTAAGATAAGTAAATTTTATTTAAATCAAGGACTAAAAGTTGGACTTATAGCAGCAGATACTTTTAGAGCTGGAGCTGTAGAACAACTTAAAAAATGGGCTGAAAAACTTGGAATACATTGTATTACAGGAGGTGAACGTGTAGATCCAGCAGCAGTTATTGTAGATGGATGCAAATATTATCTGGAAAATCCCGTAGATATAATTATTGCTGATACAGCAGGAAGACTGCAAAATAAAACTAATCTAATGAAAGAGTTAGAAAAGATGGTGAAAGTTGCTAAAAGAACATTAAAAACTGATGATTTGGATATTTGGCTTACAATAGATGCTACAACTGGACAAAATGGTCTATCACAAGCAGAGGTATTTATTGAATCAAGTAAAGTAAACGCTGTTGTTTTAACTAAAATGGATGGTACTAGTAAAGGTGGAATTGTATTAAGTATTAATGATAAATATAATTTACCCGTAAAGTTTATAACTTATGGTGAAAGCATGGATGCTATAGCAGAATTTGATATTGAAAATTATGTCAACACCTTAATTAAAGGAGAATTTTAATGGAAAAGTTTGAGTATATTAATGAACTTATGCCATTTTATCAAAGTCTATTAACTTCTAGACAAAACGAAGTTTTACAGTATTATTATTTTGATGATTTATCAATAACAGAAATAGCAGATTTATTAGGTATTTCTCGTAATGCTGTTCACGATGCTTTAAAAAAAAGTGTTAATCTAATATTAAAATATGAAGATAAATTGGGTTTATGTTTGTCTTATAAAAAAAGAATGCAGTTATTTGAAGAATTAAAATCACTTGAAAATAGTCAAGTAGATGATATTGTAAATAAACTAATTAATATGGAGGATCAATAATTATGAGTAAGATTTTTGCGGTTAATGCCGGTAGTTCATCATTAAAGTTTAAACTTTTCCAATTACCAGAAGAAAAAGTTTTAACTGATGGTGTAGTTGAAAGAATTGGATTAGAAGAGGGTATTTTTACTATCAGAGTTAATGGAGAAAAAGTTAGTACCTATTTACCAATCAAAGATCATCAACAAGCTGTAGAATTATTATTAAAAGCTTTAGTAGAACACAAAATTGTTGAAAAATTAGATGAAATTGATGCTTGTGGTCATAGAGTTTTACATGGTGGTGAAAAATATGGCGATAGTGCAATTGTAACAAGTGAAGTTTTACAAGATATTTTAGATATGAAAGATTTAGGACCATTACATATGCCAGCTAACTATACTGGCATTGAAGCCTTCTCAAAAGCTTTACCAAATGTTAGACACGTTGCTGTTTATGATACATCTTTCCATTTGACAATGGATAAAGCAACTTTCCTATATGCATTACCACTGGAATATTATGAAAAATACCATGTTAGAAGATATGGTTTTCATGGAACTTCTCATAAATATATTGCCCAAACTTATGCTGAAATTGTTGGCAATGAAAATCATAATATTATTTCATTACATTTAGGAAATGGCGCTTCACTATGTGCAATTAAAAAAGGAAAATGTGTCAATACTTCAATGGGGTTTACACCTTTAGCTGGAATTATGATGGGTGGCAGAAGTGGTGATATTGACCCTTCAATCATTCCATATTTAATGGAGAAAACTGGTTTATCTGCTGAAGAAATAATTGAAGTTTGTAATAAAAAATCAGGTTTTTTAGGTATTTCAGGTGTTTCAAGTGATGCTAGAGATATTCAAAAAGCAGTTGATGAAGGAAATCCAAGAGCTATTTTAGCTAGAAAAATGTATGCTTTAAGAGTTATTGATTATATTGGTTCTTATTTTGTTCAATTAGGCAGTCTTGATGCTTTAGTATTTACTGCTGGATTAGGAGAAAATGACGATAAAGTAAGAAGTGAAATATGTGAATTATTAAAGGAAAGTTTAGGAGTTAAACTTGATGAAAAACTAAATGCTACTACCAAAGGTAAAAGATGTAAGATTTCAGCTGATGATTCAAAAATTGATGTTTGGGTAATACCAACAGATGAAGAAGTAATGATTGCTAGAGATACAAAAAGATTACTTAACCTTTAATTAATAAAATAGAGACCCTTAATCAATAGGGTTTTTATTTAAAGTTTATATTATTTGAGTTTTATCTTATAATTAATATAATAAAAAATTAAACGTTGAATAGAAAGGAATTATATCTAAAAAAGATAGAAATGGTAGAAATGGATTTTATTAATTTAAAAGAAATTATTGAAAAATATAATTCAATTGTATTGTATCGACATATTCGTCCTGATTACGATGCTTGTGGTTCACAACTAGGATTGAAACATTTATTGCTGGAAAATTATCCAGATAAAAGTATTTTTACTTATGGTTTAGAAAATATGGATAATCCAGAATTTTTAGAAGAAATGGATAACCCATCTTTAGATATTATTAAAAATAGTTTAACGATAATTTTAGATACATCTACACATGATAGAGCAGACGATCAATCATACATACAGGGATTAAAATCACTTAAAATTGATCACCATTTAGAAAGTGAGAAAAATACTGATTATGTATTTGTTGATGAAACTGCATCTAGTACTTCAGAATTAGTAGCTCTTTTAGCAATCAAAAACAAATGGAAAATAAATAGGAAAGCTGCTTCCTATTTATATGCTGGAATGAATACTGATACACGCAATTTCACTATAAATAGTGTAAATTCTACTACTTTTAAAGTTTTATCTATTTTGATAGAAGTCGGAATTAATTTAGTTGAAATAAATAGATATATAAACGATATATCTAAACAAAAATTTGAAGCAAAGCATTATTTAGCTATAAATGCTATTTTTAAAGAAGATGTAGCATATATTGTTTTGACAAAAGAAATAAAAGAAAAGTTAGGCCTATCTACCCACGAAGCTAAGGATTTTATATATGTTTTAGATAGTATAAAGGGTATAGATAAATATGCTTTCTTCTTTTATGAAGATGAAAGAGAAGGATTTTCTGTTTCCTTAAGAAGCCATAAAGTACCTATAGTTGAAATAGCTAAAAAATTTGGTGGTGGTGGACACAAGCTTGCTTGTGGAATTCCAAAAATATCTATTGAACAAATAGATGAGGTAATTGATTTATTAATAAAAGCAAAGGAATAAAATGGCAATTTTACTTTACAATCGAAGTTGTTATTCATTGTTACAAAGTACTATCAGAATTAGTGATCTGATAGATTTTGCTGTGGAAAATGGTTTAAAGTCTATTGGTATTTGTGAAAATGGAAATCTGTTTTCAGCTAAAGAATTCTTTAAACAATGTAAAAAATTTAATATTAAACCAATAATTGGCTGTGAAATACCTTTTACCATTGAAGAAAAACAATTTAATGTTCTAATTTATCCTAAAAATAATGATGGATATGTAAATTTAATCGACATTATTTCTTACAATAAAGTATTAAGTTTTGATGATGTTCTAAAATTAAGTGAAAATAGCAATATTATATTCAAAAGTGATAGTTATTTTTCTTATTTATTAAATGAAAACGATATTGGAACATTAAATTCATTAATTAATAGAATATCTAACTATAAAAATGTATATATATCTTCGCTGGCCAAAAACAAAGCAATTAACAGTAAAATTAATGAAATTGTTTTACCTATCTGTAAAAATTATAATGTCAAAACAATTGCTATAGATATTGCTTTATATAAAAATGAACAAGATTATGATGCTTACAAAGCTTTACAAGCCATAGAAAAAGCAACAAACATTAATGATACAAATTTATCATTAGTCACTGATGCAAGTCTAAAATCTTCTGAAGCAATGGGTATATTGTTTGATAGTGAATCATTAAATAACATTAATTTATTTGTAAATAATATTAATTTGGAATTAGATAATTTAAAAACAAAATTACCTACTTTTAAAAATGATTATTCTATAAACAATCAAGAATATTTAAAACAATTATGTTTGGCTGGTTTACAAAAAAGATTAGAAAAGAAAATAACACAAAAGTATTTAGATCGTCTTTTATCAGAATTAGATGTAATTTGTTCTATGAACTTTGAAGATTACTTTTTAATAGTTTATGACATAATACTATTTTGTAAAAGAAATGATATTTTAGTAGGACCTGGAAGAGGAAGTGCTGTAGGAAGCTTAGTATGTTACTGTTTAGGCATTACTCACATTGATCCTATAAAATATGATTTATTATTTGAAAGATTTTTAAATCCAGAAAGAATAACAATGCCAGATATTGACATGGATTTTCCTGATAATAAAAGAAATAAAGCTATTGAGTATGTAAAAAATAAATATGGTATTATGAATGTTTCAAATATAATCACTTTTGGTAGTCTAACAACAAGAGCATTACTAAGAGATTTAGGAAAAGTTTTAATGATTCCTCAAAGTAGTTTAGATATAGTTTTGCAAACAATTAAAAATGATAAATTAACTTTAATACAACAATATGAAAACAATAATAGATTTAAAATAGCTATAAATTCATCAAATCATTTACAAAAACTTTATAGTATAGGATGTACTTTATATGATTTACCAAAAAACATCTCTACGCATGCTTCTGGAATACTTATAAGCGAAAATAAACTTACTGATGTTATTCCTTTAGTTATGACAAGTGATACTAATATCGCTGGTTATACAATGGAACATTTAGAAAGTATGGGACTTATAAAGTTTGATTTTTTAGGATTAAAAAATTTATCAATTGTTGAAGAAATATTAAGTTCAATTAATAAAGATTTAGATGTTTATAAAATCGATTTAGATGATGTTAGAGTATATAAAATGCTTTCTTATGGTGATAGTAGTGGTATTTTCCAGTTAGAATCAAAAGGAATGCGAAATACTTTACAAAAAGTTAAACCAGCTAATTTTGAACAACTTGCTACTGTAATTGCTTTATATCGACCTGGACCAATGGAATTTATTGATCAATATATATTTAATAAAAACAATCCAGAAAATATTGAATATTTGCATCAGGATTTAAAACCAATTTTGTCAAATACTTATGGAATAATGATTTATCAAGAACAAATTATGCAAATTGCGGTTAAACTCGCTGGTTTTTCTATGACCAAAGCAGATTTATTAAGAAGTGCAGTAAGTAAAAAGAGTAGTGATAAGCTAGTAAGTTTGAAAACTGAGTTTATAGATGGATGCATTAACAATAATTATTCAAGAGAAATAGCTGAAGAAATTTACAACAATATATATAAATTTGCTAATTACGGCTTTAATAAATCACATGCAATTGGTTATGGATTTCTAGCTTATATTATGGCTTATTTAAAAGTTAAATTTCCATTACAATTTTATTGTGCATTATTAAACTCAAAACTTGGTTCAAACGAAAATATCAATTATTTAATTGAGTGTAAAATGAAAAAAATAAAAGTTATTTCACCTAATATTAATGAATCTTGTGATAAATTTATAGTTATAGATAATACTATTGTTTTTCCATTTAACCAAATCAAAAACATTTCTAATCTCACCAGCAAAACGATTATAAATGATAGAGAATATAAAGGAAAATATCAAAGTTTTATCGATTTTGTAAGTAGAATGTATTTAATCAATATCAATGAAAAAAACATTGAAATTTTAATTAGAAGTGGATGTTTAGATGAATTCAATCTAACTCGTAAAAGTATGTTAACAGCAATAGAAGACATAATTAATTATGTTAAACTTTGTACTTATGAAGAAAATGGAGAAAAAATAGTTGACTTATCATTAGTTTCTCCACCATTTATTAATAACTACAGTGATAATGTTGCAGATATATTAGAAGACCAGCAAACTTATTTTGGTTTATTTTTAGATTCTCATCCAATTGAAAAATATCGATTAGATTACAAAAATACTATTCCATCAGTAGTTGCTAAAAATAGAAATGGTGATATGTCTTTAATAGTTGCTATTATGAAATATCGACCTCAAACTACCAGAACTAATGAGCTGATGTGTTTTGCGACATGTTATGATGAATATGGAACAATTGATTTGGTATTCATGCCTGATAAGTATTTGTTATATAAAGAATTTATAAAAAAAGGTATAATAGTACTTGTTAAAGGAAAAAAGAACCCTGGAAGAGATACAGTATTAGTAAAAGAATTATTAGTGTTGAAAGGATGATTATATGGCTACTTTATTAATAGTTGATGATGAAATAATGATTAGAGAAGTAATCAAAGAATATGGTAACTCATATGGTTATGAAGTATTAGAAGCTTCTGATGGTTTAGAAGCAATAAAAATTATAAAAGAAAATAAAGTTGATTGCGTTATTTTAGATGTGATGATGCCTCATTTAGATGGTTTTTCAACTTGCAAACATATAAAGGAAAACAGCAATGTCCCGATAATAATGTTGTCTGCTAGAGTTGCTGAAGACGATAAATTATATGGTTTTGAATTAGGTATTGATGATTATGTATCAAAACCATTTTCACCAAAAGAACTAATGGCTCGAATTAAAGTTGTTATCGAAAGAAGTACTAACATCGTCAAGGATACAATTAATATTGAAGGAATTTATATTGATAAATTAGCTCATGTTGTAAAAGTTGATGGTGAAGTTGTACATTTAACCAATAAAGAGTTCGATTTACTGGTTTATTTAATTGAAAATGAAAATAAAGCTATAACTAGGGAAAAATTATTAGAAAATATTTGGGGCTATGATTATATAAGCATGGATAGGACTGTTGATACTCATATCAAAATGTTAAGAAAAAATCTTGGTAAATATGGTAGTAAAATTGTAACAGTAAGAGGAGTAGGTTATAAGTTTGAAAAAGAATAAGTTTATAAACTCTTTAGGATTTAAATCATGGACATACTTCGTGCTTTTTGCGTTAAGTATTCTTTTGTTGTTGCAATTTTTCCAGTTAATTTTACTTGAACCTTTTTATATTGGAACGCTTAAAAGAGAAATTAAAACATTTACCAACAATGTTTCTGATATATTCTTCAGCGAAGCAGAAATGAAGGAGAAAAATTATTTATTATATTCATTAACGATGAATAATAATGCTTGTGTAATTGTTTTTGATAGTACCAATTCAACTACCGTTAGTGGTTTTGATGCATTAGGTAATTCAGGCTGTGCAATTTATAATAATTCCGTTGTCAATGAAAGATTTATTGAAGTTTTAGAAAATACTGACAAGGATGAAATATACCTACAAGGTGATTTTATTGAATTGTCTGATCAAGAAATAATGGTATATGGAAAGAAAATTTTAGTAAATGATCAAGAATACTATGTTATTAGCAATATTACCTTACAATCTATCAATATAATCAAAAAAACAATTCAAAATCAATTTATATTAATTTCATTAATTGTCTTATCATTGTCTCTTTTAATATCGCTTCTTTTCTCAAAAATAATTTCTCAACCCATCATTAGAATTAAAGAGGAAGCCAATAAACTTACTTATGGAAATTATGAGTTAGAATTTGAAGATACTGGCATCAATGAAGTTCAAGAGTTAGCTGATACTATTGATTTAGCAGCGAAAGAAATATCTAAAGTGGAAGAGTATAGAAATGAGCTGATGGCCAATGTTTCTCATGACTTAAAAACACCGCTGACAATGATTAAAGCATATGCTGAAATGATTAAAGATATCTCTGGTGACAACAAGGAAAAAAGAGAAGAACATTTAGATATCATCATTAATGAAACCGATAGCTTAAATACTTTAGTTAGTGATATGCTGAATTTATCTAAACTTCAAGCAGGAGCAATTTCAGTTGATTCTGAGTCATTTGATTTAACTGAGCAATTATATAATTGTTATTATAGATTTGAACCTCTAGCAGCATTAGAAGGTGTCACAATAGAATTAAATTGTGAACCTGAATTGATTGCTATGGGAGATGCCAATAAAATTCAAGAAGTTTTAAACAATTTTGTCAATAATGCTTTAAAACATTATGGTGAAGATAAAAAAATAATATTAAAGGGTTATTTAAAAAATAAAGACTATATCCGCGTAGAAGTAACAGATCACGGTACTGGAATTGATGAGGAATCACTACCTTATATATGGGATAGATATTATAAAATTGATAAACATTATCAAAGATCTAAAAGTGGTTCTGGCCTAGGATTAGCCATCTGTAGAGCAATTTTAGAAACATATAACTGTAAATATGGAGTTATTTCTAAAATAGATAAAGGTTCAACTTTCTATTTTGAAATTCCAACAATTGATTTAGATAAAGTAGAAATATTATAAAAAAGAGTAGAAGTGAATAAAATGTTAAAGAAAAATAAATTTAAACAATTTTATGAATTAAAATTTATGAATAAATGTCCAAACTGTGGATCAAATTTAGAAAAGAAAAAAGAAAAAAATAATATAAGTTGTTTGAAGTGTAAATCAAATTATAAAGGACATGAAGATTATAATTTTTTAATAGTAATATATATTGTTGTAGCAGTATCATTATTCATATTTAATAATGGATTTTTGAATATTTTAGGATTAATTATAAGCTTTATAACAATGGAATTAATGGTAATTCTAATAAATTTCTATAATTTTATAAAATATGAAGAGAGTAAAACAAAGAAAAAAAGTCATAAATAATGACTTTTTCTTATTGATTTAACTTCGCATAATGTATATTATGTTATTTTTATAGGTTAATAATATGATAAATTTAATTGAAATGAGTTATATAAGATGAAATATTGACCATATATGAGCTAATTAATATTAACGTATGCCTTACTTACAGTTTATAGAATGCAAAAACATCATTTTATTCACCATTATTAACTTTTTTGCATTTAATTTTAAATTACAAAGAAATACTTAAATCTAAAGATTAATATTTAAATCATTAATACTTTATTAATCAATTATAAATATCTGTTAAACTTTATACATCTCATATTTTATTATTAATAAATTCAATTGAAGATAATTAATAAAAATTTATGTTAAGAAAATATAATTAAATAATTCTTTTATGATATTTTACGGTAGATAATAAACTTGTGAAATATCTAACAATTAAATGTTTACTTTACTTATCTTCTTCTAAATCACTGATTTTATTATAAAAAGCATACTCGTTAACTTTTCTAAAATTTTCATCAAAGTTTATTTTGTTGAGATCATTTTTAATCCACATTTGAGACCAACTATACCCTTTTTCTAGTAATTCTTTTACATTTTCATCTTCTATAGTTTTATTATTCTCCTGGTTATTTAAGTCAACGTAGTTTTCCTCATCATATAGTTTAGCTTGTAAATCACATTCCAATTTATCACATTGATAAGCAAAAACTGCTTCTTTTGTTTTTCTAGCATCAAATTCCATTATTAAGTCAATCCAATGCTGTTTGTCAGAAAGTGGCTGTAACGCCTTTAAAATGGCTTTGTGACCCATTTCTTGTTTCTTTTCTTGATCTAGTTGAAACGGTGTAAAATCACCAATTATTGTTTCTTCTAATTCATGAATTGCCAACATTTTTAAGACTTTTTCTAAATCTATATCATAATTAAACTCAGAATACATGGCTATTGCTAACATTTGAGTTGAATATATATGTTCTGCTACTGACTCTACTCTCTCTTTTTTTACATTCCAAGCAATCCAACCACTTCGAATAAGATGTTTTAATCGATTACAAAGAACATAAAATTGTAATACATTCTTTTCTTTCATTTTTACACCAATTTATCTAAGAAAGATGTTCCATGACCCGTAGATTTTATATTAAAGTTATCGGCAATTGTAGCACCTACATTAGCAAATGTTCTACCATCTTCTAGTCTTCCAGAATTAGTAAATGATTTACTATAAGCAAGCATTGGAACTGATTCTCTAGTATGATCTGTACCATGCCAAGTTGGATCATTACCATGGTCGGCTGTTAAAATAATCAAATCATCTTCATTTATTTTTTCCATTAGTTGTCCTAAATAACTATCGAATAATTCAATTTCCTTAGCATATCCTTCAACGTTTCTTCTATGACCCCATAATGCATCAAAATCTACTAAATTTGTAAAACATACACCTGTAAAGTCTTTTTCTGTTTGAACTATTGTAATTTCCATTCCTTCAGCATTACTTTTAGATTTTAAGGCTTCAGTAATTCCACATCCTGAGAAAATGTCATTGATTTTACCTACAGAAATAACATCATAATTAGCTTCTTTTAAGAAATCTAATACTGTTTCATCATAAGGAGAAATAGCATAATCGTGTCTATTAGCAGTACGCTTAAATGTTTCAGCTGTTTCACCTACAAAAGGTCTTGCAATAATACGTCCTACTCTCCATTGTGGTGTCATAGTTATTTCTCTGGCAATTTCACAACATCTATATAATTCATTTAGACCAAAATAATTTTCATGGCAAGCAATCTGTAAAACAGAATCAGCTGAAGTATAAACTATCATTTTTCCAGTTTTTATATGCTCTTCTCCTAATTCTTTTATTATTTCAGTTCCACTTGCAGAATAGTTTCCTATCCATCCATGACCTGTTTTTTCTGATAATTCATCTAATAATTCTTTTGGAAATCCAGTATCAGTAAAAACAACAAAAGGTGTATCAACATGTAGTCCCATTAACTCCCAATGTCCTGTTAAAGTATCTTTTCCGACACTTGATTCGTGTAATACATTGTAATAACCTAGTGGATTTCCAACTTTTCCAACACCTTTTAATGGGTGTAAATTACTAATCCCTAATTTTTGCAAGTTTGGAATGCTTAATTGATAGTTTTTAGCTATGTTTCCAAAAGTATCTGCTCCAGAATCTCCATATAAGTGAGCATCATTTGCTTGTCCTACTCCCAATGAGTCCATAACAATCACAAAAATTCTTTTATATTTTTTCATCTTTAATCTCCTTGTTAGCTCTTTTTAATTTCATATAAGCTTGTTTTAGTTGTTTGTTTTGAATATGAGTATATATTTGAGTTGTTGAAATATCAGAATGACCCAAAAGTTCTTGAACACTTCTTAAATCAACTTCACTATCTAATAAATGGGTAGCAAATGAATGTCTAAATGTATGTGGTGAAATTTCTTTTTTTATACCTAATTCCTGTTGTTTTCTTTTGACAATTTTATAAATATATTGTCTATTTACTTTTTTTCCCACATTATTTACAAAAAAATAATTACTGTCTTTTCCTTTCAACCATTTCACACGGATATTACTATAATAGAACTCCAATCTTTTAGCTGTATCGTTGTCAATTAAGACAATCCTTTCTTTATTTCCCTTACCAATAATTCTCAATAATTTATGAGTAATATTGACTTGTTTTACATTTAAATCACAGACTTCAGACACTCTTGCTCCACTTACAAAAATAAGTTGAATCATTAATCTTTCAAATAATTCCTTTTCTTCATTTTCATCGAAACTATTTAAGATTAACTGTACTTCATCAAACGATAGAAATGATGGTAAGTTAGTTTTGCTCATTTTTATAGAAAGATTACATACTTCATTATTAATATTATGATTAATAAATAAGTAATTATATAAATTTTTAATTGATGTAAGTAAGTGAGCTTGAGAACTTTTCGCTAAATGATTTTGTGAAGTAATAAAATCCAATAATATTAAACTATCTACCTCTTCAATATTGATAATATTTAACTCTTTAAGATATTTTTGATATTTCTTTAAATCGTTTTTATATGATTTTACTGTTGAAAGAGGCTTTTGTTCAATTACCTGGATATGATAAAGGTAATTTTCTATTGCGTGATCTACCTGCATAGTCTTTGGGCCTTTTCTAGTAGTTCTTCAGCAGCGCTTAAACTAGTTTTAGAAATAGTTGAACTTGATAAGATTGATAATTGTTCAATACGTTTCTCTTTACTAATTTGTTCTACTGTTGAACTAGTGCTTCTTTCAGTTTGTGTCTTGCTGATTAAATAGTGATATTTACCACATGCTGCCACACTTGGTAAATGGGTAACACTAAACACTTGAATATCTTTAGCTAATTTTGCCATTTTCACACCGATATTCAAAGCCACATAACCACTTACTCCAGCATCAATTTCATCAAATATAATCAATTTCGTACCTTGAAGTTTAGCGAAAATTACTTTTAATCCCAACATTAATCTTGATAATTCACCACCTGAGGCAACTTTATTTAATGGTTGAAGTGGCATCCCAGTATTCATAGATATCATAAACTTAACTAAATCAATACCTTTAGAAGTTGGTTTATTTTCTTCAAATAAAACTTCAAATCTTGCATTTTCCAAAGATAAATCTTTTAATTCGTTTAAAATTTCCTTTTGTAATTTTAAAGCATTGTTTTTTCTGATTTTACTTATTTCTGTAGCATATTCATAATATTTTTTATAAGCTTCATCTTTTTCTTTTAACAATTTGGAAAGAATAAACTCTTTATTATTATATGCTTCTAATTGATTGCTTAAATCTTCTTTTATTTCTAACAATTCTTTTAAAGAAGAATTATATTTTCGTTTAATTCTCTGCAAATCAAATAAACGGCTATTTAAGAAATCTATTTCTTCTGCTGATATAGTATTAAGGTCAAGTTTACTTAAAATTGTTTCATAATCATCTGTTATTGAATAATAACTATTAATAATATTTTCTATATTAGTTTGAATATCTTCAAAATTTGATAAATTATGAGATAACTTTGTAAAGTAATACAGTTTATCTAATATTCCATCCTCAGTAAATAATTCTTTTATCTCTTCAATATTTTTTTGTTGCTTTTCAAATTCTGAAATTGCTTTTAGCTTACTTTGAATTTCTATATCCTCTTCAACATTATCAATATTTAAATTATCGATTTCTTTTAGTTGATATTCAATTATTTCCAGTTGTGCTTGATTAAAAGTAGTTGAAATTAACTTCTCGTATTCTTTTTCTAAATTATTGTATTCTTTATAAAGAATAGCTAAATTATTGAGATTATCATCAAATTGACAATACTGATCTAATAAATTTAGGTGATATTTATCATTTAATAAATATTGATTATCATGCTGACAGTGAATATCAACATAATCTTCTAAACACTCTTTTACAAAGGATAAAGTAGTGTTTCTTTGATTTAGCCTTGTTATACTTCTACCATCTAGCCCTATCTCTCTTGTGACAATAAATGATTCATCATCATAACCTGCTTCCTTAAGTTTAGTTTTTAAATTATTATCAATTTCAAAACTTCCTTCAATAATTGTTTTGTCACAATCTTTTCTAATCATTGAAACATTTAATTGATCACCAATTAAACAACCAATACAATCAATAAAGATACTTTTACCCGCTCCTGTTTCACCGGTAAAAACACTGAAATCATCCATGAAATCAATGTTTAATTCGTCTATTAATATAAAGTCTTTAATGTATAAATTATATAACATAATTTCTCCTTTAATTAATCTTTTTGAAATATAATAAGTACTCTTTATTGCCATCTTTTCCTTTTATAGGAGAGATAATTTTATCAATAAATTTTAAGTTAAATGTTTTTGCATACTCTATTGTTTCACTCAATCTAACTTCTATTATTTTATCATTTATTACAATACCTTGTCTATTTAGATAATCACTACCAACTTCAAATTGTGGTTTAAATAAAACTACTATTTCTTTACTGTAATCTAAAACATTGGAAATAGCTTCAAACATCTTTGTACAACTGATAAAAGAAACATCCATACAAATAAAATCAATAGTATCTTTGAAATCGTTTTTTGTTAAATAACGACAGTTAATTCTTTCTTTTTCCACTACTCTGCTATCATTTAATAAAGACTTATCTAGTTGAGAATGACCTACATCATAAGCATACACTTTTTTGGCATTATTCTGTAAACAACAATCAGTAAAGCCTCCTGTTGAAGCTCCTATATCTAACACAATTTTATCTGTCAGATCAATATTAAAGTATTGTAAGGCATGTAATAATTTATATCCACCTCTACTGATAAAATTATTTATATTCTGTTTTATTTCAATTACATCATCTTCAGACACTATAAAACCAGCTTTAGTTATTAAATTCCCATTAACTTTGACGTTTTTTTCTTTAATAGCTAAAGCTGCCTTACTTCTAGTAGTGAAATATTTTTTTTCAACAAGATATAAATCTAATCTCATAAATTACCAGTTTCTATTTTCCATTGAGGCAATTAATTCTCTAGTTTCTTTAAAATCAATATCTAAACTATCAAAAATATCGTATATTTCGCTATAAATAGTTTTAAAAGTTTCTTTGGCTTTTTCTAAACCTAATAATGTAACAAATGTGCTCTTTTTATTATATTCATCTGATTTAGTTTTTTTTCCTAAGGTTTCAAAATTGGCAGTTACATCCAAAATATCGTCTTGAATTTGAAAAGCTAATCCCAATTTTAATCCAACATTAATGAAAACATCAATATATTTTTCTTTATTTGCAATAATTAAACCACAAATTAAAGGTAACGCAATTAACTTGCCTGTTTTTAATATCTGCATATTTGTTAATTGTTCAATATCAACTGTTTTATTTTCGTAATCAATATCAAATTGCTGACCTTTTATCATTCCTTCTTTACCAGCATAGTTAGAAATATAATTAATTAATTTAACTTTAACATCATTATTATAATCGCTATTTATCACTGTTTCAAAAGCAAATGTCAATAGAGCATCACCAGCTAATATAGCAATTTGTTCATTGTACATTTTATGATTAGTTAATTTTCCTCTTCGGTAATCATCATTATCAAAAGCAGGTAAATCATCATGAATTAAGGAATAAGTATGAATCATCTCAATAGCACTTGCACAAGCAAAACCATCCGTATAATTAATATCCAGATCTTTTAAAACTGTTAATAATAAAAGTGGTCTTAATCTTTTGCTTTTAGCTAACAGTGAATAGTTCATTGCTTCTTCGACAATGTAATTTTCAGAAATTAATGATTTTAAATAATTCTCAAAATTATTCCTCATTGTTCTTATCCTTTGTTAGTTCTTCAAACTTTTCTTCAAAGAAAGATAGTTTTTCACTGCAAAACTTTGAAAGTTTTAAACCTTCTTCAAATAAAGCAAAACCTTCATCTAAAGTACACTCGTTTCTTTGGATAATTTCTGTTATTTCATTTAATCTTTTAAAAGCTTGTTCAAATGTTAATTCTTCTTTCATAAACTACTCCTTTACTGGTTTTGATGTAATAATTCCATCAACAAATCTCGTTTCTAAATTCTCTAAGTAATCAATATCTTTAATTGATTTAACAATTACATTATTTTGACTAGTAACTACATAACCTCTCTGTAAGGTCTTTAGTGGTGAATATGAATCAAGTAAATCTATGCTTTTAGATAGTCTAATCTTTTTTTTCTGTAATATATCATCAAGTGATTTTTTAAGTAAATATGAGCTGTTTTTTAAATAATCATCGTTATGTTTAATTAAAGATTTAGTAGATAATGCTAGTATTTTTCCTTGATTTTTAATATTTTGGGTATATAATTCACTTTTCTTTTTTAAAGTAAAAGCTGTTAATTTTAATAAATTATTAGTTTCAATTTGATAATAACTTACAACATTTCTATAGTTCAATAATTTATTATCATAATAATCTAATAGTTGATAATGTCTATTTATTTCATTATCAATGGTTTGAACAATAATATTTTCAAGTTTTTTGACACTACTTAACACTTCTTTATAATTTGGGGTTGCTTTAGATGCAGCAGCAGTTGGTGTAGGAGCACGAAAATCAGCAACTAAATCTGCAATTGTAAAATCTATTTCATGACCAATTCCAGTTATTATTGGTTTTTTACATTCAAAAATTGCTTTGGCAATATTTTCATCATTAAAACACCATAAATCATCAATAGAACCGCCACCCCTTGCCAATATAATTACATCAGCTGTTGTTTGATCAGCTTTTTTAATAGCAGCAATTATTGAGTCAATCGCTTGCTGTCCTTGCACCAAAGCGTGTATTTCGGTTGTTTTTACAATTGGCCAACGATTAGCTATAGTCGTTAAAATGTCTTGTAAAGCCGCTGTATTTGCTCCAGTGATGATGGCGATTTCATTTGGAAATTCTGGTATCGCCTTTTTATATTTACTATCAAAATATCCCAATGGTTCAAGTTTTTTCTTGGTTTTTTCAAACTGAATATAAAAATTACCCTCACCATCTTCCTTCATACTGGTAACAATTAGTTGTAATTGTCCCTGCTTTTCAAAAACATTAACACTTCCATTGACAATCAATTTATCACCATTTTTAGGAATAAATAAGCAATGCTGATTATATCCTTTAAACATAGCACAATTAATAAGAGCCTCTTTATCTTTTAAAGTAAAATACCAGTGCCCTGAGTAATGATTAGTAAAATTTCCAATCTCTCCTTGGATACTGATATTTTTTAATGTCATATTGTTTGTTAGTTCATTTTTAATATAACTAACTAGTTGACTAATGGTCCAAATATTATTAATCATCATATTCTATCCAATATTCCATTGATGAATCTTGGGGCCTCATCATCACAATATATCTTTGCTATTTCAATAGCTTCATTAATTATAATAGGTTTATCAATTTGTTTTAAATTTAATTGATAGGTAGATAATAATAAAAGTGCTTGTTCTATATAACCTAACCTTTTGAATCTATAGTCAATTAATAATGGTTCAATTTGTTTTACTAATGCCTCTAATTCACCAATAACTCCTATCGTATTAGTTACTATAAACTCAATTGATTCCTTATCATTTATATCGATATTATCTTCCAATATATCATCAATCTTTTTTTTAGTTAAAAGATGTTGATATATGCAGTTCATAATACGAATTCTTTGCTCGCGTCTAGTCATAAAAAACTAAATATAAAAACCTCTTACATCTAGATTAACGACAATATCATTAAAATCCGTCATGTTATCAATAACATTAACGATATGTTTTTGTACTTTTCTACAAATTTCATTGATATTATTTCCTGTTTTTACTGTAACATTCAAATTAATATTAATTTTTCCTTCTTCGACTTTACAGGTTACATTCTTTTTAAATCTAGTAGATGGGACAACTTTTATCCCACTAATATCTTCTAATGAAAACGCCGCTATTGATTCAAAAACAGCTGTAGATAAACCAATAATACCAATATTTTGCTCACGATTCTTTGCTACGATATAATCAGCCATAAAATTCACCTCACACAATATATTACCACATTTATCTAGATAATTAAACTTTATATAAATACAATCTTTACTTTCTTTTTATCAGGATATTTGATAATTTTATCTTTTAACAAATACTTTTTAGAATTGATTAGAACATTATATTCACCTTTTTTAGGAATTATATTTTCTGTACTAATTTCATTGTTTAGTATAGATGCTTCAATGTAATAATCATGATTTAATAACTTTTTTGCTAAATCTAAATTTCCTTCACTAATTAGATTACTAATTAATGTTGAACTAATTTTTTCATCTTTAAATAATATATGCTCCATAATTTCAACTTTAAAATTCTTTTTCTTTGATTTTGTTAAATAATCTGAATTTCCCTCACCTTTATGACCGAAAGTAAAGTCTCTACCACAAACTAAGGTATCCAAATCTAATCTATTTAAAACTTCTTCTAGAAACTTTTCCTTACTTATATAACTAACTTCTTTAGTAAAAGGTATAATAATAATCTCTTTTATTCCAAACATATACATATAATCTTTTTTTTGTTTTAAAGTTGTTAAAAACTTTTTTTCTTTATTTGAAAAAATGATTTCAGGATCAGGATTAAAAGTAATAACAGTAGGAATAAACTTATTATTAGCTAATTCCACTACTCTTTCAATTAATAATTGGTGTCCTTGATGGACACCATCGAAATTGCCAATACATGCTACTTTTTTCATCACCATAAACCTCTTTTACAATAGTATAAACCATCTTCATCATTTCTTTGATATGCCGCTATTACTTCATTATTTTTAGTAATCATAACTATTTCATCATTACAAAAATCAAAATTCATTTTTTTACCTTGATATATTTTTGTTAAATCTTGTAATTCAATATACCTATAACTTGATAAAACTTCATAGGAAGAAATTAAAGTAAAATTCCCCTCTTTTATTTGTTGCAATGTAAAGGCATTTTCTAGCTTAAATTTATCAATTTTAGTTCTTGTTAGTTTAGTCATTACTGCAAAATTTCCAATTTTATTTGCTATATCTTGTACTAATACTCTAACATAAGTGCCTGTTGAACATACAACTCTAAATTTTAGCGTATTATTAAAATAACCTAATAATTCTATTTCCTTAATTTCAATTTCACAACTTTCACGTTCTATTTCAATATTTTTTCTAGCTAATTTATATAATGGCTGACCATCAATTTTTTTAGCGGAATACATTGGTGGTTTTTGCAAAGATTTTCCTAAAAAAGAATTTAAAATCTTAATTAACTCTTCTTTTGAAATAAATTTTACTTCTTTTTCCTCTAAAACAGTTCCAGTAATATCCAAAGTATCAGTTCTTTGCCCAAACTTCATTTCACAAACATATTCTTTATAAACATCAGCAATATAAGGAAGTATTTTTGTAGTTTTACCAATGGTTAAAATCATTAAACCATCAGCAATTGGATCTAAAGTTCCAGTATGCCCTATTCTTTTTTGATTTAATGCCTTTCTTACTTTTACAACTAAATCATGTGATGTAATACCTATTGGTTTATTGACTAAAATAATTCCATTCATAAAAATTCCCCCTAAATAATAGCATATTTTACTAAAAAATGAGATATAATGTTTATGGTGAAATCATGAGTAATATTAAAAAAGTTTTGGGCTGTCTTAGAAAAGCTGATAATGATTATGATTTAATAAATGATGGAGATAAAATCTGTGTAGGTGTTTCAGGTGGTAAAGACTCATCTATTCTTTTGTACTGTTTATATTTATACCAAAGATTTTCACAAAAGAAATATCAATTAATTCCTATTTATTGTGATTTAGGATTTGGAGATAATAGCATTGATGAATTAATTGATTATTTTAAACAATTTAATTTAGAAATTATCATATATCCTACTCAAATAAAAGAAATTTTGGAACTTCATTTAACAAAAGAAGGAAAATTTGAATGTTCATTATGCTCAAAACTTAGAAAAGGAGCAATTATTGAAGCTGCTAAAAAATATGGTTGTAATAAATTAGCTTTTGGACATCATTCTGATGACGCTGTAGAAACATTATTTATGAATATGATTCATGGTGGTAGATTAGCTACATTTTTGCCAAATATGTATTTATCAAGAATGGATATTAATCTAATTAGACCTCTTATCTATGCTTATGAAAATGATATCTCAAAAACTATCAGGGATTTACAAATTCCAATTGTAGATTCAAAATGCAGTAACGATGGTAACACAGAACGCGAAAATATTAAAAAAATACTAGAAAATCTATATAAAACATACAAATGTCGAGAAAATTTTCAATTAATGTTAAGAAACTATAATAAAGTACAAATATTTAAACCAAAAGAAAAAGAATCTATCAAATAAATAGATTCTTTTTATTCATTAATCTTCAACTTTTACAAAAACATCTCCTGATTTAGATGATAGTATATTTGCATTCAATTGTAATTCATTTATTGATAAGATATTTACAGCAAAACTTTCAGGTTCTGCTCCATCTGTCCAAACATTTTTAAAAATTTTCTTTCTGTTTTTCCAAGTCATTTTACTGCTAGAAATACTGTGATACTCATTTAAAACAATTTCTTTTAACTGTCCACCAGCAATATAGAATTCATGTAATTCAATTTTCCAATTTTCATGCATTATAATATAACTTCCATTAGCTTTATTTACATAAACACCTTCAAAATTTGAATTTGTAGTAGCACTGATTTTTTCTGAACCTACAATATTATATTTCATAGCTATAAAAGATACTCCAAATTGCCATTCTTCAACATCTTTAACATATTTGTGACGTTTTTCAAGAGTTATTTCATATAAAAGAATAGGACCAGTCTGTGATTTATATTTAACTTTTGTTACATTAAAACCAGGTTTATTCTCTTCAACCAAATTTTTAACCGTTTCACTATCAATTTGTGGTTTAGCTGGAGCTTTATAACCATAATCTGCAGCTTTTTTATTTGGATCATAATTATTGCTTAATAATGTTTCTCCTTCTCCATTTTTTGAATCATCAGATATTGTATTGATTACTACTTTTTGTAATTTAAGCTCACCATCTTCTATAATAGCTTCACCTTCATATTCAGCACTATAGGTTCCATCATTTGAGTTAAACCTTAATGTAAACTTAATTACACCATCTTCAACTACTTGCGATACAACTGAGTATGAACCTTTCATTCCTTCTGTTACATTTTTATCAACACCTTCAATCAGATTTTTCAACATACTAGGAGTAATTTCTTTAGCTTTTTGATTACTCTCTAAAATGTCGAAACTTTCTATTTTCCAACCATGATCGACAGCATATAATTTCACCTGATATTTTGCAGTGTACTCTATCAATAGAGAACTACCTTCAAATGTAACTACTATTTCATCAGTTTTTTTATCACAAATTCTTGAAATTAAATTGTAATAGCCCTCAATGTCGTTTTCTTCTATGAAAGGGTCTCTTCCTGCTAAATACTCATCTAGCTGTGTTTCAGAAATTGGATCAAGACTTACTTCTTTTTTATCACAACCTATTAATGTTGCAAATATAAAAGAAACAATAAGTATTAATTTGATAATTTTTTTCATTTTCTTAATCTACTTTAAATTAATAAAAAACACTAATAATAAATAGTAATCAATAGATACTATAATATTTTTATTTGTTTTTTATTAATTGTATAACTAAAATATATCATTAATATTTATTAATGTAAATAAAAACAGTCCTTACGAACTGTTATTTATTTTGAAATTTTTGCAAATTCAACCGCAATTTCACTTGCTACTTTCGCATTATTATAAGCTAATTGTAAGTTGCTAGCAAAAGATTGGCCTTTAGTAATTTCTTTAATATTTGCAAGTAAAAATGGTGTTGTTTCTTTACCTTTTATACCTTTTTCATCAGCTAATTTTAACGCTTGATTAATTACCATTTCCATTTCATCAAAATCTAAAGAATATTGTTCAGGAATTGGATTAGCAATTAGAATGCCACCTTTTAGTCCCAAATCCCATTTAGTTTTCATTATTTTTGCGGTTGTTTTTGCATCTGGTAAATTATAATCCACACCAAAACCTGATTTTGTTGTATAGAAAGCAGGGAAATCATCAGTTTTATAGCCTAAAACTGGCACGCCCATAGTCTCTAAATATTCTAAAGTTAATCCAATATCCAAAATAGATTTACATCCAGCACCTATTACTGCGACATTAGTATGTGCTAATTCTTGTAAATCAGCCGAAATATCCATTGTTTGTTGAGCTCCTCGATGAACACCACCAATACCACCAGTAGCAAAAACACGAATTTTCGCCATTTCAGCTATTAACATTGTTGTTGCAACAGTAGTTGCTCCATTTTGTTTTGTAGCTAAATAAGTAGCTACATCTCTACGAGAAACTTTACCAATATTATCTGCTTTACACATCAACAGTAATTCTTCTTTATTTAGACCAACTTTTAACTTTCCGTTAATGATGGCAGTTGTAGCTGGAATTGCTCCATTTTCTCTCACTATTTTTTCGACATTGTTAGCAAATTCAACATTTTCAGGATAAGGCATACCATGTGAAAGAATTGTTGATTCTAAAGCAACAACGGGTTTACCTTTTTTAATAGCTTCTGCTATTTCATCTGTAATACTCAAGTATTTTTTAAAACTCATTTTTTACCTCTTTCTTTTAAAATAATTTCTTCAATTTTATTTAAACCCATTTCTGGGTTAATAGTGTGTGTCGTACTTATCGCAACAATTCCTGCAGCTAAAGCAAAATCTAATGTTTTTTCTATGTCAAAATCATTAACATAACTATATATTACACCGGCCATAAAGGAATCTCCTGCACCTGAAGCATTAATCATTTCTACTTCGTTAAATGACTTTGTAAGACAATTACCTAAATTATCATAATACAAACAGCCTTCTTTTCCAAGTGAAACAAAAACTCTTTTGACACCTTTTTCAATTAGTATCTTACATGCTTTAATTTTTTCTTGTTTTGTATGGGTAGGATAATCTGTCAATACTGCTAATTCCAGTTCATTTGGTTTAATTGTATGGATATAAGGTAAATATTTCTTAATTCTTTTAGCATAAGCGCTACTGACTGGATCACAAAATATTTCTTTATCCTTGGAATGTTTTTTACATATAAAGTCAAGTACTTCTTCTGAAAGACAAGGATCAATTGTAATAATCTTGGCATTTAAAATAACTTCCTCAACTTTTTTTAGGTAATCAACAGTAATATTATTTATTATATGCATGTCACTTAAAGAAATATACATATCTCCGCTTTCATTTAAAATACATAAATATGAAGATGAATTTTTATTTTTAACAGTTAACGCATATGAAAAATCAATTCCAGCTTCAGTAGAGTATTTTTTTATAAACTTACCATTATTATCATCACCAATAGCGGTAATAATTTTACAAGGATAACCAATTCTTGCCAAGTTTTCTAAAACATTTCTAGTTACTCCACCAGCAGAAATTGACATAAATCCAGGATTAGAATCATGTAAAATAATTGGCTGATTACTACGACCATTTATGTCAATATTTGCTGCACCAATACCTAAAACATATTCTTTTTTCATATCTAAACTCCATAAATATTATACCATATTAGAATATATCCATAAATAAAAAGAAGAGAACTTTATTTCTCTTCTTCCTTATTTAGTTGGCTTATAATTTCATCAATACGATTAGCTTTTTGAAGTGATGTATCTAAAACAAAGATAATTTCAGGACATTTTCTAATAGTTAATTTCTTTGATAATTTACTTCTAATTAATCCTTTAGCTTTATTTAATGCTGCTAAACGATATTCATCTTTGTTATATTTATCCAAAAAAGTAACATATACTTTAGCGATTGAACTATCATTATTTAAAATTACATCAGTAACAGTAACATAACCTACGCTTGAATCTTTAACATCATCCCTTATTATTAAGGTTAGATGTCTTAATATTTCAGATTGTAAACGTTCTTTTTTAAGTGACATATTTTACTCCGTTACTTCTTGATCTTCAAAAGCTTCAATTATATCGTCAACTTTAATGTCATTATATCTTTCAATTGTTAAACCACACTCATAACCTTCTTTAACTTCTTTGACATTATCTTTAAAGCGTTGTAGTGAACCTAATTTACCAGTGTATATAACAACACCATTTCTAATTAATCTAACACCACAATTATTCTTTATGATACCATCATCAACCATACAACCAGCAATCGTGCCAATTCTACTTACTTTAAATAACTGTCTTACTGTAGCTTGTCCTAAGACAACTTCTTCATAAACAGGAGCTAACATACCTTTCATTATGGATTCTAATTCTTCTAAGGCTTTATAAATTATATTATGCAGTCTGATAGAAATGTTGTTATCTTCTGCCATTCTTTTGACTATCGCATTTGGTCTAACATTAAAACCATAAATAATTGCATTTGATGTAGTTGCTAACATAACATCAGATTCAGTTATTCCCCCTGCTGCAGCTCTTAATACACGAATCTTTACTTCTTCATTAGAAAGTTTTTCCATAGAACTTTGTACTGCTTCAGCACTACCTGCAACATCAGCTTTAATGATAATATCTAATTGTTTAAGATCACCATCTTTAATTTTAGTAGCTATATCATCAAGAGATAAACCGATTGCTCTTCTTTCCAGTTCAATTTTTGTTTGGGTTCTTCTATCTGCAACAGTTCTTGCACGTTTTTCATCAGCGAAAACTTTAAAGTGATCACCTGCTTCAGGAACATCTGATAAACCAATTATTTCAACTGGTGTTGAAGGTTTTGCAGTTTTAATCTCTTTACCTTTATCATCAGTCATTTTTCTAATTTTACAGAATGCTGTTCCAACTACTAAACAGTCACTTGAATCAAGAGTGCCATTTTGTACTAACAAAGTAGCAACTGGTCCTCTTCCTTTATCTAATTTTGCTTCCACGACAGTACCTGTAGCCAATTTTTTAGGATTTGCTTTAAGTTCTAAAACTTCTGATAATAATAAAATCATTTCTAATAATGTTTGAACACCTTCGCCAGATTTAGCACTAATTTTTGTAAACATAGTGTCTCCGCCCCATTCTTCAGGTATCAAACCATAGTCAGCTAATTCATTATAGACTTTATCAACATTAGCATTATGTTTATCAATTTTGTTGATAGCAATAATAATAGGTACATCTGCAGCCCTTGCGTGGTCAATTGCTTCTTTTGTTTGAGGCATAACACCATCATCAGCAGCTACAATAACAACGACAATATCAGTCATTTTTGCTCCTCTAGAACGCATAGCTGTAAAAGCCTCATGTCCTGGAGTATCTAAGAATGTTACCTTTTGACCATTTACATTTGTTTGATAAGCACCAATATGTTGAGTAATACCACCAAATTCGCCAGCAGTAACATTTGTTTTTCTTATAAAGTCAAGTAAGGTCGTTTTACCATGGTCAACATGTCCCATAATGGTAACGATTGGAGCTCTAGACACCAATTCTTCTGGTTTATCAATAATATCGTCTTCCAAAGAATCTGAATCTTCAATTTCTTCTTTAGTTATACTAATATCATACTCTAAAGCAATTAATTCAATTGTTTCATCATCTAAAGATGTATTAACGGTATACATTTTACCTAACATAAATAAGAATTTAATAATATCAGCTGGTGATTTATTAATCTTCTCAGCTAATTCTTTAACTGTGATGCCTTCCTGATAAGTACAATCCTTTGCGACTTGATTCTTTTTAGTATAATTGCCATTGTACTTTTTATTGCTGTTATTTCTTTTTCTTTTATTTGGTTTTTTATTTGTCATAACTGCACCACCTTTCATTTAATTTATAACAATGAATCTAATTCATCATAAACAGTTTCTTTTACTTCACATTCAAGTTGCTTAGCAAGAAGATTTTTACTTCTTGCTAAGTCAAATACTTCTTTATCTTTTTTTAAATAGGCACCTCGGCCATTCATTTTTCCACTTAAATCAACAACAACTTCATTTTCTGGAGTTCTTACAACTCTAATTAATTCTTTTTTTGGAAAACGTTCATTTGTAATAATACATTTTCTCATTGGAATTTTTCTTTTTTTCAAATTTATTCCTCATCATAAAACTTATCGAATTCATCAAAGTCTATGTCATCATAATACCAGTAATCTTCATCTGGATTTTCAAACTCTTCAAGCTCTTCCTCAGTGTATTCAGGTTTGATTTCGTATTCTTGTTTTTTGAGTTCTTCAATCTTTTCTCTGATTTCTCTAGCTTCAATTTCTTCTTTTGTTTCTTTTCTTTTTCTTTTTGAAGTTGTTTTTTCATCATCATCTTCTTCTTTACTTGCATCAGCTAAACTTTCAAATTTTGAAACATATTTAGCAGCTTTAGCAGCAATTTTAGCTTTACGAAGTTCAATTTCTTCCTCAGTTTCTTTTACAACATCTTCAATTTTCTCTTTTTCTGGTTCTTTTACTGCTTCTTTAACTTCTTTTTCTTTAATTTCATCCTTTTCTGTTACTTCATCATGTGAATCAACAACACTTTCAGATTTTTCATCATCTAATTTAGTTTGTTCTTCCGTTTCTAAAGCTTTTTGTTGCAAGTATTGTTCTAATTCTTTCGCTTTTCTTTCAGCCTCTGCTTTAGCAAGTTCAGCAGCTTTTCTTTCAGCTTCTCTTAAGCGTTTTTCTTGTTCTTTAGCAATATATTGTGCCATTTCTGTTTGCCAATCAATTCCAGCTTCTTCTAAAGCGCTTGCTGTTTTGATATCAACTTTTTTAGCTAATAATTCAGAAGCTAATTGAGCATTAATACCTTTTTTTCCGATTGCTAATGATAATTGATCATCTTCAACAACAATTTGAATAATGTCATCTTTAGGAATTACACCTATAATATTTGCAGGCTTCATAACATTTTTAACATATTCAATATAATCATCAGACCATTCAATGATATCAATGCTTTCTTGAGTAAGTAGGTTATCTTGCTGTCTAATTTCTGAGATAACTGCTGATACTCTTGAGCCTCTATTACCAATGCATGCACCAATAGCATCAACATTAGGATCTTTTGAATATACTGCCATCTTGGTTCTACTATTTGCCACTCTAGCAATTGCTTTTATTTCTACTGTACCATCATATATTTCAGAAACAGTTTGTTCAAATAATCTTTTAACTAAATTTTTTGAAGCCCTAGAGACAGTAATTGGTGCACCTTTTGTTTTATCGCTTACTTCTTTGATGATAACTTTAAGTCTTTGTCCATCATAATACTTCTCATAAGGAATTTGTTCTCTTTGAGCTAATAATGCTAAATCAGATTCATCAATTTTAACTAAGACAAACTTGTCTTCAACAGATTCAACTACAGCATTGACAATATCATCAACTTTGTCTTTGTATTTATCAAGTAAGTTTCTTTTGTGAGCTTCTTTTATTTTTTGAGTAAAAACATTCTTCAGATTAGAAATTTCTTTTCGTCCAAAGCTTTTAATGTTAACTTCTTTTTCAATTTCATCACCAATTTTTGCTTCTGGATAAAGATCAACTATTTCATTTAATTGTAATTCTAATTCATCATCATTGACTTCTTCTACTACAGTTTTAATATGATATAGTTTTATTTCACCTTTTTTTGAAACTTCAACTCTTAATTTTGGTTTAGGCAAATTTGAATCTTTTTTAACATCAATAAATCTATAATAAGCAGTTTTTAGTCCTTCACTAAGTGCATCAATAATCACTTCACTTGAAATATTGCTGTTTTCTTCAATGGCACCAATTGCACTTACAATCTTCTTTAAATCCATAACTTTCCCCTCTTATATTTTTACAGCTAATCTTATAAATTTAACATTTTCATAATTAATAGTAGCTTGTTTTTTAATACCTTTTACATAATAAGTAATACTTAAAATATTATTTTCAAAACTAGTTAGTGTCCCATCAATTGAATCTAATCCTTTTTGTGGATTTTTTAATTCTATATGGACATAATCATTGATATGTTGCAAAATTTCATTTTCATTCTCTAAAACTTCCTCAGCACCAAAGGAACATACATCCAACACATAAGGTTGATTGGATTCATCATGCCTATCTAATGCATCAGAAATCTGATTGGAAACAATTTCACAAATATCCAAGTCAACTTCACCATCAATCTTCTTTATACAAATTTCTAAGATCGGTGTTTTACCTGATTTTCGAGAAACTTTGAATTTTCCAATACCATTGGCTTCTAATATTGGTTTAATTAAACTTTCAATTTTTTGAATACTTAGCATTTTTCCTCCAAAGCAATATATAAGGAGCGATTTCTCGCTCCTTACTGCATATTCATAATACTCTATTTAAATAAATATATCAAGTGTTTTTTATATTATTTCTTTTTCCTTCAAAAAATCTTCCCTGATTAAAAGTGCTTTATCTGGATAGTTTGTAATAATAGCATTTATATTTATTTTTAAAGCTGCATAAATGTATATTGGATCATTTATTGTCCACGCATTTATTAATAAACCATTTTCTTTTGCTTCATTTAAATAATTTTGATCTAATAATACATAATAAGCTGGGTGTAAATATTTTACATTATAACTTTTAGCATAACTAGACATACCAATAATTTTATCACTATGTAAGAAAGCACATATCGCATCAGGATCTAATTTTAACATCTTAACAATAGAATAATGATTGAATGATGAATAAATTATTCTATCATTCATTTCATATTTATTTACTAATTCTAGCACCTTTTCTTCCATTCCATCATAATCAAATACTGAGTTTTTTAATTCAATATTTAAAAGTAAATTTGTCGGTTTTACAAGCTTTAAAACTTCTTCTAATGTTGGGATTTGACAAAAAGAATATTCTTTATTTTTATTATTAAAATTGAAATTCCTTAGTTCTTGATAACAAAAGTCTTTAACAAATCCTTTGTTGTTACTTACGCGATCAATAGTTTCATCATGAATTACAACAACTACTCCGTCTTTAGTTAGCTGAACATCTAATTCAATTCCTTCAGCTTTTTGCTCAATGGCTAATTTAAATGCCTCTATTGTATTTTCTGGAGCATAAGCACTTGCCCCTCTATGAGCCCAAATATAAGTCATTCTATTTTCTCCTTTTTAAAATAAAGATAATTGATTTTCTTCTTCTAAATGATCTAATACTCCCATTCTTTCTAAAAAGGCCATTTGAGTATTATTTATTGATGTTCTCTTTAACAAATCTTCTTTTGAAATGAAATCCTGAATTGCTCTTTGTTCAACAATTGAGTAGGCCACAGCAGCGCCTAATCCATCAATACTATCAAAAGATGGAATTATTCCAAATTCATCATCAGGATCTATTATAAAATTAATCGCTTCAGATTTATCAATACAAATATTATTGAAATGATAACCTCTTAAATACATTTCTAAAGCAATTTCCAAAACTATTACTAAGTCTTCTTCTCTTTTACTAACTTTTTCACCTACTGCTATTCTATCTTCAATTTCTTTTAATCGATTATAAATTGCAACTTTTCCTTGTAACATTGTTTCGATATCATATGCATCACATCTACATGAAAAATATACAGCATAATAAGCTGCTGGTTTATGAACCTTATACCAGCCGACTCTAACTGCATTCATAGCATAAGCAACCGCGTGAGCTTTAGGAAACATGTATTTAATTAATAAACATGAATTAATATACCAATCTGGAACATCATGTTCTTTCATCGTTTTAATCCATTGATCTTTTAAACCTCTTCCTCTTCTAACTGATTCCATTATTTCAAAAGCAGTAATCTTTTTTAAGCCTTTAGTTATTAAATAAGTCATGATGTCATCACGACATGAAATAACATCATTTAAAGTACAAACTCCCTCTTCTATTAATACTTCAGCATTATTAGCCCAGACATCAGTTCCATGGGTAACTCCTTCAATAGCAACTAATTCATTAAATGTTGATGGTTTAGTTTTATCTAAAATTCTTCTATTGTTACGAGTGCCAAATTCTGGTAAGCCAGCTGCTCCATTTAATTCATGATACATGTTATCTGAATCAGAGATATTTAATGAATCAGTTGAATAAAATAGTTGATATGTTTTAGGATCACTCATTGGAACATCATTGTAATGAACACCTGAAAACATTGATAGCAACCTAATGGAAGTTGGGTCTACATGAGCTAAAATATCAAGTTTTAAAATATTATCATGTAAATCAGCAAAGGCAAAATGGGTTGTTTGCCATTCACTAAACGGATTGTTGGCTGGATATTGAATTGGAGTAAAATCATGTACATTTTTTTCTTTTGGTATAACAACAATTCCACCAGGATGTTGTCCAGTTGTTCGTTTTACTCCTTCACACATTTTAGATAAAACCTCACTAAAAGCATTCGAAAAATATGGAATCTCCATTTCCTCACAATATGCTTTGACATAACCATAAGCGGTTTTTTGAGCAACTGTACCAATTGTACCAGCACGATAAGTATGACTACTTCCAAAAATGTCCTTAATCTTTTGCATTGCTATACCTTGATACTCTGCCGAGAAATTTAAGTCAATATCAGGTACTTTGTCACAATCAAAACCTAAGAAGGTTTCAAAAGGAATATTATGACCATTTCTATTTAATAAAGTAGAACAATTTGGACATTCTTTTTCTGGCAAGTCAAAACCATTAGCATATTCGTTATTTGTATAAAAATGAGAATATTTACATTTTGGACAAACATAATGTGGAACTAAAGGATTTACTTCCGTAATATTGGCCATAGTGGCAATAAAACTACTGCCAACAGAGCCTCTACTTCCTACAGGGTAACCATCTTCTTCAGATTGTTTAACTAAAAGATGAGCGATATAATACTGAACTGCATATCCATTATTAATTACATTGTTTAATTCTTTTTCAATTCTCTCTGAAACAATTTCCGGTAAAATATCACCATAGATATTATTAGCATTTTTATATATTTCTTCTTTTAATACGATTTCGCAACCTTCAATAGTTGGTGTAACTAATTTGCTTGGAATTGGGTATTCTTTATTAATCATATCAGCAATCATATTAGTATTGGTTATAACAAATTCAACTTCCCTATTTGTCCAAGCAAATTTTTCTAATAATTCTTTAGTTGTCATTAGATGTTGGTTAGGAGAGTTAAATAATTTCCTTTTTTCTCGGTTCATTGGGTACATAGGATGTCTTAATCCACCTATTCTTTTACCCATAATATAAATATCTCTAGCAATCTTTTGATAAGGATGGGTGTAATAAGGATTACTACTAGCAATAATAGGTTTATTTAACTTATCAGCAATTTTTATAATATCTTTTACTACCATTTTAATTCTTTCCATATCAAAAGAAGAACCAATTTCTATTAAATATTCATAGTTTTCTAATGGATGTAATTCAATATAATCATAAAATTTCATGCATTGTTCTAAATCAGCTAGACTCCTATTGCAGGCAATTTCAAAAAGTTCAGAATATTGATCACAACTTCCAATTAAAATATTCTTTCTTCTTTTTTCAATTTCAGATTTTGTTATTCTTGGTTCAGCTGATACATCAGCATCTATCTTTTTGGCATTTTCTTTAGCATAATAAGTCAAATAATCAGTATGAGATAAGGTTACTAATTCATAGATATCCTTAATTCCAGCCATATTTTTGGCTAATAATGTCACACTATAAGGACGGGCTTTTTTAAAAATATCTTTCTCTTGCTCATCTTGTAGACGTTTGAAAGTCATATTTTCAAAATCTGGAATAATTGGAAGCATTCTAACCAAAACATTAGCTAATACTTCAGCATCATAATCAGCTCGATGAGCAATTGTTTCATCGTATTCAACATCAAAATAGTTTGCAATTACTCCTAAACGATAATATTTTCGATCTTTTACCGTCTCTCTGGCTAAATTTAAAGTATCTAAGCAAATATTCTTTAAAGGTTTTCTTCCTAGTTTTATTAATGTGTCATTTATAAAATTAAAATCGAAATCAGCATTATGGGCAACTATTACTCTATCTCCAATAAAATCAACAATTTTATCTATTGCTTTTTCAATAGGTAAAGCGCCTTTTAACATTTCGTTGGTTATATTAGTTTTATTAACTATAAAGGCTGGAAGTTCAATTGGTGGTTTAACAAATAGTTGTAAACTCTCATTAGTTATTGTGTTTTTGCTAACGATAACTCCACCAAACTCAATAATATGGTCATATTTGGTAGATAAACCAGTAGTTTCTAAGTCCAATACACAATACTCTTTATCAGTTAATAGTTCGTCAGTTGGATTGTATACGATATTTAATTTATCAGGGACAACTTTTACATCAATACCATAAATTATTTTAAAATCATTATTTTGATTATCTTTTTCTATTTTTTTATGGGTTTGTTGAGCTAATGGATAAGCTTGAACAACACTATTATCAGTAATGGCTATTGCTTTTTGGCCAAAATTGAAGGCTTGAGTAACAATTTCTTCAGTTTCAGAAACACCATCATATTCACTTCTGTTTGTATGAGCGTGTAATTCCACATGTTTTAAACCAGGATAATCATCAAATCTTACAAAAGGATCATGATTCATTTTCTCAATAAAATCTAACTCAAAAACATTACATTTTTCGTACATATCATATTTAACTTCACCATATATCGCTACACACATTCCTTCTTCTACAGGCATTTTTATATTTTCATTCATGGAATCAGAAACAAATCTTTTAACTATTACAGCATCATAAAAATCAGTAACAATAAACTTTTCAATCGTAAACATGCTACCCTTTTTACTTTTCAAGTTTCTTAATTCAACAGAAAATACTTTTCCTTTACAACAAATCTTATTATTAGAGGCAGTAATCTTATTCATCGCTACATATAAGTAATCATCTTTATTACCATTAAATTTACTTCTATATTTACCACTTGTCGTTTTAAAAGAACTGTTTATATCTGAAGTAATTATCTTTTCTGTTTCCACTATAGTTTCCTGATTCTTAATTAATATTTCTTTTTTAATACCTAAATTATTTAGAAATTTCTTTAAAGAATTAAATGTTTTTTTATCATCAAGATTAATATAAATCTTGTCATCTTCTATTACAGGAATTAAATTTAATGTTGTATCATTTTTTTTATTATAGTATTTAATATAATTTCTTATTTCCGAAGAGTTTATTTCTTGATCAGTAATCTTAAAAGTTAGTTTTACAGGAAGTTTTAAATAATCTGATAGTTTTAATATTAATTCTTCTATTACATCAGTATCCAAAAAATGATTATTTATTATCTTTATAGTTATTAATTTATTAGTTTTATCTAATTGAGGACGACATAAAATAACCCTCTTTAAAGAATTAAGGGCCTTTTGACTTAAATCAATTTTTTCCAATAAAGATTCAATATCCATTTATTTCACCAACTTTCCTAGTGCTTCTTTTGCGGCTAATTGTTCGGCTTTTTTCTTTGTTTTTCCTTTTCCTTTACCTAGTAAAACATCATCTAGATATACTCCTATTTCAAATAAAGGGTCATTTGATGGACCAGTTTCTGATAAAAGTTCATATTTCAACACCGCCCTAGTATCTAATTGAACATATTCTTGAAGTCTAGATTTATAATCAATTATTTCAGATAATTCAGGATGATTAACAATATCAATTGTATCTTTTAAAATTTTATTAACAGCTTTCATGCCACCATTTAAATATATAGCTCCAATAAATGCTTCAAAAATATCAGCTAATAGTGAATTTCTATTTCTTGCTCCACTTTTTTCTTCACCAATACCTAACTTGATATATTTAGCTATGTCTAATTTTCTGGCAAAATCTGCTAATGACTTTTCACAAACAATTTGAGCTCTCATAGTTGTCATTTTACCTTCATCAATTGATGGTTCATGATTAAATAGTCTATTGGCAACCCACATTCCAACGATAGAATCACCCAAAAACTCTATTCTTTCGTAATCGCATCCAACAACATCTTTATTTTCATTTAAATATGAAGCATGAGTAAAAGCAGCTTCCATAACCTGTTTATTTGTAATTGTAATATTATAGTTTTTTTCTAACCAATCATAAATTTTACTCATGTTTTCAACTTCCTTTTAATTATTCTATCATACCTATGAGATAAGCACACCTTCATTCTCGGATTGTTTTAAATATTCATCTATTGTAGGGTAATTTGTTAATTCTTTTATTATCATTTTAGCATCTTGATATGATTTATTTAATATATCACTATCTCTTACAATATTTCCTAAAACAAAAGCTGGTAAACCACTTTGTCGATAGCCTAAAATATCGCCTGGACCTCTTAATTTTAAATCATAATGTGAAATTACAAAGCCATCACTATTATTTACAATAATATTTAATTTATCTATTGTTTCTTTTTCTTTAGATGAAGTAAGTAAATAACAATAACCCTCTTTTTTTCCTCTACCTATCCTTCCTCTTAATTGATGTAATTGTGAAAGACCAAATCTGTTAGCATCATAAATTATCATTACATTAGCATTTTTCACATCTATACCTACTTCAATTACGGTAGTACATACTAAAATATCAATTTCCCCTTTAGAAAATTGGTTTTCAACAATCTGTTTTTGTTCATTATCTAATTGCCCATGTAATAAACCTACGTTATATCTTCCTTGATAATAGTTTTTTAGATTTAGATAAATGTCATTAACATTTCTTACAGTATCACTTCCCTTTTCTATTGCAGGACAAACAACATACATCTGATTACCTCGATCTAATAAACCTTCAATTTCCTTAATTTTCGAAGTAAATGAGTTTTGTCTTATTAGTGTTGTATGAATTTTCTTATTTGAATATGGTGTTTGGCTAATGGTTGTGACATCTAAATCGCCATATAAAGTTGTAGCTAAAGTTCTTGGAATCGGAGTTGCTGACATTAGTAACATATCCACATATTCTCCTTTTAATAAAAATAATTGCCTTTGTTTAACACCAAAACGATGTTGTTCATCTGTTATGATTAAACCTAAATCATTAAATTCAACTCCTTCTTGAAATAATGAATGAGTACCTATTATTAGTGAAATTTCCTTTTTCTCTATTTTTTCCAAAGTAGTTCTTCTTTCTTGAATACTTTGAGAAGAATATAAAATACCAATACCTAAATTATAATTAGCAAAAAACTTCTGCATGTTGTTGTAATGCTGTTTGGCTAGTATTTCTGTAGGTGCCATAATAGCAGCTTGTTTTCCTGCTAATACCGTAGCATACATCGCAATAAAAGCAACAATTGTCTTACCACAACCTACATCACCTTGTAAAAGTCGAGCCATTTGTTTTCTATCTTTTAAATCTGATAAAATCTCAGATAAAGCATTGTTTTGATCATCAGTCAACTTAAAAGGTAAGTTAAAAACAAACTCATTAATTTTATTCATATCAAACTCTTTTATAAATTTTGAATCTTCAACAAAAGCATCACTTTTCCTTTTTGCCATTATCAAATTAAACTTTAAAAACTCTTCGTATTTTAAAGTATTAATCGCATTTAAAAGTGATTTCTTATTATCTGGTTTATGAATTTGTCTAATTGCTTCTATTTTTGATAAATAGTTATTCTCTTTTTTTATTGTCTTTGGTATAAAATCAGTTATTTTACTTGCGTATTTTTCAATTACTTGTTCAACTAATCTCAAAAAAGTTTTTTCTCTAATTCCTTTATTTAAAGAATAATAAGGTTTAATACCTATTTGCTCTTCTAGAGGCTGCATATTAATATTGCTTGCTAGTATTTTATTATTACCTTCATAAGTTCCTATTATGGTAATTTTTTGATTAACTTTAAGGTTCATAAGCCAATGACGATTAAAAATAGATACTCTAAAATAATCATCTTCATTTGCAACATTTAAATATAAAACCGATTGATTTCTACGATAATAATTGATTTTTGGTTTATCAATTACTGTTGCTGGAATTATTATTCTATCGCCTATCTGCCAATCTTTAAATGGAATGTATTCAATTGCTTCATAGCGATACGGATAATATGAAAGGATATCAGTCAATTCACTAATACCCATTTTATTTAAATTCTCTTTTAATCTTGGTGTTATTTTAATAGTCATAATTAAGAAAAAGAATAATCTTTCAATTATTCTACTCCTAATATAAACGGATATAAATCCTGTTTTCCATTTACTAACTGACCTTCAAGATCATATTTTTCTTCAGCATATTCTAAAACCTTTTTAGCTGTAACTTCATCTGTCTGACTACCATAGATTATAGTTATATATCCACAATCTTCATCAATAATATTATCTAATAAAGCATATGTAGCTTCCAATAAATCATCAGTAGCAACTAGAACTTCTTTTTCATTTATTCCCATATAGTTGTCTTTTTTAATTATTAAAGAATTATAAGTAGTATCTTTAATTGCTTGAGTAACACTTCCGGTTTTGATAGAAGAAATACCTATATTCATGTTTTTAATATTTTCTTCAACATCTAATTCATAGTTAAAGTTAATACAAGCACTAATTCCTTGAGGAATACTTCTAGTTTCTAAAACAATAACATTTTTATCATCAATAATATCCTTAGCTTGATTTGCTGCTAAGAAAATATTGGCGTTATTTGGTAAGATAAAGACATTTTCAGCATTTAATTTGTTTAAAATATTAACAAAATCTTCAGTTGCTGGATTCATTGTTTGTCCACCATGAATAATGTAATCTACATTAAGTGACTCAAACAATTTTTTAATACCATCTCCATTACAGACTGAGATAATTGCATATTTTTTATATTCGTTTGCTTTTTTATCTTCACCATAAGTAAAACATTCCATATTTTCACTATTATATTTTTCAACTTTTACTTTTTCTAAATCACCAAATCTATGTGCAGTGTTAATAATATCACCAGGAGCACTTGTATGAACATGAATTACTACTTCATTATTGTTTTTGATAACGCTAATATCGTTACATGTTCTACCTAAAGATCTAGTTAATCTTTCTTTAGAAAATTCTCTTTTATATAAATCGTTTAAACTCACTAAAACTTCAACACAATAGCCTTTATCAACAACTTGACTTGTTTCTTCAGCTGATAGAAGTTTAACTGGTTTATCTTGCAGATATAGATTCATTCCCTCAATAATAGCAACAAAACCAGCTCCACCTGAGTCAACCACACCAACTTCTTTTAATATTGGTAATATTTCAGGAGTTCTTTCTAGTGATTCTTGTGCCATTTTAAGAATATGTTCAAAGTATTGTTCAATTGTACATTTTGGATTTTGATCAACATAATATTTGCCATAATCCGCCATTTCTCTAACAACTGTAAGAATTGTACCTTCTACTGGTCTCATAACAGCTTTATAAGCTATTCGCGAACCATTTAAAAAAGCATCAGCAATATCATTAACATTTGCCTTTTGTAAACCAGATAATGCATTAGCAAAACCTTTAAAAATTTGCGATAAAATAACTCCAGAATTTCCTCTAGCTCCCATCAGCATATTTCTACTAAAATGTTTAGCTGTATCTCCAATATAATCATTTAAATAATTAACTGTTTCATTAACACCAGCTACAAATGTCATTTTCATATTTGTTCCTGTATCACCATCAGGAACTGGGAAGACATTTAATTTATCAATTTCATCTTGTTTGTTTTCTAAATGATTAGCAGCAGATTGAATCATTCCTTTAAAACTTTTACAATCAAGTACCTTCATAATTCTACACCTATTCGATTACTTTCACACCTTGAACAAAAACATTTACTGCTGCAAAATCAATATCTAAAGCTCGTTCAATTTCATATTTTACTTTCTTTTGAACTTCAGTTACTACCTCAATAACTTTTACTCCATAACAAATAATAATATAAATGTCTAATTCTAATCCTTTGTCAGTTTGCTTTACTACAACACCTTTGGAAAAATTCTCTTGTTTTAAAAGCACTGCAAAACCATCTTTTAAAAACTGTTTACTAGCCATACCTACTACACCATAACATTCACTTACGGTAGCTCCAGTTAAAGAAGCAATTGCTCCAACAGTAACATTAATATCACCAAGCTTTGTATTTTTCTTCATTGTCATAATCCTTATTCTCCTTTGTTTTCTTCAGGTTGAACCATGTATGATTCTATCTCTGAACAATCAATTCTGACTGCTTTTAAGTATTCTTCAATAATTAAGATACATTTATTTTTTGCTTTATCTTCAAAAGCAATTATTTCAGCATAATTATCTACATAAGGTAAACCTTTTATTGAACTACAGACATAAAAACCTTCGTCCATGACTAATTTTACCATATTGTTATCATAAGTAAATGATAAATTATGAACCTCACTTATTCTACTTAAGGTATCAAAGGACAGTTTATTGAATTCAATGGCAATAGTTTTTATTTTTTCTAAATCAATATCAACAAATAATGGAATTAAAGCAAGGTTATCAATATATTGAGCTTTAAAATCAATTATTGTACCATCTCCTAAAACGAAACTCGTCTTATCAGCACTGATAAAATGTCCAATGATACGATTTTCTTTAATTGAGACTATTACACAATTGTTTTTGGCAATTGTTATCTTAATATCTTTAAACATTTTATTTTTTTTCAAATCTTTTTCCTTAAATTTAGGAAACAATGTTATTAAGCTGTCATTTATTTCAAAGTCTAGAATCGATCTAATATAATTTTCACTAACAAATTCATTATTCACTATTTTAATACTCTTTATTCTTGCTAAATCAGACATGTAATACAATGTAAAACTAGCGATTGACATTAAAAACAGTAAAATTAACAACAATATTGCTTTTTTAGAAAGTTTTTTCTTAGTTTTCTTTGTTACTTTTTCCAATTAAACTTCTCCACTTCCATGATCATTTCAATATCATGCTTTTCTTTTATTTTTTCAATAATTTGATTTGATAATTCAATTACATCATCGGCTTTTGCGTTACCTTTATTAATAATAAAATTGGTATGCTTTTCACTTACGGCAGCTCCACCGATAGTTTTACCTCTATAACCGATATCATCAATTAATTTCCAAGCATATATATCTCCGATATTCCTAAAAGTAGAACCAGCACTTGGATAATTAAGTGGCTGTGTTTCTAATCTTCTTTTTTGTCTATTTTTCATTAGCTTTTTAATATCAGCACTATTTCCTTCTTTTAAATTCAACTTTACTTCTAATATAGTCCAATCTGGATTATTCAAGAAAATACTGCTACGGTAACCAAACTGGCACTGAGCATTATTCAGCCAAACAATTTCACCGTTTCTTATTACTTTTACCGAATCAACTATATCACTCATAGAACTATTATAAGCACCAGCATTCATATATATACATCCACCTAAAGTACCTGGAATACCAGTAGCAAATTCTAATCCTGTTAGAGCTTTTTCACTTGATTTATAAGCTAAAGAAATAATTGAACAACCAGCTTGGGCGATAAGGTTATTATCTGTGAAATAAAAATTACTCATATTTCGTGTCAATTTTATAATAAAGCCTTCATATACATCATCAGCACATAATAGATTTGATCCATAACCAAATATTTTATATGAACAATTATTTTCATTTAGGATGTCTAAAATAGATTTAAGTGAAAACTCATCATTTGGATAGATAACATATTTAGCAATTCCACCAATTTTAAAAGTTGTTAACACCTTAAACGATTTATCATATTCTATTGTGCAATATTGTTCTAATTTACTTAAAATCTTATCCATCAATCTTTACCCACTAATTCTTTCATTAAGTTTATAAAGTCATAAGCTGCGTTAGGATGTGACATATTTTTAGCAGCAATTGACATTTCTTTTAGTTTTTTATCGTCATTCATTAGTTCATCAATTATTGAAATAGTGTTATTAACATTTAAATCTTTTTCTTCCAAAAGATATGAAGCACCATTATCAAACATTTCTTTAGCATTAATATATTGATGATTATTAGGCACATATGGTGAAGGAATAATTATGGTTGGAATTCCTAATGCCATAAATTCACTAGCACTGGTTGCTCCTCCTCTAGATATAACAAGCGCACAATTACCAGCGATATTTAATTGGTCTATATAATCAACAATTTTCAAATTATCACTTTCAGAAATATTTTCCATTACTTTTTGATAATTTCTTTTTCCAGTAACATAAATAATATTAAAATCTTTATTCTTTAAACCTT
Organism: Erysipelotrichia bacterium; assembly: GCA_012800355.1. Taxonomy (GTDB): domain Bacteria; phylum Bacillota_I; class Bacilli_A; order Erysipelotrichales; family Erysipelotrichaceae; genus UBA1783. Next base: position 5,305 of record JAAZJL010000031.1, on the reverse strand, counting down.
CTAAAATCCCCATCATCTTCTCATTTACACTAGCTGAACCTAAAGAACCCATAACTATTAGTAAAGTTTTCTTTGAACAGTCCAAACCAAATTGTTTAAATATTTTTGAATCTTTAACAAAATTTAAACAAGCTGATTCTCTTGGATTTCCTAGTAAGAGAGTTTTCTTTTTATTAAATGCTTCTTTTGCACTTTCATAACAAATAACAACTTTATTGACAAAGTGACCTAAAACTCTATTTGCCAGTCCGGGCAATGAATTTTGTTCATGAATAATTGTTTTTATCTTTAATTTTACAGCTGCCATAATAACTGGTACTGTTACATATCCTCCAAAGCCAATAACAATATCTGGACTATAATCTTCTAAAATATGCAGACATTCTTTATAAGCTTTATATAAAATCTTAATCGCGTTTAATTTGTTTTTACTCGCATTGAATTTAGCTGCTTTTATACCAATAAAACGATAACCTAATTTTGGAATCTCTGTTGATTCCATTCGATCATAATTACCTATAAATAATATTTCATTGTTTTTATCATCACTAATTAATTTATCAGCTAAAGTGGTTGCTGGATATATATGGCCACCTGTCCCCCCAGTTGCTATCACAATCTTCATAAAAATCACTCCCACAAAATATTATATCATAGTAAATTTTTTTCAACAAAAAAACGGTTTTTTGTACCGTTTAAACTTACCAAAATATCAATAATATTGCAATCTTATTTTTTAAAAAAATCACAGCTGTATTTACTGAAAATAATTTACTACATGAACTCTATATTAGATTATTCTATTTTTTTTATACTGTAGTATACCATTCTTTTAGGATTTGTTTTGAACAATATTTTACTTTTATTTATTATTAAAAATTATTTAAGCTTTAATTTATTAATTTGTTTAAATCCGTAATCAATTTTATAGTTAGTTTCATTAATCTATTTATTTTTATTATTAAGACTTGCATGACAATTCTCTTGAATGCTTTTTACTTCATAATCAAAAAATAGTTATTTACTGAATTTTTATTTTATTAATGATTGCCCTCTTTTCACAATGGTTGGAGAAATAAAATCAAAGCTTCTTTCTTGCATATTAGTAACAATTAACATTGTTGCCATATCATATTTTTTTTCAAGCTTGTTAATATCAACTTCTACAATTGGTTCTCCTGCGATAACTTTATCTCCTTGTTTCTTTTTCAATTTTTTAAAACCGTCTCCATTTGACTCGACAGTGTTTATTCCACAATGTACAAATATTTCTACCCCATCACCAGCTACTACTCCAAAAGCATGCCCTGTAGGAAACAAGACAGAAAGCACTCCGTTGGCAGGTGAACATAGAGTAATTTTATCTTTATTAAATCTAAAGGCAACACTTTTCCCCATCATTTCTTGGGCAAAAACAGGATCAGAAATTGTTTTTATATCAATCAATTGACCATCAGCTATTGCTACAATATCATTATCATCAATATTTATTAATTCTTCTAATTTCTCTTTTTTGAGCAACTTACTAAATAGTCCCATAAAATTTCCTCCATTTATTCGCTTCTTATTATATAACGATATATTAATTCAATTCAAATAAAACAATATTATTTTGTTTTAACAACTTTATAAAATACAATAAGTTAGAAATTTTTTCATTATTTACTTATTTGACATCGGTAAAATATGATGTTAAAATTTTAGTAATTAACGAAGAAGTGATTATCATATTTAAGATAAGCTTAACTCGTTTGCATATTGGCAACAATTATTGGGTGTTGTTTTGCGGGCGAGTTTTTTCTCGTAAAACAAATTGACTGCAGCAATTAAAACACTCATAGAATGGAGGAAAAATGAAGATAGCAAAGGTTTTAAATAATAATACTGTTGTTATAATCGAAAACAATAATGAGGTCATTGTCATTGGAAAAGGTATTGGCTTTCAAAAAAAGAAAGGTGATTTAATAAATCCTAATGAAATTGACAAGAAATTTTGTTTGTCTTCTGATTCTCTTAATGCCAAATTTAGAGAGATAATAGCCTCGATACCAACTAAAGAAATATATGTTGTTGAAAAAATTATTAATACCATAAAAATTAATATTAGTAGAAAAATTTCAGATTCAATCTATGTTTCTTTATGCGATCACATTCACTTTGCTTTAAAAAATCATTCTTCAGGAATTCAGGTGCCTAATAATCTTCTATATGATATTATGCGCTATTACCCTGATGAATATAAGGCGGGGAAAATTTCTTTAGATATTATAAAGGAAGAAACAGGGGTACAATTAAGTGATGATGAAGCAGGTTTTATTGCTTTACATATCGTAAATGCCCAAACTACCAATCCTGGAGGAACGGATGTGATTTTAAAGTCAACAGTTATAATTGATGAAGTAGTTAATATAATCAAAGATTACTTTGATAAAGAGATTACTGAAGATTCATTAGCTTACTATCGCTTTATTAATCATCTTAGGTATTTTTCTCAAAGAATTGCTAAAAAAGAAACGTTTGTTGATAAAAATACTGATGATACATTGCTAAATATGCTTAAAGAGAGATATAGCGATTCATATATGTGTGCAATGAATATCAAAGGTTATCTAAAAGGAAGATATGCTGTTGATATCGGTAAAGAGGAAATATTATATCTCACTATTCATATTCAAAGAGCAATATTTAAAAATTAAAAGGAGAAAAAAATGAGTAGAAAATTTGAAAATCTGGCTAAAAGCATTATTGAAAATGTTGGTGGTGCAGATAATATCAGTGGTATTAACTACTGTATGACGCGATTACGTATTAAATTAAAAGATGAAAATATCGTAAATGAAGATGCTATTAAAGCAAATAAAGAAGTTGTTTCTGTCCAATATGCTGAAGGAAGATTACAGATAATTATTGGTACACAAGTTGGTGAAGTTTATGAGGAAGTTATTAAATTAACTGGCCCAAATAAATTTGACAATGAAGATGAAGAAAAAGTTTCAGGTTCAATAATTAATGTTTTAGCATCAACTATAACTAAGGTAGTAGTTCCTTCTTTAGGAGTTCTGATGGCTTGTGGTATTATCTCTGGATTATCGTCTATTTTGATGGCTCTTGGTGTAATCCAAACAGGAGATGGTGCTCAAATATTATTAAATGCAATGGGAAACGCATGTTTAACATTCTTCCCTGTAATACTTGGTTATACTAGTGCTAATGCTTTTGGAATGGACCCATTTATAGGAATGATAATTGGAGCAATCCTAATTTTCCCTGGTATTGAAACTTCGATAAATAGTGGAGATGTTTTGTTTACTATTTTTGCAGATAGTGCTTTTGCAATGCCTATATATAAAACATTTTTGGGAATTCCGATTATTTTCCCTGCAACTGGATATGCTTCAACTGTAATTCCAATTATATTAATTAATCTAATTGGTTCAAAAATAGAGAAATTTTTAAAGGAAAAATTACCAGCAGTAACTAAACAATTCTTTGTCCCATTTTTTACCATTTTACTTACAGCAACACTTGGAATACTATTAGTTGGTCCTATATCAATGCTTTTACAAAATGCTTTGTCTGCTGCTTTGAATTGGTTAACTAAAGTATCACCATTTATTGCTTATGCTGTAATCGCTTTGATTTATCAGCCATTGGTAATTTTTGGTTTACACTGGCCATTAATAACTTTAGGTATTATAGAATTTATGGCTAATGGTAATTCTATCATTATAGCAGTAATTTGGGTAGCAAGTTTTACTCATATGGCAGCTTGTTTAGCAACATTTTTAAGAACAAAGAGCATCAAGATGAAAAATATCGCTTTTCCAGCTTTTCTATCAGCTTGTTTCTGTATTATTGAACCTTCTATTTATGGTGTCACTTTACCAGTAAGAAAACGTTTTATTTATTGTATGCTTGGTGGTTTAGTTGGAGGAATTATTGTAACAGCTACTAATACTTCAATTTATGCTATCAGTATGGGTATCACTGGATTCCCTGCTTTTATAGATCCAGTTACAAAAAGCACTACTGGAATGATTTGGATAATAATCGCTGTGCTAGTAGCTATTGCTATAACGTTTGGTCTAACGTGGGTTACTTATAAACCTGGTGAAGATGGAAAAAATGAAATTGATGAGGTAAATTAAAAAAATGAAGGATAATTCCATTTTTAATCGTGTGAAAAATGTTTTAGTAGGATGTTGTTATGGTGATGCTTTAGGAATGCCTACAGAAATGTTAAGTCATCAAAAAATTAAAGAGTTATTTCCTTTTGGAATAAATGGATTTTATCCTTCAACTAAAGAAGATTTCTTTAATCGTAAACTTCCAAAGGGCTCAATGACTGATGATACCATCCACACCATATTGCTTGTAGAGACATTAATAGAAAATGAAGGAAATGTAACTGCAGAATCATACATAAAATATTTGCAAAAATGGTATATCGAAAATATTGATGTAGCTGAAAGCCTTGCAGGTCCTAGCACTATAAAAGCTTTACAATTAATTTTAAATGGATGTCCTATTGAAAAAGCAGGACTTTTAGGTCGTACAAACGGAGCATTAATGAAAATATCACCGATAGGAGTTATAGAAAATTATAAGAACCTTACTGCTTTTGTTGATAAAGTCGAACAAGTTTGTCTTGCTACCCACAACACCTCAATAGCTATTTCAGGAGCAAGTTGCATCGCTGCTTGCATAAGTTATGGTGTTCGAGGTGGAAACAATATTGATGAAATGTGGAATATAGCTTGTAAAGCTGCTAATGAAGGTTTAAAAAGAGGTAATCAAATGCCTTTTGCTTCAATTGAAAGAAGAGTTAAGCATTTTAAAAACTTAATCAATACAAAAAGTTATTCTGAAGTATTAGATTTACTTGTTAATGTATATGGTACAACTGAACAGATATTAGATACTATTGGAGCTATTGTTTGTGCTATTGAATATGGCAAATTAGACATTTTTAAAACATCTAAATTTTGTGCTGAATTAGGTGCTGACACTGATACGATAGGAGCTATTTCAACAGCCATTGTTGGTTCATTAGGGGCTAGTGCTTCAGAAGATGATATTAGATTACTATCAAAAGTAAATAATATTGATTTTGACTATTATACTCTACAGTTAATGAAGTACATGAAATGAATTAAGGGTGTTAATTGATCTGCTCCCTGTCAAGTAGACACGGGAAATATCTAAAATAATTCTAGCCCAGCCGAAGATTCGGTTGGGTTTTTACTAGCTAAATTAGCTTTGTATTTTTCAATACGTCTATTAATAGGTATTGGATACCTTTTAG